>NZ_BOMZ01000072.1 GCF_016862455.1 Actinoplanes utahensis
GGCTGCCGCGACGTGCGGACCACGGGAGTGCCGGTGTTCTCCGGTGAGTCCTCGGGATTTCTTGTGGGTCCTGTGGTCAGACTCGTTCGCCGGTGATGTATTCGGTGAGGGTGCTGCGTTCGGTTTCCAGCTCGTCGATGCGGTTCTTGACGACGTCACCGATGCTGATGACGCCGCGGAGTGTTCCGTCGATGACTACGGGGACGTGGCGGAACCGGCCCTGCGTCATGAGGCGTTCCACGTCCTCGAGTCGGGCTTCCGGTTCCACTGTTCTGACCTGGGCTGTCGCGATGGCGCTGACCGGCTCGACGAGGACTGCGGCTCCTCGTGCGGCCAGGGCGCGTACGACATCTCGCTCACTGACGATTCCCTCCACCACCGAGCCGTCGGACGACACGACGGCCGCCCCGATTCGATGTTCTCCGAGAACCGCCACCAATCGTTCGACGGTCGACTCCGGGGTCACGGTCACCACCTGCTCGCCCTTGACCCGGAGAATGTCACTGATCCGCATAGTTCCTCCCTCGCACAGTCCTGCTCTGGTCGGCCCGCGTACCACCTCTATGCCGAACCCAGAGCTTCCTGTCAAGCGGGAGCCTCTGAGACACCCCACCCTCCGCGGGCCCTCATGGGCGCCGGCGGCCCCCACCACTGACTCCCGGGGAGGGCAGGAGGACAGAGCCAAGCGGTGTCCGAAGGCTATGGACGGCCGTGGTTCTGTCCCGGATCAGTGGGTCTTATCCAGCTGGTCGTCGCGGCTGTCTCGACGGGCCTTAGACAGCCGCGACGACCAGCCGAACAACACCGCAACCGGGCCCGCTCGTCCTTGGACCGATACTCCCGCGGCTGCCGATGAAAGCCGGCCGCTGGGCGCGGTTGACATAACGTCTTCGATCAAGGCATTTGCTGCGGTGATGGCCCACTTTCGAGACAGCCGTGAGAACCAGCCGGACGGGGTCCGGTGCTGCGCGGGCGATGGCGGTGTCCGGGGAGGGAAGGCTGAACGGTGGTGGAGATGCCGATGCCACCGTCCTGGCAGGACGGTGGCATCGGGGGTTCTCGGTCAGCGGTGGAGGAGGGCGGCGATGCGGTTGCGGGTACGGGACGCCTTGGCAGCCGAGCGGCGGCGGGTCAGGAGGACGGCGCCGGCTGCGGCGGCGGCCAGGACCAGGGTGGTCGCGGTTGCGGACTTCTTGGGGTTTCGGCGGACGGCGCCGGCGGCCCGGTTGCCTGCCGTCGTGACGGCTTGACGGGCGCGTTCGGTGGTGCCGCTGCCGTTGGTGGTCGTGTCTTCGGCGATCGTGGTCTGGTTCGTGGTCATCGCTCACCTCTCTGGGGAGATTCGCCGGGCGGGGCCTGTGCGGCACATGCCCTGTTCACCGTGGGACCAATCGGGCGTTGCGGTTCATTCACGCTCCAGGAGCGACGCTAATCGGACAGTGGGCCCGGTGTTGTCCATGAACTGACACGATCGAGGGTCAATCCGGCTACTTCCCCGGTTTCTCGTCATCGTCGGCCGGATCGCCGGCGGCCGGCTTCCCGGTGTCGGCGTTGGAGTGCCGAGCCGCGTCGCCGTGCGGATCGCCGTCGGTGTGCGAGGTCGCGGCACTGTGCGGCTCACCGTCGGGGTGAGAGGTCGCCGCACTGGGCGGATCGCCGTCGGGGTGAGAGGTCGCCTTGCCGTGCGGGCCGCCATCGGCGTGCGGGTCAACGTCGGTGTGCGCTCCGCCATTGCCGTGCGGGTCGCCATTGCCGTGCGGGTCGATGTCGGTGTACGGGTCGACGTCGCTGTGTGAGGCCGCCTCGCTGTGCGGTTCAGCGTCGGCGTGCGGTCTGGCGTCGGCGTGCGCGCTGTGGTCGGGATGCGGGGTGGCGTCGATGTCGAGGACGGTGTCGGCGGGAGGGGTGGCGCGGGGTTCCGCATCGGTGTCTGCGTCGAGGTCGGCTTCGGTGATGGTGACCGTGGAGGAGGCGTAGACGGTGGCGGTCCTGGTGGAGCCGTAGATCACGGGGACGGCCACGGTGGCGGTCCGGGCGTAGTAGTCGGCGAGGGCGTCGTTGTGGGGAGTGGCGGGCTGGGCGTCGACGTAGGTGTGCGAGGTGACGCCGGGTGGGGCTACGTCGTCGGCGTCGGAGACCAGGCGGTCGCGGGTGAACGGCTCGTTGCTGGGCGCGGTGTGGTGGGTGCGAGGGCGGGGGACCAGGGCGCCGGCGCTCTTCGGCACGTTGACCAGCACGGGGCTGACGTTGCCGTGGAGGACCTCGGCGAGTTCGGCGAGGGCGCGGCGGACCGACTCGCGGCTGGTGCGGCGGAAGTCGCCGACCAGCAGCACCTGGTCGGCGAGGGCGGCCAGGCTGATCGCGCCGGAGGCGGTGAGCACCGCGCTGGAGTCGATGACGACCACATCGGCCTGTTTCTGCACGGCGCGCAGGGTGCGGGCGAGCGGGGCGCCGCCGATCAGGTCGGTGTGCGCGCCGTCGGTGTCGCCGGCCGGGATCAGGCGCAGGCCGGGGACACGGGTGTCCTCGAGGACGTCGGGGACACCGGCGTCGCCGTCCAGGACGGCGGTCAGACCGTACTCGCCGGATACGCCGAAGATCTGGTGCAGCCGCGGCCGGCGCAGGTCGGCGTCGACCAGGATGACCGAGCGGCCGGTCCGGGCGAGGGTGACGGCCAGGTTCGCGGCGGTCGTGGTGCGGCCCTGCCGGTCGCCGGGGCTGGTGACCAGGATGGTGGTGGCGCTGGTCGGGCGCAGCGACGGCTGCAGGCGGGAGCGCAGATAGCGGTAGGACTCGGCGGCCGGGGAGTCCGGCTGGTGCACTGTCACCGGCCGGCCGGCGGCCCGGTGACGCGGGACGGTCGCCAGCACCGGCGCGCCGGTCAGCTTCGCGAAGTCGTCGCGGCCGCGGACCCGGCCGCGGGTGCCGGCGCGCAGCAGCGCGGTCCCGGCGCCGAGCAGCAGGCCGGCCGCGAGACCGGCGGCCAGGTCGGGGGCGGCCGGGCGGGTCGGCGGTTCGCCGGGCAGGGTCGGCTCGCTGATCGGGGTGACGGTGAACGGGCCGTCGGCGCGGTAGTCCGCGTACGCCTCGACCAGCGCCCGGGCCCGGATCTGGGCGCTGTGCGGGTTGCCGGACGCGTACATCACCCGGAGCACATGGGTGCCCGGCACCACCGTGACGCTCAGATCGTCCCGGAACGCTGCGGCGCTGATGCCGATCCGGCTGGCGGCCGGCACCACGACGCTGTCGGAGAGGGCGATCTCGCGTTCGGTGCCGAGGTCCGGGACGACGGGGGAGGGGAGCGGGGTGGTGACGGCCGGGGCGACGGGGCCGTCCGGCCGGGTGACGGCGAGCCGGGACTCGACGAGGACCGTCGCCTCGGACTCGTAGCCGGACGGGGCGGACTGGTTGAACGCGTACGCCGCGGCGATGGTCGCCGTCGTCACCACCAGCGTCCATGGACCGTATCGGCGCAGTGTTCGCGCGGATCGTCCGTAGGTCGTCATCTCGGTGGTTCCTCCCCGTCAAGCTGATCCAGAGCCGGAGATTCTTCCACCGGATGGGACCCCTGGCTACGGGGATCATGAACGTCCGGACGGGCGGTATGGCGAAGGTCTCCCTGGTCAGCGCACTACGGTGAGGTGGCCGCGCCGGGTCGGTTCCCGCTTGGTGGGCGCCTCGGGCGTCTGCGGCGCAGGAGTGGGCCGCCGCCGCGGCCGTACCACGAAGGTCAGAAGGAGCAGTAGCACAGCGTCGCGGGCGAAGCCGAAAGCGTCCGCGGCCGTCCCGGCGCCGGGGTCGATGACGCCGCGCAGGACGGCGGCCGCGGTGGCGGCCAGCATCGCGGAGGCGGCCAGCCGGCCGGCCGAGACGGGCCGCCAGCGTTGCAGCAGCACGGCGAAGAGCAGGGCGGGCACCACCTCGGCGATCGCCACGGTGGCGCACATCAGCAGGCCGGCACCGTCCAGGGTGGCGCCGACCATCACCGTGGTGGCGAGCGCGATCACGTCGAGCCGGCGGCGGTCGTAGCGGGTCTGCGCGGTCAGCCAGAAGGCGGCGACCACCAGCGGGGCGAGCGGAAGGTACGGGACGTGCGCGGCGGCCAGGAAGAGGGCCAGGTGGGTCGCGGCGAACACGGCGGTGCGGACGGCGTATCGGGACATCGGTGCCTGCCTCGGCGGTCGGGGACCGGACTGTCGGCCGGCCGCCGGGCAAGCTGAGATCTTCTCCGGCCGGTGGTGGGTGCTGTCACCACGACGTCGCGGCAGCGCCCGCCACCGGCCGTCAGTGGGCGGCGCTGGTCAGGAACCGCAGCAGGGGGCGCAGTTCGTGGGGTACGCAGGGTTCGGCGACGGTGCCGCGCCAATGTCGCCCGCCGTATTCGACGGCCAGGTGGTAGCGGGTCAGGTCGGCGTCGGAGATGGCGTTGATCTCGGCTGCCACCCGGGTCAGATCGATCTGTTCGACCAGGTGGGTGAGCTGGGCGGCCTGGTCCCGCGGGAGTGTCGCGGAGTCCAGGACGACGCGCAGCGACCGGTCCGAGAAGCCTCCGGATCGACGGAGCTCAGCTCGTACATGTGGGGTCACGCTCTCGACGGTGGCACCCCGCCGACAGATGGGCTGTCGGATCGAGGTCACCGCGCTGTCGGGTCCTGGACTGTGGGATATTCGATCAAACCTATAGGCGATGGGAGGTATCGCGGGTCATAGTGCTCAGCGGTGGGGCGACAGAGGCCCCGAAAAGGAGAGAGCGTGCTCCCGAAGATAGTCGCGGCCGCCGTGTCCGGGCTGGCGGCCGTGCTGGCCACCGCCGTCCCCGCGCAGGCCGCCGCCGTGGCGACCGGCCGGTCCGCGCCGCAGAACCCGTTCACCGCCCCGGCCGGTGGCGCCAGCACCCACGGTGACAGCGCCTCCGCCAAGACCTTCACCGGCCGTGGCCCGGCCGGCAGCACGTCCCGGGTCACCCGCTACAACCTGCTCGCCGCCTGCCCCACCCTGCTGCACGGCAGCGACAAGGCGCTGCTCGCGCTCTGCACCGAATACCTGGGCCAGGCCCCGGTGCTGAAGCTGATCGACAAGGGCGGCAGCGGCACGCTCGCCTCCCTGCCGATCGCCAAGGGTTCTCTGCTCGGCGGGGTCTACGCCTACCTGGACGACCGGAACCAGGTGGTGATCGTCGACGGGAACCGCGACCTGCTCCGCATCGCGCACACCTCGGACTCGCTGACCGTCACCTCGCGGCTGTCCCTGGCCGGCGCGATCGCGAGCGACGACGCCGTGGTCGGGGTGATCCCCGCCTACGACGGGCGGGTCTGGTTCGTCACCGCGGCCGGCACGGTCGGCGCGGCCGACACCGCCACCGGCGCGATCGCCACCCACCGGCTGCCGGCGGGGGAGACGGTCGCCAACAGCATCTCCACGGCGCCGGGCCGGTTCGCGGTCACCAGCGACCACGCGCTCTACGTCTTCGACACCACGGCCGCCGTTCCGGCGCCGCGCTGGCGGTACACGTACGACCGTGGCGCCGCCCGCAAGCCGGGCCAGCTCAGCTGGGGCAGCGGCGCGACACCGGTGTTCTTCGGCCCGGTGACCGGCTACGAGTACGTGGCGATCACCGACAACGCCGACCCGCACCTCAACCTGATCGTGCTGCCCACCGACGGGCCGGCGAACCCGGTCTGCGTGCAGCCGCTCTTCACCGACCTCGCCGCCTCCGGCACCGAGAACGCGCCGGTCGCGGTCGGCCGCAGCGTCTTCATCACCAACACCTATGGGTACGACTACCCGAAACTGCCCGACGGCGCCGGTACGAGCGTGCCCGCCGACGCCGACTTCACCGGCGGCCTGACCCGGATCGACGTGAACGCCGCGGGCACCGGCTGTGCGGTGACCTGGCGGACCGGCACCCGGAGCGCCGCCCTGCCGCGTCTGTCGGTGACCGACGGCAAGCTCTACACCGTGATCCAGGACGGCCTGCTGAACGGGTTCTCGCTCACCGCGGTCGACTCCGGCACCGGGGCGGTCAGCGACCGGACGTTCCTCGGGTACGGCCTGGTCGACCCGCTGCAGACCGCCGGAACGGTGATCGACCGGACCTATTACCAGGGCACCGTCACCGGCCTGCTGCGGATCACGCCGGGGAGTTGATCAGCACTCCGCCCGGCCCAGCCGCCAGTAACCCATGAACGCGACGGCCCGCCGGTCGACGCCGCACTCGGCGACCAGGTGGCGCCGCAGCGTCTTGATCACCGCGGCCTCGCCGGCCAGCCACGCGTAGAAGCCCTCGGGGGTGCCGGACGTCTCCTCCGGCACCTCCCAGAGCAGGCCCTCGTCGATGTCGACGTCCTCCAGGTCGGTGGGCACGGCCGGCGGCCGGCAGTCGCCGAGAAGCCGCGGCGCCACGGCCCGGACCGCGGGGATCAGCTTCGTGCCGTGCGCCTCGCCGTCGCGGCCCAGCCAGGTGACCGTGACACCGGCCGGGGCGACGAGGTCGAGCCGGTCGGCGGACTCGGGGACCTCCAGCAGCGCCTCGCCGACGGTGTCGGCGGGCAGCCGGGACAGGATCGAGGCGATCGCCGGGACCGCGGTCTCGTCACCGACCAGCAGGAGCCGGCGGGTGCCGGCCGGCGGGTGGAAGTCGATGCCGCCGGCGCCGCCGGTGAAGTCGGCGTTCGGCCCGAGGATGACCATCGTGGACCCGGGGGCGGCGGCGACCGCCCAGCGGGAGGCCGGCCCGTTCACCCCGTGCAGCACCATGTCGACGTCGACCTCGCGCTCGGCGGCGCGGACCTGGCGGACGGTGTAGGTCCGGATCGGGTTGCGCTGCTCCTCGGGCAGGTCGCGCCACCGGGCGTACCAGTCCGCGCCGGTGGGCAGGTGCTCGTGGCCGCCGGTGGGCAGCGGCGGGATCAGCTTGATCCGCTGGTCCCAGCCGTTGTCGGCGAAGTGGGCCACGCTGTCGCCGGTGAACGTCACGCGCAGGAAGTTCGGGCTGAGCCGGGCGACCCGGGCGACCTGGACCGGGAAGAACCGGAACGGTGACACCTCGGTCGGCAGGGCAGTCTGGGTCACGGTCGCCTCCCACGAGTCGTTTAGGTAACCCTAACCTAACCGCCGGGAGAGGTCGCACCCGGACCGCAACCGGCGACTTCCAGCGGCACGCCGTCCTCGCGCCGATCAGTACGGTCCCACCAGCGAGGAGACGACATGCCGCAGACGCCGTCCGTTGCCACCACGGCCCTGATGTTCAGTGACGCCGGCGCGCTGCCGTGGGCCGAGGAGGACTGGGCCGCGGCCCTGCAGCCGCCGACCGTGCTGATCGCCGACGACGACGAGGGCGTCCGGGAGCTGCTCGCGTTCAAGTTGCGGGCGGCGGGCTACCGCACGCTCGAGGCGGACGACGGGCGTACCGCTCTGGCGCTGGCCGTCAACGAGCGCCCGCAGCTGGTCCTGCTCGACGTCGGCATGCCCGGCCTGGACGGGCTGGGGTTCTGCTACGAGCTGCACTCGTCGCCGCAGACCGCGGGCATCCCGGTGATCATCATCAGTGGCCGGGGCGCGGCGGCCGACGTGCTGCTCGGCCACATGTCCGGCGCCGAGGACTACCTGGTCAAGCCGTTCTCCCCGGCTGAGCTGCTGCGCCGCGTCGAGCGCCTGGTCCCGCTGGAAGGCTGACCCGCGGGTGGATTCCGGGCGCGGACGGCGGCCGGAATCCACCCGCGGCCGGGCCGGGCTCAGACCCGGAAGCGCTGGACCACCTGGCGCAGTTCACCGGCCACCTGGGTGAGCTCGCCGACCGACGCCTCGGCCTCGCCCAGGGCGGCCGTGGTGGTGTGGGCCGCGCTGGCCACCGCGTTGATGTTGCCGGCGATGGTGGAACTGCCGTTGGCGGCCTCGCCGATGCTGCGGCTCATCTCGTTGGTGGTGGCGGTCTGCTCCTCCACGGCGGAGGCGATGGTCACCTGGTAGTCGTTGATCTCCGAGATGATCCGGGAGATCTCCTGGATCGCGATCACGGCGCTGGACGTGTCGGCCTGGATCGCCTCGACCCGCCGGGCGATGTCCTCGGTGGCCTTCGCGGTCTCCTGGGCCAGGTCCTTGACCTCGGTGGCCACCACGGCGAAGCCCTTGCCCAGCTCACCGGCCCGGGCGGCCTCGATCGTCGCGTTCAGGGCGAGCAGGTTGGTCTGCTCGGCGATCGCGGTGATCACCTTGACCACGTTGCCGATCTCCTCGGACGACGTGCCGAGCTTGGCGACCGTGTCGTTGGTGGTCTGGGCGACGGTGACCGCGCTGGACGCCACCTGGGCGGCGCTGTTGGCGTTCTGCGAGATCTCCCGGATCGACGCGCCCATCTCGTCGGAGCCGGCGGCGACCGACTGGACGCTCGCCGAGACCTCGCCGGCCGTGCCGGCCACCAGGTTGGCCTGCTCGGCGGCGGCCCGGGACTCGGCGTCCAGCCGCGAGGTGATGGCGCCGAGCCGCCGCGTCACGTCGCCGAGCACCTCGGCGCCGTGGTTGAGCTGCCGGACGCTGGTCAGCAGGCCCTCCCGGGCGCGGTTGGTGGCCAGCGCCATCTGGCCGAGCTCGTCACGGGACCGGACCTCGGCGGGCACGGTGAGATCGCCGTCGGCGACCGCCTGCAGGGCCGTGGAGACGGTGGCGAGCTGGCGTTTGATCAGCCGCATCACGCCGACCCCGACGAACGCGGCGAGCAGGAACCCGATCGCGAGGCCGCCGAGAGTCATCCACAGCGCCCGGTGGTACTCGTCGTTGCCCTCCGCGGCCATCGCGTCGGCGTCGGCCTCCTCCGCCACCTGGAGATCGTTCATGGCGGTGGTCATCCCCGCCTCGCTCTCGTTGAACGCGCCGAGGATCTCGTTCTGGGCGGGCATCTCGAAACCGGCCGGCGGCGTCTGACCGAAGATGATCACGGTGCTGAGCCCGCGGTGGCGCAGCATCCCCTCCTCGAAGGCGGTCAGCTTCTCCAGGCGGTCGTTCGCGCCGGACGTGGTGGCGATCTCCCGGTAGGCGGCGACGGACTCGTCGATCCGCTGTTCGGCGGCCGCCTTGGCCTCCAGCGCCATCTGCATCATCTGCTGGTTCCTGCCGCTCTGGCCGGCGCTGTGCAGCAGCCCGCTGCGGAAGAATTCGGTGAGCCCGCCGCGCATGTCGGCGATCTGCTCCATGCTGTCGACGTGCTGATCCTTCATGTCCTGCAGGCTGTCGCGCAGCGTCGCCATCCGGGTCAGGGCCACGGCGGTGACGACCAGCGCGACAAGCGCCACACAGGCGGCGGCGACGGTGCTCTTGACGAGCAGGCTCCGGTCGCCCAGGACCCGCTCCAGCGCGGTGCGCCGCACGGGCGGACTCTCCAGCTGCATGACTCAAACTCTAGGAGTCATTCCGGGTGATTTCGGCAGATTGCTCAAGTTCTTGGTACGGGCGGGTGCTAACGGCCTCGATGGACCAGGGCGATGCTGCACCGGGCCCGGTGCAGCAGGTGCCTGCCGACGGAGGGCCGCAGCGCCATCCGCCGCGCCCGCGCCCCGGCCACCACCAGCTGCGCTCCGGCCGCCGCCCCGGCCAGCACCTCGCCCGGCGCGCCGACCAGGATCTCGCTGGTCACCGGCACCTGCGGGAACCGGTGGCGCCAGCCGTCCACCACCGACCGCAGCCGCTGCCGCTCGGCGTCGACCGCTTCCAGGTTGGCGTCGCAGAGCAGATCCCGGCCGGGCGGCGGGGTCCAACCGTGCACGGCGTGGAGCGGCACACCGCGTACCGCCGCCTGCTCGAAGGCGAAACCCAGGACCGGACCGGCGGCGGGGGAGTCGTCCACCCCCGCCACCACCGGCGCCGCGTCCCGCGGCTCGCCGCGGACCACCACGACCGGGCAGCGGGCGTGCGCGCCGACCGAGGCGCAGGTCGAGCCGAGCAGGGCCCGCACCGCCGACTGCCGCGGCCCGCCGACCACCACCAGCGCGGCCTCGGCGCTGCGCTGGGCCAGCGCCACCGCGGCGGTGCCGTGCTCCACCCGGGTGTGCAGCCGGACCCCCGGGTGGCTGCCGGCGGCCGCCTCGACGGCCATGGTCAGCATCTCGCCGACGGCGTCGTCGGTGTCGGTGTCGGGGTAGACGGCGGCGGCCGGCATCATCGCGGCGGCCGGGACGTAGCTGGGCCACTCGTACGCGTACAGCAGCTCCACCGTGGCATCCGACCGGTACGCCTCGTCGAGGGCCCACCGGGCGGCCTTGCGCGCGTCGGGCGAGCCGTCGTACCCCACCACGATCCTGCGAGTGGCCACGGAGCCACCTCCTTACCCGTGTCCCTCCCCTGATCGTGGTCTCTGGAGCTCAGTTCTTCAATACGTCGACGACGGCTTCGGCGACGCCTGCCGACGAGGCGGGGTTCTGCCCGGTCACCAGCCGGCCGTCGGTGACCACGTGCGGCTGCCAGTCGGCGGCGCCGGAGTGCCGGGCGCCCAGCTCCTCCAGACGGCTCTGCAGCAGGAACGGGACCACCTCGGTGAGGCCGACGGCGTTCTCCTCGGCGTCGGTGAACGCGGCGACCCGCCTGCCGGCCACCAGCGGGGTCCCGTCGGAGAGGGTGAGGCCGACCAGGGCGGCCGGGCCGTGGCAGACGGCGGCCACGACACCGCCGCGTTCGTACAGCTCCCGGGCGAAGGCCGTCAGGCCCGCGTCGGACGGGAAGTCCCACATCGCGCCGTGCCCGCCGGCGGGCGGCTGGACCTGGTGGTCAGCGCGATCCGGCCACGCTGGGCCGGGCTGCGCGCCATGCCCTGTGCGACGAGGAGTTCGTGCTGGTCGCCGCGCCGCTCCTCGACCCGATGCCGACCGAGGACCCGCCGATCAACACGCTCTATCTGGCGGCCCGCGCATCCACCTGGGACGAGGTGCACGTCACACGCGTCCGAAATGAACTGTTATCAGTGGCGAAAAACTGGTGAAGGTTACGTGGATCACGCGTCCGAGGTGCGGGAACGGAAACATGGAATTGATCTGCGGGGGTTAGCCTTCTGGCGCCGCGCCTGGGTTTAGCGGGTATTCATCGGGTCTATCCAGGCTAGGCGGAGTACGCCCCGAGTACCCCTGTTAGAGGAGAATTAGGACGATGGCGGTCAAGGCCGAATACCTGTGGGTCGACGGAACGCAGCCCACCGCGAAGCTGCGCTCGAAGACGAAGATCCTGGCCGACGGCGAGCAGCCGGGAATCTGGGGCTTCGACGGTTCCAGCACCAACCAGGCGCCCGGCGACAAGTCCGACTGTGTGCTGCGGCCGGTCTTCACCTGTCCCGACCCGCTGCGCGGCGGCGACAACATCATCGTGCTGTGCGAGGTCGAGCTGATCGACGGCACCCCGCACCCGACCAACACCCGCGCCCCGCTGGTCGAGGTCGCCGCCAAGTACGCCGACCAGGAGCCGATCTTCGGCATCGAGCAGGAGTACACCTTCTTCAAGGACGGCCGCCCGCTCGGCTTCCCGGTCGGCGGCGGCTACCCCGCCCCGCAGGGTGGCTACTACTGCGGCGTCGGCGCGGACGAGGTCTTCGGCCGCGAGATCGTCGAAGAGCACATGGACGCCGTCCTGGCCGCCGGCCTGCACCTGTCCGGCATCAACGCCGAGGTCATGCCCGGTCAGTGGGAGTTCCAGATCGGCCCCGTCGCCGCCCCGCTGGTCGCCGACGAGCTCTGGGTCGCCCGCTGGCTGCTCTACCGCATCGCCGAGGACCACGGCGTCTCCGCCACCCTCGACCCGAAGCCGGTCAAGGGCGACTGGAACGGCGCCGGCGCGCACACCAACTTCTCCACCAAGGCCATGCGTGAGGGCTACGACGCGATCATCGCGGGCGCCGAGGCGCTGGGCAAGAAGCGCCAGGAGCACGTCGACGGTTACGGCGCCGGCATCGACCAGCGCCTCACCGGCCTGCACGAGACCGCCCCGTGGACCGAGTACAGCTACGGCGTCTCCGACCGTGGCGCGTCGGTGCGCATCCCGTGGCAGGTCGAGAAGGACGGCAAGGGCTACATCGAGGACCGCCGCCCGAACGCCAACGTGGACCCGTACGTGGTCACCCGCCTCCTGATCGACACGATCTGCGGCGACGCGGCCGGCCAGGCCTGATCGGCGATGTCGAAGGTCACCGCGCGTACCGTTCGCGCGGTGTCCTTCGACGTTCTGCCCGGTGACCCGGCCTCGCCGGTGATCCTGCACGTGCCGCACGCCGCACGCGAGATCGTGGCGAGCGGCCTGTTCCCGGCCACGATCGGCCGGGAGCTCGATCACCTCACCGACGCGCACACCGACCTGATCGCCGGGGCCGCGGCCGACGCCGCCCGGACCCGGCCGTGGATCTTCGTGAACCGGTTGTCGCGCCTGGTCGTCGACCCGGAACGCTTCGTCGACGACGAGATGGTCCAGGCCGGAATGGGCCCGGTCTACACGCACGGGCATGCGGGCGACCGGTTGCGGCCCGACGACCCGGCACGCGATGCGGGGCTTCTGAAGACCTATCTCGAGCCGTACGCCGAAGCCATGGCCACCCTCGTCGACGAGCGCCTCGCGGCGACCGGCCGGGCGATCGTGCTCGACGTCCACTCGTACCCCACCGAGCGCCTGCCGTACGAGCTGCACGGCGACGGCCCCCGCCCGCCGGTCTGCCTCGGCACCGACTCGTTCCACACCCCGCCGGAGCTGGTCGCGGCGGCCCGGGCCGTCTTCCCGGACACCGCCCTGGACAGCCCGTTCGCCGGCTGTTACGTGCCGCTGCGCCATCTTCGGCGGAATCCCGAGGTGGCCGCCCTGATGATCGAGATCCGCCGCGATCAGTACATGACCGAGCCCGGCGGACCGCCCACCACCGGCCTGACCACCGTCGCCGGGGCGCTGGCGGCCCTGGTCGACAGCATCCCCTGACGGGGTGACCGGCGAAAGCGCCGTTCCGGCCGCCGGGATGACATGATGGCCCGGGGCAGGGGCACGCGCGGGGAAAGGGCACGGCAGTCGATGGCGAACTTCGAGGCGCGGACATCCGCCGGCGACGGCCGGATCACGGTGTCTCTCGCCGGTGAGTGCGACCTCAGCGCCCGGGAGCATCTGACCGCCGTCCTGCTCGACGCCGTGCACCGCGCCCGGGCCGTCTTCGTCGACCTGGCCGGTCTCACCTTCCTGGACTCCAGCGGGGTGCACAGCCTGATCACCGCACACCACGCGGCCAAGCACACCGGCAGCCGTGTCTACGTGACCGACGCGGCCGGCCCGGTCGCCGCGGTGCTCCAGCTGACCGGCCTCGACGTGCTGCTGGGCGCCCCGGCCGAAGAGCGCCGCCATGCCTGAGGTCACCGACGGGATGTCCTACGCGGTCCCCGACGACCTGCGCCGGGTGCGGGCCTTCGTCACCGAGCGGGCGCTCGCGCTCGGCCTGCCCAGGGCCCGCGTCGACGCGCTCACGCTCGCGGTCAGCGAGCTCACCACCAACACGCTGCAGCACACCTCCGGCGGCGGCCACATCCGGATCTGGACCGAGGACGGCCGGCTCGTCTGCGACGTTGTCGACGAGGGTGCGGACCGCCCGTTCGGCCGCGCGATGCCGTCCGCCGACGCGGTCCGGGGCCGCGGGCTGGCGATCGTCGAGCTGGTCTGCGACTCCGTCTACACCACCGCGGTGCCCGGCGGCACCCTCGTGCGCATCTGCCTCGATCTATAGCGCCGATGGGGCGCCGGCGACGGCGCCGAACCATCCACGGCCCGGCCACGTGATGTGGGATGTGAATCCGCAGGCGAAGGGACTGATCGTGGACGAGATCCGGTACCGCGCGCGGCGGGCCGAATTCGAGTACGACGCGGTGCGCAAGGACGCGCGCACCGCGTACCTGCTGTGGGGCCTGACCGGGATCATCGGCGGGCACCGGTTCTACCTCGGTGACACCGGGCGTTCGATCGCGATGCTGTTCACGCTGGGCGGGCTCGGACTGTGGACGCTCGCCGACCTGTTCCTGATCGGCCGCCGGGTCCGCGCGGTCAACGGCGCCCGGCGCGCGGCGATCATGGGCCGGCACGGGATCCTCGAGGGCCGGGTGCACTGATCTAAGCCAGGACGCGGACGGCGAGGGTGCAGGTGTCGTCGTCCGGGCTCGGGGCGTACAGCATGCGGTGGATGCGGGGCAGCGGCTCCGTGCCGGGGTCGGCCGACACCGCCGACAGGTGGTCGCGGATCTCGTCGGAGCGGCCGCCGCGGGGGTCGCGGCGTTCCACCAGGCCGTCGGTGAAGAGCAGCACCAGGTCGCCGGGCTGCAGACGGGCCCGCACGGTGGTGAAGTGGACCTCCGGTTCGGCGCCGAGCAGCAGGCCGGGCGGCGGATCCAGTTCGGCGGTGCGGCCCTCGCGGCCCAGCAGCGGCACCGGGTGACCGGCCCGCGCCCACGGCAGCGACCGGGTCCGCGGGTCGTAGATCGCCACCAGCGCGGTGCCGGTGATGCCGAGCTGGACGCACAGCCGGTTCATGTGCCGCAGCAGCTCGCCCGGTTCGCGGATGCCTATCGACAGCCACGCCACCAGCGCGAACCGCAGATGGGCCATGCCGCTGGCCGCCTCCAGGCCGTGCCCGGCGACGTCGCCGATGGCCAGCGCGACCAGACCGTCCGGCAGGGTCTGTGCGTGGTACCAGTCGCCGCCCACCTGAACGGCGCGTTCGGCCGGCAGGTAGCTGACCATCGCCTCCATGCCGGCCAGGTCGAACGGCGCGACCGGCACCGGCTGGATCATGTTCTGCAGCTGGCCGGCGAGCCGGTGCTCGGCCAGCGCGGTCATCTCCTTGTTGCGCAGCCGGTCGCTGAGCGTGTCGATCTCGGTGCGGAAGTCCACCCGGGCCGTGACGTCCTGCACCACGGCGTAGATCTTCATCGGCGCGCCGGTGACGTCCCGCGCGGTGTCGGACAGGATCCGCAGGTGCTTGACGCCGCCGCCGATCCGGAACCGGACCGTCACGTCCGAGGTGGCCCCGCTGTCCAGCGTCTGCCACGCCGCCTCGGCGAGACCCCGGTCCTCCGGCAGCATCGCCCGCGCCTGGTCGGTGCGCGACAGCGGCCCGCACCCCGGATCCCGGTCGAACAGCCGGTACATCCCCGGAGACCAGTCCGAGACGCCGGTCACCAGGTCGTACTCCGACCAGCCGAGACTGCCGAGCACCTCGGTGCGCTCCAGGCGGCGCTGATGCTCGTCGACGCGCTGCCACCACACCAGCAGCCCGCCGAGCACCCGGTCGGCGCTGATCGCGAACCGGGAGTCGGCGACGGCGCCGGTACGGGTCTCGGCGTGTCGGAACTCGTCCATCCGGCCCGGCACGCCGGTGGTCATCACCTCCACGTACAGACTCCACAGCGGACCGTCCGGCAGGTTCGGGTACAGCTCCCGGAGCAGGTTGCCGACGCGCTGCGTGCCCCGGCCGAAGATGTCGCGCATCCGGTCGCTCGTCGCGCCGATCCGGAAGTCGTCGATGGCGCCGTCCGGCCCGTACACCGGCACCAGCCAGGTGAAGCCGACGGGCATGGCGGCGATCAACTCGCGCACCACCGCCTCGTCCACCATCCGAGCAGCCTATCGGGGCCGGTCCGAGAAGCGCTCCCACGGCGCGCACGACTTACCGTCCGGGCGCACCATGGGGAGGTGGAAGCCGTGCTCCTGGACCACCTGGAGATCCACCTCCCGGCCGAGGACCACCCGGACGTGGTGCGCCACCTCACCGACGGCCGCAAGATCCACGCGGTCAAGGCGTACCGCGAGCAGACCGGCGCCTCCCTCGCCGACGCGAAGGCCGAGGTCGAGCGGATCGCCCGGGATCGCGGTCTCTAGAAACCCCCGCCGCGGTACGCCGTGGGCCGCCCCGCGCCGGATCACACCTCCCGTGGCCGTCCGCGCGAGGTCCGCGGGGGTCCGGGCCGAAACGCGCCCGCCGGGCCGGAGACGGTGGTTCCGGCCACCCCGGCAACCGCTGAGGGCGACGGGTTGCCGCCACCTCGGCAGGGCGATGATGATTGCCTGACACCACGAGGGGGAGGAGCCGGCATGCCACTGTTGCGGCGGGTGATCGGGGCGGTGCTGCGGCGGATCCGGCAGTCCCAGGGCCGGACGTTGCGGGAGGTCGCGGACGTGGCGGGGGTGTCGTTGCCGTACCTCTCCGAGGTGGAGCGCGGCACCAAGGAGGCCTCGTCGGAGGTGCTCGCGGCGATCTGCCGGGCGCTCGGGCTGCCCATGCCGGAGCTGCTCGACGAGGTGCGCAAGGAGATGCTGCGGCAGACCGTGCCGGTCACGAAGATGCTCACCCACGTCGCGGTGCGGCGCGACTCCGGGCCGCGCTGTTCGGTGGGCCGCTGGATGACCTGTGCCCGTGCGGTCCGGCCGGTGACGCTCAGGCGGTGACGATCACCGGGGTTCCCGGATCGATCTGAGCGAGAAGCTTCTTCTGAACGGCGGCGGGGGTGCGGACGCAGCCGTTGGACACGTCGTCGCCGAAGACGGACGTGTTCGTCCAGGCGTGGATGCCGGTGTGCGCCTTGCGCAGGCTCGCCGCCAGCTTCTCCGGCTCCTCCGGCACCGAGCCGAGCACCAGCGCGTCCAGCCCGGCGTAGACCGGTCCGGACGTGCCGGTGCGGCCCATCACGAACGTGCGGCCCAGCGGGGTGGGGGTCTGTCTCGTGCCGATCGCGACGGTCCAGCGGCCCTTCTCGGCGCCCTCGCGAAGCCAGCTGAGCCGGCGTTCGCTCAGGTCGACGACGAGCTGGTCGCGCAGCGGCTCGGCGGTCCAGCCCGCGTTCTCCGCGGGAACCCAGCCGATCCGGCGGTTCGCCGCGGGGGCGAGCACGGCGACCCAGCCGTTCTGCCGGGCCACGATCGGGGCGAGCACCCGCAGGCCGCTGATCCGGGCCGGCAGGACGGCGCGCGGGGTGCCGCCGGGCGCGTCGTACAGCGCCACCGTCGTCTCCGGCCGCAGCGCCTCGGTGATCGCGGCCGTCGAAGCCGGGGCGGGGTCGGCCGGGAGACCCGCCGGGCCCTTCGCGTAGGCGATCACCGGCAGGCCGGCGGGCGGTTCCGCGGCCGGCGGGACGGCCGGCGCGCTGGAGGGCGCGGACCGGGACGCGGACGCCGACGGGTGGGGCGCCTCGACGATCGTCGCGGGCTCGTTGCCGCGGGCCAGGCCGACGATGGCCACGCCGGAGGCGACGGTCACGGCGGCCACCGTCGACAGCAGCAGGTACGGGCGAGGCATCCGCCCAGGGTAGCGGTGTCTCGTTCGGGGGATCCATCCGGTGTTTCGCCCGTTCACCCGTCCCGGATAGTGTCGCGATCATGCTGCGCAAGCTGGGATTCCTCACCATCGGCCTGTTCGACGAGACGGATCCGCGCCGGGGCCACGAGTCGACCCTCGAGATCATCGAGCTGGGCGAGCGGCTCGGGTTCGACAGCGCCTGGCTGCGGCACCGCCACCTCCAGTTCGGCATCTCCTCGCCGGTCTCGGTGCTCGCCGCCGCCTCCCAGCGGACCAGCCGCATCGAGCTGGGCACCGCCGTCATCCCGCTCGGCTGGGAGAACCCGCTGCGCCTCGCCGAGGACCTGGCCACCGTGGACATCCTGTCCGGCGGGCGGCTCAACCCCGGCGTCAGCGTGGGCCCGCCGATGCACTACGACCGCGTCAAGCAGGCGCTCTACCCGGACGCGGAGCCAAATTTCAGCTTCGCCCGAGTGTCCCGGCTTCTGGCCGCGGTCCGCGGGGAGCCGGTCACCGAGTTCGCCGGCACCGAGGGGTTCGAGCGGTTCTCCGACCGGGTGCAGCCGCACGCGCCCGGCCTGGCGGCCCGCCTCTGGTACGGCGGCGGCAGCCTGCGTTCCGCCGCCTGGGCCGGTGCGAACGGGATGAATCTGCTGACCAGCAGCGTCGTCAAGGCCGAGACCGGCGCCGCCGAGCCGGCCGGGTTCGCGGAGATCCAGCTGTCGCACATCCGGGCGTTCCGTGCCGCCCACCCCGACGGTGACGCGGCCCGTGTGTCGCAGGGGCTCGTGGTGATCCCGACGGACAGCGCGACGCCCGCGCAGATCGCGAAGTACCGAGCGTACGCCGAGGAGCGCACCCCGCGCACGCTGACTCCGCAGGGCCCGGCGCGGATGATGTTCGCCCCGGACATCGTCGGCACCTCCGCGGAGATCGCCGAGCGACTGTCCGCGCACGTTGCGTTCCGTGAGGTCGACGAGGTCGCGTTCGCCCTCCCGTTCACCTTCGAACATGACGACTATGTTCAGATTCTTACGGATATGGCGGGCAGCCTAGGTCCGGCCCTCGGATGGCGCCCGCAGACGGCTCGGTAACCCTGCGCAGTGCTTCGGATACCGTCCGCACCATTGCCGCCATCTGGAGATATGCAAGAACATCGCTGCTTATCGGAGATAATCGTCCGTATCCGGTAAGTTTCTTCCAACAGGCGGTGGGCTGAAATGTCCGACCGTAAACCTGTCGTCCGTCAGCGCCAGCTCGAGCCGACGCTCTGTCACCTTCTGCGCGCCATGGCGGTCTCCCACGTCCGGGTCCGGCGACTGGCGGCGGTCCGGATCGCCATCTCCGTGACGCTCGCCGTCGCCGGGCTCGGCGCGGTCTTCGCCGGGTCGATCAACTCCACGCCGTTCATCAGGTCGCTGAGCCTGACGATCACCGTCGCCGGGGCGGTGTGGGCGCTGACGTACGCCATCGGGGTCGGCACCTGGGCGCACCGCGAACTGCACCGGGCCGCGCTGCTCCAGGAGATGTTCGAGGTGCGGTTCTTCCAGCTGCGCTGGAACCACGTGCTGGCCGGCGACGAACTGCCGGCCGAGGACGTGCACAAGCTCAGCAGCCGGTTCCGCGGAACGGAGGAATCCCTGCGGACCTCGTACGCGATGCCGAACCTGCCCGCACCGTTCGACGTGCTCGCCCGCCAGCAGCAGAACCTGGCGTGGGGCGGCCGGGTCCGCCGCCGGTACGCCAAGGCCGTCCTCGCCGCGATCCTCGCCTGGGCCGCGTGCGGCCTGCTCACCGCGATGATCCGCGGGTCCACGGTGACCGACTTCGTGGTGCAGTGGTGCGTGCCGTCCCTCGGCATGCTGATGCTGGGCTGGGACACCTTCCGCGACCAGCGCGGCATCTTCACCGAACGGCGACGGGTGGCCCGGTGGTCGCGGGCCCGGTGCCTGCAGTCGGCGGCGCTCGGCCAGGACCCGCTGGTCCAGCAGGACCTGTGGCTGATGGCGCGGCAGGTGCAGGATCAGCTCTTCCTGACCCGGCGCCGGGCGGCACGGGTGCCAGCCTGGTTCTTCCACCGGTACCACACCCAGGACAGCAGCGACTTCACGGCCGGTCTGGCCGAGATGCGCCGCTCGCTGCTGGAGGGCGGCCTCCCCGTACGCCCACCGCCCCGCCCGCGTCAGTGACCGGAACCGGAACGTGCGTAGCCCGTACCGGAGGATGACTCAGGAGGGGTTCAGGCGGGCGGCCAGGCCGTCGACGAACATGGTCAGGGCGAACTCGAAGCTGTCGCGGTCGACGGTGTCGGCGTGTTCGCGGAGGCGGTGGGCGTCGCCCAGGGACGGGTAGCGGTCCAGGTAGACCTGCACGTCGTCGACGAAACCGCGGGAGAACGAACCCATCGCCGCGCCCAGCACCAGGTACTTCGTGGAGGCGCCGATCATCGTGGCCTCGCGGGGCGGCCAGCCTGCGGCGACCAGGCCGCCGTGGATGGCGTCGGCGCGGCGCAGCGAGGCGTCGCGCTGGCCGGGGCCGCGGGCCAGGAACGGGACGATGTTGGGGTGCTCGGCCAGGGCCGCCCGGTAGGAGCGGGCCCACGCGAGCAGGCCCTCGCGCCAGCCGTGCGAGAAGGCGGACACGTCCACCTTCTCCATGATCTCGCTGGCCACGTCGTCGAGCAGCTGCTCCTTGGTGGGGTAGTGAAAGTACAGCGCGGGCGCGGACACCCCGAGGGCGGCGGCCAGTTTGCGCATGCTGAGGCCGTCGAGACCGTCCCGGTCGATGATCTCGAGCGCGGAGGCGCGGATGCCGGCCTGACTGAGCAGGGGCGTCGTGGGCCGGGCCATCGGCGGTCCTCTCAAGGCTTGGAGAATCTAACGGTGTTAAGTTAGCATGCGTCGAGAAACCTGACAGCGTTCAATTATCGGGAGCAGCTGATGGACCTCGGTCTGACCCAGGAGCAGGAACAGTTCCGGGCGCTCGCCCGCGAGTGGGTGGACCGTGAGGTCGTGCCGCACGCCACCGAGTGGGACCGCGCCGAGCAGGTCGACACGAAGATCGTCGGCAAGCTCGCCGAGCTGGGCTTCCTCGGCCTCGGCATCGACGAGGAGCTGGGCGGCTCGGGCGGCGACTTCCTCACCTACTGCCTGATGATGGAGGAGCTGGGCCGCGGCGACACGTCGGTGCGCGGCATCGTCTCGGTGTCGCTGGGGCTGGTCGCCAAGAGCATCCAGGCGTATGGCACCGAGGAGCAGAAGGTGCGCTGGCTTCCGGCACTGTGCGCGGGGGAGACCCTGGGATGCTTCGGCCTGACCGAGCCCGGCACCGGCTCGGACGCCGGCAGCCTGATCACCAAGGCGGTCCGGGACGGCGACGACTGGGTCATCTCCGGCGAGAAGATCTTCATCACCAACGGCACCTGGGCCGGCGTGGCGCTGATCTTCGCGCGCACGGGTGGTCCCGGCCCGAAGGGTGTCACGGCGTTCCTCGTGCCCACCGACGCGGACGGATTCGTTCGCAACGAGATCAAGGGCAAGCTGGGGCTCCGGGGCCAGGCGACCGCCTCGATCAGCCTCGACGAGGTCCGGGTCAGCGACGCCGACCGGCTCGGCGACGAGGGCGCCGGGTTCAAGATCGCGATGGGCGCGCTGGACAAGGGCCGCATCGCGGTGGCCGCGGGTTCGGTCGGGCTGGCGCGCGGCTGCCTGGAGGCGTCCATCGCGTACGCCAAGGACCGCACCCAGTTCGGCAAGCCCATCGCGGCCTTCCAGCTCGTCCAGGAGATGATCGCCGACATCGCGGTCGAGACCGACGCCGCCCGCCTGCTCGTGTGGCGCGCCGCCGACCTGGTCGACCGTCGTCTGCCGTTCCGGACCGAGGCCTCGATCGCGAAGCTGTTCGCCACCGAGTCCGCGGTCAAGGCCGCCAACCAGGCCATCCAGATCTTCGGTGGTTACGGCTACGTCGACGAGTTCCCGGTCGGCAAGGCCATGCGGGACGCCCGTGTCACCACGCTCTACGAAGGCACCAGCCAGATCCAGAAACTGCTCATCGGCCGTGCGCTGACCGGGATCAGCGCGTTCTGACACGGAGGTTGGATATGAGTCGCGTCGCGATCGTCACCGGGGCCGCGAGAGGCATCGGTGCGGCCACCGCACTCCAGTTCGCACGTGAGGGCGCGGCCGTGGCCGTGCTCGACCTCGACGAGGCCGCGTGTTCCGAGACCGTCGACCGGATCCGGTCGTCCGGCGGCACGGCGATCGCCTTCGGCTGCGACGTCGCCGACGAGGCCCAGGTCGACGCCGTGATCAACAAGGTGGCGGGCGAGCTCGGCGGGGTTGACGTGCTGGTCAACAATGCCGGTGTGCTCCGTGACAACCTGTTGCACAAGATGTCCACGTCGGACTGGGACATCGTGATGAACGTGCACCTGCGGGGCGCGTTCCTGTGCAGCCGGGCCGCCCAGCGGCACATGGTCCCGAAGCGTTCCGGAAAGATCGTGAACACGTCGAGCGTGTCCGCGCTGGGTAACAAGGGTCAGGCCAACTACTCCGCGGCGAAGGCGGGCATCCAGGGCTTGACCCGGACCCTCGCGATGGAGTTGGGTCCGTTCAACATCAACGTCAACGCGGTGGCGCCCGGCTTCATCGTCACCGAGATGACCGACGCCACCGCCGCTCGGGTCGGGCTCTCGGCTGCCGACATGCGGGCCAGGGCTGCCGAGATCACCCCGCTGCGGCGGGTCGGCCGGCCGGAGGACATCGCCCGGGTCGTCGGCTTCCTGGCCAGCGACGCGGCGTCCTTCATCACCGGCCAGACGATCTACGTCGACGGCGGACGCCGTCTCTAGGTGTCGTCTCTAGAAGGGAAAGGGCGAGGACATGCGCCGCACTGTTTTCAACTCCGACCACGAGGCGTTCCGGCAGACCTTGCGGGACTTCATCGAGACCGAGGTGGTTCCCCGCTACGACCAGTGGTTCCAGGACGGTCAGGTGCCGCGGGATTTCTACAAGCAGCTCGCCGAGCTGGGGCTGTTCGGCATCGAGGTGCCGGAGGAGTACGGCGGCGCCGGCATCGACAGCTTCAAGTTCGCCGCGGTCCAGACCGAGGAGACCATGCGCGCCGGGGTCTCGTTCGGCGCGGCCGGGGCGCACGTCGCGCTCGGCCTGCCGTACCTCCTGGAACTCGGCACCGACGAGCAGAAGCGGCGCTGGCTGCCCGACTTCGTCTCCGGCGACACGATGTACGCGCTCGCGATGACCGAGCCGGGCACCGGCAGCGACCTGGCCGGCATGAGCACGACCGCCAAGCTGAGCGAGGACGGCACGCACTACGTGCTCAACGGCGCGAAGACCTTCATCACCGGCGGTGTCCTCGCCGACCGGGTGATCGTCTGCGCCCGCACCTCCCCGCCGAAGCCGGACGACCGCCGCTACGGCATCACCCTGCTGAACGTCGACACCTCGCTGCCCGGCTACTCGGTCGGCCGCAAACTCGACAAGCTGGGCCTGCGCACCTCCGACACCGGCGAGCTGGCGTTCGTCGACGTGAAGGTGCCGGTGGCGGACCGGCTCGGCGAGGAGGACAAGGGCTTCTACTACCTCGGCAAGAACCTGCCCAAGGAGCGCCTGAGCATCGCCTACGGCGCGTACGCGCAGGCCGCCGCCGCGGTCCGGTTCGCCAAGCAGTACGTGCAGGACCGCAAGGTCTTCGGTCAGCCGGTCGCCAGCTTCCAGAACACCAAGTTCGAGCTGGCCGCCTGCCAGGCCGAGGTGGACGCCGCGCAGGCCGTCGCCGACCGCGCCCTGGAGGCCCTCGACGCGGGTGAGCTGACCGCTGCCGAGGCCGCGTCGGCGAAGCTGTTCTGCACCGAGGTCGCGCACCGGGTCATCGACCGTTGCCTGCAGCTGCACGGCGGTTACGGCTTCATCAACGAGTACCCGATCGCCCGCCTCTACGCCGACAACCGGGTCAACCGGATCTACGGCGGCACGTCCGAGGTCATGAAGATGATCATCGCCAAGGACATGGGCCTGTAAAGAACATCGCAGTGGTACGGGGTATCCGGCCGTTCCCCGCCGGGATGCCCCGTCCCCGGTCCACCGCGCGAGGTCCGCGGTGGACCGGACCCCAGCGCGGCCGCCGGGCGGAATGCGGTGGTTGCGGCACCCGCCCGCCGATCCTGTGAGGTTGCGGCGAACCGGTTCGCCGCAACCTCACAGGATCGACGGTTATCCGGACAGGGCGTCGGAGGCCTTGCGGGCGGCGATCAGCACCGGGTCCCAGACGGGGGCGTAGGGCGGGGCGTACCCCAGATCGAGCGCGGTCATCTCGGTGACGGTCATCCGGTTCCAGACGGCGACGGCGAAGGCGTCGATCCGTTTGGCGGCCTCGCTGCGGCCGACGATCTGGGCGCCGAGCAGCAGCCCGGTGTCCTTCTCGGCGAGGATCTTGACGGTCATCGGGACGGCGCCGGGGAAGTAGCCGGCCCGGTTGGTGGACTCGACGGTCGCCGTCACGTAACGGAATCCGGCGGCCTCGGCCTCCCGGGTGGACAGGCCGGTCCGGGCCACCTCCAGGTCGCAGATCTTGGTGATGCCGGTGCCGATCACGCCGGGGAAGGTGGCGTACCCGCCGCCGATGTTGATCCCGGCGACCCGGCCCTGCTTGTTGGCGTGGGTGCCCAGCGGGATGTGCGCCTTCTGCCCACTGACCAGGTGGTTGACCTCGGTGCAGTCGCCGGCCGCCCACACGCCCTCGACGACGCCGTCCGGTCCGGTGACCCGCTGCCGCAGGTCGGTGGCGAGCGCGCCGGTCGCGCCGAGCGGTAACCCGGCGGCGTCCGCGAGGGCGGTGTTCGGCCGGACGCCGAGCCCGAGCACCACCACGTCGGCCGGGAACGTGCCGGCGTCGGTGACGACCGCGCGGACCCGGCCGCCGCCGGTCTCCAGGGCCTCGACGGTGACGCCGGCGCGCAGTTCGATGCCGAGGCCGCGGATCGCGTCGGCGACCAGCGCGCCCATGTCCGGGTCGATGGTGGACATCGGCTGCCCGGCCCGTTCCACCAGGGTGACCCGCAGGCCGCGGCGGATCAGGGCCTCGGCCATCTCGACGCCGATGTACCCGCCGCCGATCACCACGGCGTCCGCCGGCCGGGCCGTGGTGACCCAGGCGTCGAGAGCGGCGCCGTCGCCGAGGGTCTGCACCCCGAAGATCCCGTCGGCGGTGGTGTCGGCCCAGGCGGGGCGGACCGGTACGGCGCCGGCCGCGTACACCAGGTGGTCGAAGGGTTCGGTGCGGTCGCCGACGGTGACCGTGCGGGCCGCGAGGTCGATGCCGGTGACCTCGCTGCGGGTGTGCACGGCGATGCCGTTCTTGCGGTGCTCGGCGGGGTCGCGGGCGATCAGCGCCTCCGGCCCGTCGACGAGGCCGCCCACCCAGTACGGGATCCCGCACGCCGAGTAGGACGCGTAGTCGCCCCGCTCGAACGCGTGGATCTCCAGCTCATCGGGGCCGAGGCGGCGGCGGGCCTGGGACGCGGCGGACATTCCGGCCGCGTCGCCGCCGATCACGAGAAGTCGCACCGCCCCATTGTGCACTCGTTGCCGGAAGATTTCCGGAAAGCTTCCCGCGATGGTTGCCTGTCGCATCGGCCCGGTTCTATGGTGACCTCACCGATTCCCACATTCCACCGGAGCGTTTCCGACCCGTCCGTCGAAGCGCTTCGACCGATTTAGGTAATGGTGGAGAAACCCTTCATATAAGAGGAGACTGCCATGCGTCTCAGACGCGGGCTCACCGCGCTTGCGGCCGCCGTCCTGGTCGTCCCGCTGGTCCCGGGAGCGGCCTCGGCCGCCCCGGGGTACCCGTTCCGTGACCCGTCCCTGCCGCTGGAGGCCCGGGTCGGCGACCTGGTCGGCCGGCTCACCCTGGACGAGAAGATCTCTCTGCTGCATCAGTACCAGCCGGCCATCCCGCGCCTGGGCATCGGCCTGTTCAAGACCGGCACCGAGGCGCTGCACGGCGTCGCCTGGTCCAGCGACCATCGGAACAACTCCGCCAAGATCGACGCGACGGCGACCGTGTTTCCGCAGGCGGTGGGCCTGGCGAGCACCTGGGATCCGGAGTTGATCGAGCGGGTGGGCAGCGCGGTCGGCGACGAGCTGCGCGGCTTCCACGCGCAGAACCCGGAGATCTGGGGCCTGAACGCCTGGGCGCCGGTGGTGAACCCGCTGCGCGATCCGCGATGGGGCCGCAACGAGGAGGGGTACTCCGAGGATCCGCTGCTGACCGGCGCGATCGCCACCGCGTACGGCGCCGGCCTGCAGGGCGACGACCCGGATCATCTCAAGGTCGCGCCCACGCTGAAGCACTACGCCGCTTACAACAATGAGACGAAACGGGACGTCACCTCGTCGAACGTGCCGCAGCGGGTGCTCAACGAATACGAGCGGAAACCGTTCGAGATCGCCTTGCGCAACAACGCCGCGACCGGCGTGATGGCCTCCTACAACCTGATCAACGGGCGGCCCGCGACGGTCGATCCGGACCTCGGCACGCTGCTGCGCGACTGGAGCGACCGGCGGCTGTTCAACGTCAGCGACGCCTGGGCGCCGACCAACCTGACCGGCTCGCAGGGCTACTTCGCCACCCAGGCCGAGGCGAACGCGGCCACCATCAAGGCCGGCCTGGACAGCTTCACCGTCGACGACGCCGACGGCGGGCCGACCACCACCGCGATCAAGGAGGCCGTGACCCGCGGCCTGCTCACCGAGGCCGACATCGACTCCGCGGTGGGCAACGCGCTGAGCATCCGGTTCCGGCTCGGCGAGTTCGACCCGGACGGCGGCCCGTACGCCGGGATCTCCCCGTCGGTGATCGACAGCCCGGCGCACCGCGCGCTGGCCCGGCAGACCGCGGCCGAGGCGGCGGTGCTGCTCAAGAACAACGGGATCCTTCCGCTGCCGGCCGGCGGTTCGGTCGCGGTGGTCGGCCCGACCGCCGACGAGCTCTACAGCGACTGGTACGGGGGACAGCTCCCGTACGAGGTCAGCATCCTCGACGGCATCACCGAGCGGGCCTCGTCGGTGTCCACCGGCACCGGCGCCGACCGGATCGCCCTGAAGGACGCCGCCACCGGCCGCTACGTCACCGCCGGACCCGGCCCGGTCGCCCTCACCGCGACCGATTCCGCCACCGCCGCCGCCCAGTTCGACACGATCGACTGGGGCGACGGGGTGTCCACCCTGCGCAGTGTCGCCACCGGCAAGCTCGTCGGCTACGACTGGGGCCCGTTCGTCACCCGGAACGAGGATCCGACCGGCTGGTTCGTGCAGGAGCAGTTCCGGCTGGAGCCGCAGGCCGACGGGACGGTCCTGCTGCGCTACGCCGGATACGAGACGCAGGAGACCTGGTTCCCGGACACCGACTACGTGACCGTGGGCGCCGACGGCAACCTGACCCTCGGCGCGCGCGAGGCCGCCACCCGGTTCACCCGGGAGCTGCTGGTCGACGGCGTGGCGCAGGCCGCCGCGCAGGCGAAGAAGGCCCGTACCGCCGTGGTGGTGGTCGGCACCGACCCGTTCGTGGCGGGCCGGGAGGTCCACGACCGGGCCGGCCTGGGTCTCGGGGCACGTCAGGAGGCGCTGATCAAGGCGGTCCGGGCGGCCAACCCGCGGACCGTCGTGGTGGTGCAGAGCAGCTACCCGCAGACGATCAACTGGGCGCAGCAGCACGTGCCGGGGATCCTGTGGACCACCCACGCGGGCGCCGAGACCGGGCACGCGGTCGCCGACGTGCTGTACGGCGACGTCAACCCGTCCGGCAGGCTCACCCAGACCTGGTACCGGTCCACCGATCAGCTGCCGGACGACCTGTTGCGGTACGACATCCAGGCCACCGACCAGACCTACCTGTACAGCGAGGAGAAGCCGCTCTACGCGTTCGGGCACGGGTTGTCGTACACGAGCTTCCGGTACGGCGTGCCGGTGGTCCGCGACGGCAAGGTCACCGTCACCGTCACCAACGCCGGCAAGCGGGCCGGCGACGAGGTCGTGCAGCTCTACACCCACCAGCGGACCTCCCGCGACGAGACGCCGAACAAGCAGCTCCGCGGCTTCCGGAAGGTCACGCTGCGCCCGGGGCAGTCCACGACCGTCACGTTCGGCCTGACGGCGTCCGACCTGGCCCGCTGGGATCAGACCCGGCAGCGCTGGGTGGTCGAGACGTCGGTGCACGACGTGCTGCTCGGCTCGTCGTCGGCCGACATCCGGCAGCGGGCGACCCTCGCCGTGAAGGGGGAGACGATCCCGCCCCGCGACCTGTCGAAGGAGACGAGAGCGGGGACCTTCGACGCGTACGAGGGAATCCGGCTCCTGGACGAGAGCAAGGCGAGGGGAACCGTGACCGGCGCGCAGACCGCGGGGGACTGGATCGCCTTCTCCGACGCCGCGCTGCGTGGTGGGACCATCTTCACGGCGCGCGCGTCGGGCGCCGGAACCATTCAGGTGCGGCTCGGGTCGCCGACCGGCCGGCTGCTCGGCACCGCGACCCTCGCCGACACCGGGGACGTCTACCGGTACGCGACCGTGACCGCGCCGCTGGCCCGTTTCTCCGGCCGGCAGACGGTCTACCTGCTGCCGAGCCCGGGACTGCGCCTGGCCACGTTCAGCATCCGCTGACGATCCGGGCGGTCGGTGCGTGGTGACCTGCGGCGCGGAGCGGACCGCAGGTCACCACGGCGCGGGCGCGGTCGGTGTGTGGTGACGTGCGGCGCGCAGCGAGCCGTAGGTGACCACGGGAGCGGTGGGGGTGATCAGTAGGATCGCCGGGAGGAGAGGCCGTGGCGACTTGGGGAGGCGCAGTGCCGACTATCAACGACGTCGCCAAAGCAGCGGGGGTCTCACCCAGCACGGTGTCGTACGTGTTGAGCGGCCGCCGCCCGATCTCCGCCGAGACCCGCGCCCGCGTGCAGGCCGCGATCGCCGAGCTCGGTTTCCACCCGCACGCCGGCGCCCGTGCCCTGGCCAGCAGCAAGACCAACGTGATCGCCCTGGTCGCGCCGCTGCGTGTGGACGTGAACGTGCCGGTCATCATGCAGTTCGCCACCGCGGTGGTGACGGCCGCCCGGTCGTTCAACCATGACGTCCTGCTGCTGACCAAGGACGAGGGCACCGCCGGGCTGGAACGCGTCGCGCACAGCACCATGGTCGACGCGTTGATACTGATGGACCTGGAACGCGACGACCTGCGGATCCCGGCCTTGCGCAAGCTGAAGCAGCCGTCGGTGCTGATCGGCCTGCCCGCCGACCACACCGGCATCGCCTGCGTCGACCTGGACTTCGCGGCCGCCGCCCGGACCGCCCTGACCCACCTGGCCGGCCACGGGCACCGGCGGATCGGCCTGGTCGGTCCGTCACCGGCGGTCTACCGGCGGCAGACGACGTACGCCGACCGGTTCCTCAGCGGTTTCCTCGAGGCATCGGCCGAGCTGGACCTGCGCACCGTCACGCACCCGTGCGAGCCGGGCGCCGAGGGCGTCCGCTCCGCCCTGGCCGACCTGGACGCCGCGCTCGACGGCATCACCGCCCTGGTGGTGCACAACGAGGAGGCGCTGCGCCCGCTGCTGGACCTGTTGCAGGCCACCGGCCGGCGGGTGCCGGAGGACGTCGCGATCGTCGCGATCTGCCCGCGGGACGTGGCGATGTCGATGCCGGTCAATCTCACGTCGATCGACATCCCGGCGCACGACGTCGGCACGATCGCCGTGGAGACCGCGATGCGCCTGCTGGACGGCCGCCGGGTCGAGTACACCCGGCTTCTGGAGCCGAGCCTGGTCGAGCGGGACAGCTGCCGCGAAATCCCCCCGTCACACCGTTGACATGAGCTACGCCCAATCAATAGCGTCTCGATTGCAGCCCATCGTCGAAGCGCTTCGACGAACTTCCCGTACTCATTCCCCCTGGGGAGGAACGGCAATGTTCCGATCACGTCCCGGCCTCGCCGCCGGCGCTCTTCTTCTTGCAGCGACCCTCGGCCTCACCGCGTGCGGCGGCAGCGAGGACGAACCCACCGAGGGCGCCGACGCGAAGGTCCTCACCCTCTGGCACTACGAGACCCCGGACAGCGCCATGGGCATCGCCTGGAACAAGGCGATCGAGCTGTTCAAGGCCAGCCACCCCGGCGTCGAGGTGAAGTTCGAGGAGAAGGGCTTCGAGCAGATCCAGCAGAACGCCCAGATGATCCTCAACTCCGACAGCGCCCCGGACATCCTGGAATACAACAAGGGCAACGCGACCGCCGGCCTGCTGTCCAAGCAGGGCCTGCTCACCGACCTGACCGACGAGTTCGGCAAGCGAGGCTGGGACAAGAAGCTGAGCCCCAGCCTGCAGACCACCACGAAGTACGACGACGACGGCATCATGGGCAGCGGCAAGGTCTACGGCGTGCCCAACTACGGCGAGTTCGTCACCGTCTACTACAACAAGAAGCTGTTCGAGGAGAACAAGCTCGCCGTCCCGACGACGTACGAGGAGTTCACCAAGGTCCTCGACACCTTCGTGGCGAAGAAGCAGACCCCGATCGCGGTCGGCGGCGCGGAGTACCCCGCCCAGCAGATCTTCTACGAGCTGGCGCTGTCCAAGTCGGACCGGAAGTTCATCGACGACTACCAGCTCTACAAGAACAAGGTCGACTTCAAGGGCCCGCAGCTCAGCTACGGCGCGCAGACCATCGCCGACTGGGTGGGCAAGGGCTACATCGCCAAGGACTCGGCCGGGCTCAAGGCCGAGGACATGGGCGTCTCCTTCACCCAGGGCAAGTTCCCGATCCTGATCTCCGGGTCCTGGTGGTACGGCCGCTTCGCGTCCGACATCAAGGACTTCGAGTGGGGCACCTTCCTCTTCCCGGGCAACACCCTGCACCCCGGCTCCAGCGGCAACCTCTGGGTGGTGCCGGAGAAGAGCAAGGCCAAGGCCCTGGCGTACGACTTCATCGACATCACCATGTCGCCGGAGGTGCAGGCGCTGCTCGGCAACAGCGGCGGCGTGCCCGTGGCGGCCGACCCGGCGCAGATCACCGACCCGAAGAACAGGGAACTCGTCGAGACCTTCAACAAGATCTCGCAGAGTGACGGCCTGGCGTTCTACCCGGACTGGCCGGCGCCCGGCTACTACGACGTCATGGTCGCCGCCACCCAGGGCCTGATCAGCGGAAAGAGGACTCCGGACGCCTTCCTGGACGAGATCGCGAAGCCGTACAACGAGAACCTGGCCGATCTCGGCAAATGAGGCAGGCGCGGCGCGGGCGGTGACCACCGCCCGCGCCGCGAAGGAAGGGGTCCGGCATGGCCGGTCGTGTGAAAACCGATCGCGGGTACGCGGTCTATCTGATCCCCGGTGTGCTGGCCTCGCTCGCGGTGATCGTGGTGCCGCTGGCGATGACCGTGTACACCAGCTTCACCAAGTGGAACGGCGTCGGCGAGCAGCGCTGGATCGGTTTCGACAACTACACCCGGCTGTTCGGTGACAGCCTGTTCTGGGGTTCGTTCACCAACATCGGGCTGCTGGTCATCGCGATGGCGGTGATCCCGACACTGCTCGGGCTGGTGCTGGCCGCGGTGCTGTTCGACTACGTGGCGAAGAAGTTCGGTGACAGGTGGGCCGGGCTGTTCCGCTCCGGCTACTACCTGCCACAGGTGCTGCCCGTCGCGGTGACGGGCATCGTGTGGAGCTGGATCCTGCACCCGAGCTACGGCTCGCTCAACAAGATCCTGGACACCGTCGGGCTCGGCTCGCTGGCCCGCAACTGGCTCGGCGACGAGGACTACGCGCTGTACAGCGTGATGGCCGTGATGATCTGGTTCCAGCTCGGCTACCCGATCGTCATGTTCATGTCCGGGCTGTCGCGGATCGACCCGTCGCTCTACGAGGCCGCCGACCTGGACGGCGCTACCTGGTGGCAGCGGTTCCGCAAGATCACAGTGCACATGATCAAGCCGGAGTTCTACGTCGTGCTGGTCACCACCACGATCGCCGCGCTCAAGATCTTCGGCCAGGTCTTCGTGCTCACCAAGGGCGGGCCGGCCAACTCCACCCTGGTGCCGTCGTACTTCGCCTACGAGAACTTCTTCGAGAGAGCCCAGGTCGGGTACGGATCCGCGATCTCCACCGTGCTCACCGTGCTGATCGTGATCCTCGCCTTCCTCTTCCTGCGACTCCAGCACAGGTCGGACTCCCTGCGATGACTGTTACCGCCCCCGTGGTGAAACGCCCGGTCGAACAAGCGGCCCCGGAGGCCGTCAAGCACCGCAACCCGGTCCGCTGGGTAGTCCTCGCCGTCCTGCTCGCGCTGCTGCTGCTGATGGTCGGCCCGCTCGCCGCCGTCGCCGTCAACGCGTTCAAGAGCCCCGCCGACTACGCCGCCAACGGGCCGCTGTCGATCCCCGCCGGGCTCTACTGGGACGGCATCGTCGACTTCTGGAACCGGGTCGACTTCGGCCGGAAGCTCTGGAACAGCTTCGTCACCAGCCTGACCGTGGCCGTCCTCGGCGTCGTGCTGTCCATCCTCAACGCGTACGCCCTCGGCATCGGCCGGGTCCGCGGCCGCGTCTGGTTCCTGGTGTTCTTCCTGGTCGCGAACCTGCTGCCGCAGGAGGCGCTGGTCTACCCGCTCTACTACATGTCGAAGGAGGCCGGCCTCTACGACAGCCTCATCGCGATCGTCGTCATCTTCACCGTCATCCAGAGCGCCTTCGGCACCTACCTGCTGACCTCGGTGTACGCCGAGTTCCCGCGGGAGTTGCTGGACGCCGCCGCCGTCGACGGCGCCGGGAAGTGGCGGACCCTGTGGCGGGTCGTGGTGCCGGTCAGCGGGCCCACCCTCGCGGTGCTCTTCACGTTCTTCTTCATCTGGACGTGGAACGAGTTCTTCCTCCCGCTGGTCTTCCTGGTCTCCAACGACAACCAGACCGTTCCGGTCGCCCTCGGCGTCCTCCAGGGCGACAAGATGATGGACGCCACCACGACCAGCGCCTCCGCCCTGATCGGCATCGTCCCCGCGATCATCTTCTTCCTGATCTTCCAGCGGACCCTCACGCGCGGCATCGCCGCCGGCGCCATCAAGTGATCCTCTCGCTTTCGTAAAGGAAATTCATGAAGTTCACCGACGGCTACTGGCGCAAACGTGACGGCCTCACCGTGCTGCACCCCGCACACCTGCAGGACACCCAGCCCGGGGCGGACTCGCTGACCGCCTGGGCCGCGGTCCGGCGGATCCACCACCGCGGCGACACCCTGAACGCGCCTCTGATCACCGTCACCTGCACCGCCCCGGCGCCCGACGTCATCCGGGTGACCATCGAGCACTTCCAGGGAGAGCGTTCCCTAACCCCGAATTTCCACATTTCGGAGTCGCCGGGCGACGTGACGGTCGACGCCACCTCGATCACGTCGGGGGCGCTGACCGCCCGCTTCTCCGACGGCGACAACTGGGCGCTCGACTTCCTGGCCGACGGTAGACGGCTCACCGGCAGCGGGTGGAAGGGCATGGGCGTCGTCACCGGGCCGGACGGCGACTACATCCACGAGCAGCTCGACCTCGGCGTCGGGCACGCCGTCTACGGCCTGGGGGAGCGGTTCGGGCCGCTGGTCAAGAACGGGCAGACCGTCGACGTCTGGCAGGAGGACGGCGGCACCAGCAGCGAACAGTCCTACAAGAACGTCCCGTTCTACTTCACCAACGGCGGGTACGGCGTCCTCGTCGACCACCCCGGCAAGGTGTCCTTCGAGGTCGCCTCCGAGATGGTCACCCGCACCCAGTTCAGCGTCGCCGGGCAGCGCCTCTCCTACCTGGTGATCTACGGCCCCACCCCGGCCGACGTCATCCGCAAGTACACCGCGCTGACCGGCCGGCCCGCCTTGCCGCCGGCCTGGTCCTTCGGCCTGTGGCTGACCACCAGCTTCACCACCGACTACGACGAGGAGACGGTCAACAAGTTCGTCGGCGGCATGGCCGACCGCGACCTGCCGCTGTCGGTCTTCCACTTCGACTGCTTCTGGATGCGCGAGTTCAACTGGTGCGACTTCGAATGGGACTCCCGAGTCTTCCCCGACCCGCCGGGCATGCTCAAACGCCTCGCCGACCGGGGACTCAAGACCTGCCTGTGGATCAACCCGTACATCGCCCAGCGCTCCCCGCTCTTCGCCGAGGGCAAATCCAAGGGCTTCCTGGTACGCCGGCCCAACGGTGACGTCTTCCAATGGGACCTGTGGCAGGCCGGCATGGCCCTCGTCGACTTCACCAACCCGGAAGCCCGCGAGTGGTACGCCGGGAAACTCCGCGCCCTGGCCGAGATGGGCGTCGACGCGTTCAAATCCGACTTCGGCGAACGCGTGCCCACCGACGTGGTGTGGCACGACGGCTCCGACCCGGAGCGGATGCACAACTACTACACGCAGCTCTACAACGAGGTCGTCTTCGACGTGCTGCGCGAGGTCAAGGGCGAGGGCGAGGCCGTCCTGTTCGCCCGCTCGGCCACCGTCGGCGGCCAGCAGTTCCCGGTCCACTGGGGCGGCGACAACTCCAGCACCTTCGAGTCGATGGCGGAGAGCCTGCGCGGCGGCCTGTCCCTGATGTCGTCCGGTTTCGGTTTCTGGAGCCACGACATCGGCGGCTTCGAGGGCATGCCGGACCCGGCCGTGTTCAAACGCTGGGTGGCGTTCGGCCTGCTGTCCTCACACAGCCGCCTGCACGGCAGCTCCTCGTACCGGGTGCCGTGGCTGTTCGACGAGGAGGCGGTGGACGTGCTGCGCTCGTTCACCCACCTCAAGCACCGGCTGATGCCCTACATCTACGCCGCCGCCCGCGAGGCCCACCTGACCGGCCTGCCGGTGATGCGCCCGATGGCCGTCGCCTTCCCGGCCGACCCGGCCGTGACCTACCTGGACCGCCAGTACATGCTCGGCCCGGACCTGCTGGTCGCCCCGGTCTTCGCCGCCGCGGGCGACGTCTCCTACTACGTCCCGGCCGGCCGCTGGACCCGTTACCTTCCCGCCACCGGAACCGCCACGACCGTCGAAGGCCCCGCCTGGATCCAGGAGACTCACGGCTTCGACACCGCCCCCCTGCTGGTCCGCCCCGGAACGGTGCTCCCGGTCGGAGCCCGCCAGGACCGTCCCGACTACGACTACCGCGACGGCGTCACCCTGCACCTCTTCGAACCCGCCCCCGGTAAGACGGCAGTCGTCGTCCCCGGCCCCGCCGGCGCCGACACCGTCTTCACCGTCTCGGTCGAAGGCTCCCAGATCGTCGTCGGCCGCATGGGCCACCCGCTGCCCTGGAACGTCAAGCTCGGCGACACGGTCACCGAACTCGCCGCCGACCAGGACAGTTGCACCCTCACCCTGGGCTGACAGCCCTCGCGGGTGTGTGGAGTTCGGGCGCATACAACGGCCGAACTCCACACACCTTCAGTGACCGGGGCCGTCCAGTGCCTCCACCATGCGCTCGAACCGTCCCACGAGATCCGGCCGGATCGGCGCGACCTTCTCCAGGAGAGCGTTGCGCTCGGCGGGGTCGGCCAGCTCCGTGGGAAGGCTCCGCAGTTTCGACTTCTCGAAGACCCGCACCAGCGCGTCCGTGATCAGCACCGCGTCCAGCTCCCGCACGGATTGCTGGAGGATCTCATCCAGTACAGCGGCGATCTTCTCATCGGCTTCCGAGTCCCTGCCGTAGAAGTGCAGCAGGCAACGAAGGACATCATTGCGTAACGGCCGAAGCACGAGGTCGGCGTTGATGAACATTTCCAGGAAATCGGCGCAATCCTGAGCGGTAGCTGTCTCATCCGTGCAGAGACGATTCAACGTCAGCTTCATCACCCTGCTGCATGCGTCCAAGCCCACGGTGTCCGCGTCCGCGCCGCGGGTGAGGACGTTAGCGGCGGCGATGGTCGTGGCTGTCGAATAGTCGCTCGGCGATGGGCGAACGAAGAGTTTGGCGAAGAGGTGCGCCGGCGAGACGAGGGCTTGATCTGTGCTGCCGGCCGCCTCGGCGAAATTGTTGAAATGCGTGATCGGATCGTGGGCGAACGGCTCCAGCGCATGGTGCGCCATGTCGTCGAGCACCCCGCACTGGAAATAGGCCTTGCGGTGCACCTCGAGCGGATTGAGATCGGGGTGCTGTGAATACTGGTCAGGTCCGGTCGGCTCGATCTCGAAAGTCCAGCGGATGTCCACCACCGGCATGGTCGGCGGCGCGGAGGCCAGCTCCAGTCCGAGGTCGCGCCGGTCGTTCTCCCAGAGGCGGTCCAGGTCGATGGTGGCGACCAGGCTCGTCCAGCCGTCCACGGACAGCTGGGAACGCCACAACAGAGCCTGCGCATGCCACGGATCCACCGGATCGTCCTGCTCCGGGTACAGCTCGCGGGCCCGCACCGGCCCGGTGCAGAGGGCCAGGAGCAGGAGATTGGCGGCGTAGGTCGCGTAGCGCCCCGGCTCGCTCGCCGTCATCGGGAGGTAGCCGGCGTAGCGGGTGCCGGGTGGCGTGTGGTTGACCGTCCGGAACAGGCGCAGCGCCACCTGCCGGACGTCGTCGCGCACACCGGCCGGGGCGGACGACGCCAGTGCCTGGAGGAAGTCGACGACCGGGGCGCGCAGGCACAGCGGCTGGAACGACAGCAGCGCCCGCAGCAGCTCGTCGTCCGCCGGGGCCGCGTCGAACGACAGGATCGACGCCGCCTCCCGGGCCGCCACGTCCCGGATCACCTGCCAGGTCAGGCGCGCGACGAAGTATTCAGCGAAGGTGGCGTGCAGGAACTCGTACGTCTGGATGCGGTTGTCGTCCCGGAGCGCCCGCGCCCGGTGGATGAAGAAGAACCGGCCGAGCGTCAGCTCGGCGGCCTCCAGCGGCGCGCGGAGATCGGGGTCCGGCGCCCGGCGCGGGGGACTGCCGAACGGCAGGGCGGCGAGGTCGAGACCCAGGTCGGCTTCGGTGACCCAGAGCGCGGCCCGGTTGAACATCGCGAACGCCACCACGGACAGCCGCCGCAGCTCGGTCTCCACGGCCGCCGCCAGCTCTCGCTCGGACAGGCCGGGATGATGCTTGGTGATCTCCCGGATCGCGAAGCTGCGCAGCAACCGCTCATAGAGCTCGTCGGCGCGCAGGTCGGCGCCGGAGCGTTGCAGGGCGTTGCCGTCGGCGTCGTAGAGCGCCAGCATCAGCAGCAGCAACGGCTGCTCGGCGAGCACGGGGTGGGCCAGCACCGTGGCGGCGGGCAGCGGGTCGAGACCGCGGGCCGTGAAGTTGCCGGTGTTGACCTCGTTCCAGATCGCCAGCCAGGTGGCCACCCGCTCGTCGTCGAACGGTTCGAGGCGCACGGCGACGGTCTGCTCGGGCGCGCGGGCCCGGTCGGCGACCGCTGTCCGTGTCGTGACGATCACCGCGACCGGGCGGCCCTGCTCCGCCTCGCGCTGCTGGAACCTGGCGACCTTGACGAGATAGTCGGTCTGGCTCACGCCGACCGCCTGCAGCAGCTCGTCGAAACCGTCCAGCATGATCACCGGAAGCGCGTCGCCGGCCGCCCTGGACAGCTCCGGCCAATCGGCCCGCTCGCCGGTGGACCGGCGGAACGCGTGCTCGATCTGGTCCTGCAGGTCACCGGTGACCGGGGCGTCGCGCAACACGACCCGCACCGGCATGAAGTCGGCGGGTGGCAGCCGGGCCCCCAGCACCCGGGTCAGCACCGATTTGCCGGAGCCGGGCTGCCCGAGCACCAGCAGCGGCGCACGAACCGCCTGCGGCGAGGTCAGATGGCCCACCAGGAAGTCCTGGAGGTCCTCGCGTGCCGGGCGCCCGGACCACCAGGACTCTTCGCTGATCATCGAGGCCGCCGCCACGTCGGCGGCCCGGAAGCGGGGCGGCACGTAGGCCTGCCCGAGAGTGGGCATCCGGATGCCGTCGGGGACGTCGCCCGACTCGGCCACCCGGCGGCTCAGCTCCGCCCGGTTCGCCGCGTCCAGGCTCCGCCGCCGGTCACCGGGCGCGCGGCCGGTCGAGATCGACAGGAGGATCTCCTCCAGGCCGGCGAGCGCCGCCCGGGTGTCGGCGAGCGCCGCCCGGGTGGACCGGTGCTCCCGCTGGCCGGCCCAGCAGGCCACCTCCGGGAACTCGGCCACCAGCTGCCGGAAGGACTCGTCGTAGCGCTCGCAGGCCCGCTGCGGCGTGGCTCGCAGGGCTGTCAGGAAACGTGCGCGCCCGGTCTCGTCCAGACTCTCCCAGCCTGCGAGCCCGCTCAGGAAACGGTGCAGGACGTCGATCATCGCGGTGTATCGCCGCCGGAGCGCCGCGAGGTAGTCCTCCGGGGACTGCTGAGGGCTGGGCTGCCACTCGGCGATGGATCGGAGGGCCTCCACCATCCAGCCGAGCCCCGACTCCGGAACGGTGCCGCCGCTGCCGGCCAGGGTGAGCTGCTCGGCTTTCGTGGGTTGCAGGTCGGTGAAGCGGGACGGCAGGTCGGCCTCGTCGAGGGCCTCGAAGAAGGAGGCGACGGCGATGACCGTCAGCGCCGCCTCCAGACGCTCGGTGCGGTCGTAGCGGGACAGGCCGCTCTTGCGCTCGGACAGGCCCCGGACCAGGTCGTGACTCAGGCGGACCAGGTCGGCCTTGTAGTCGAACCAGCCCAGCACATCGCCCACGAACGGAGCCGTGCCGGCCATCAGCCACCCGGCCGTCTTCTCCAGGGCGGTGACGACCTTGCTGTCCTGGCCGCCGAGGATCCGGGCGGCGTCTGCGTAACTCAGCGACCTTGCCACGGATCCATTCTGGACCGGGGGTACGACAAACCCGCCGGCCCGGGGCCCGGCTTCGTCATGGACACCGGTTGGGGTGGACGTCAGCGTGCACAACGCGGCCGGTACGGCCGGTGTCTGGATGGTGCGCAGCAATCACGAGAAGCGTCCGGCGGCCCGTTCTTCCGGTCGTTGTTGCGCAGCGGCAGCACGGCCTCACCCGATCCGTACGAGATCGTCTGGTACGACATGGCCAACACCGAGGCCCAGCGGTACGGGTTGGACCGTACATCCTCGGTCCACCGACGGCGGCGCCCCGTCGAGCAGCCTCTACGCCAGGAACATCACCACCTCGTGGGCGGACTCGCTCGGCATCAAGGGCTATGTGCCCGCCTCGAGCCGCGGCCGGGTCGCCGGCATCAACGGCCGTGACACCGCGTACACGTACACCGTCGCATTCGCCGTCGCCGCACGCTGCGTATCGGCCTGTCCGCCAGGTATGCGGGCGGCCGCCATCGGGTGTCGGTCAACGGCTGGACGTCGTCGATCCCGGCCGACTCCGGAACCCGCAGCCTGACGGTGGGCGCGTCCGCTCGTACATGTCGACGCTGACGTACGCGATCCTGGCGTCGGCGTTCCAGACCGACACCAGCCAGTGGAACATCCTGAGATTGTCGGTGGTCAGCGGTTCCTCCGGCGACACCTACCTGAGCCCCGGCGTCGCCTTCGACTGCATCGACCTCCTCGTCTGACACCCCGGCCGGCGGCGCTGCGGCGCCGGCCGGTCACGGTCGCCTCTCGGCACGACGGATCTCCCGCAGACTCCTGGCCAGGTCGGGTCGTTGTCGCGCCACCTCGTCGAACGCCTCCGCGGTGGCGAAGCGGTCGATCAGTACGCGGGGGATCGCCAGACCGAGATCCTTCAGTCTGGCCACGACCTCGGCCGCGGTCAGATGATCGAGCAGCCGGCCCGTCCAGCCGATGGGTGCGTGGGTCCGGTCGATCACGTCGGCGATGAGCATGGCCAGGCTCAAGTCGCTGCGGTGGTGGGAGCCGAGGAACCGCAGCGCGCACCGGATGATTCCGGACGCCAAGGCGTTCACGACCTCGGTCCGGGTGCTTCCCCCGATGATCCGGAGCACATGGGCGGTGAGCCGGGGCGTGGCGGAGGGATCAGCGGCGAGCAGCGCCAGCAACGCGCTGCCGTACCGGAGGTAGTCGTCGTCGGACCATTGCGGGAAGTCCGAGGAGATGATCTTGGCTGCCTGGTGGTAGGTGGTCTCCCGATGTTCCGTCCGGCTGCCGTCGAGGGGCGTCATCAACAGTCGGAGGAGCGTGTGCGCTGCCGACGGGCACGCGTCGGCGGACCAGCCGACGAAGGTGTTGAGACCGATGCCCAGACCGGTCGTCATCGGCTCCAGCGCGTTGTGCAGGGCATCGTTCGTTCTCCCGCCGACGAAATGGGCGCTGCGGCGTAGAGCCTCGCCGTGCAGGTCGACGTAGTTCCAGGTGAAGCCACGACGATTGTGGTTCTCCGGCGGGAAGCCGAACGTCCAGTACATGTCGAGGGCCGGTGTTACCCACGATCCGTCGTCCATGCCGAGCCGCATGACCCGGCGGTCGCCGTCCCACAGGCGCTCGATCGTCAGCGTGCGGACGAACCCGTGCCAGGTGTCGTCACTGAACTGGGACTGCCACAGGAGCGCCTGGCTGCTCCACGCCCGCACCGGATCGATGCCGGGAAAGAGATCGTCGGTGCTCACCTCGTCGCCGGCGCAGGCGATCAGCAGCAGGAGATTCGCGCTGTAGACGGCATACTTCCCCGGCTCGCTGTGACGGCACGGCCGATATCCGGTGTAGCGGTTGTCCGGAGGTGAGTACGGGACCGACCGGAACAACCGCAGCAGCAGCCCGCGAAGCGCCGCGAGCTCTGCGGGGCCCGACTCCGCCATCATCGCCCGGAGGAAGCGGATCACCGCCTGCCGGAGGCTGAGGGGTTCGTAGGAGAGCAGCGCCCGCAGGCGGCCGTCGTCGGCGGTCTCAGCGGCGAACGGCCCGGCCGTCACTGTCTCCCGGGCCGCCATGGCCCGCAGGATCTGCCAGGTGAGGCGGGCCACGAAGAACTCACCGAAGGTGGCGTGCAGGAATTCGTAGGTTCCCCGGTGCTGCTCGCCGTGCTCGCTGCGAGCCCGGTGGATGAAGAAGAACCTGCCGATCGCCAGATCGGCGGCCCGCAACGGGGTCCGTAGATCCGCCCCGGTCTTCGCGCGGGCCATTCCGAGAAACCCGGTCAGGTCGCGGTCGAGGTCGTCTTCGGAGATCCACAGGGCGGCTCGGTTGAACATCGCGAACGCGACGACGGACAGTTGCAGCAGTTCGTTCTCGACGGCTGCCGCCAGCTCGCGCTCGCTGAGATCGCTCCGGCTCTTACGAACCTCGCGGACGGCGAAACTGCGCAGTAGCCGCTCATAGAGCTGGTCGGCGCGAAGATCGCTGTCGCCTCGTTGCAGAGCGTTGGCGTCCGCGTCGTAGAGAGCGAGCATCAACAGCAGCAGCGGCTGTTCGGCGAGTTCGGGGTGGGTCAGCGCGGCGGCCGGGGTCAGGGGCGCCAGACCGCGCGCGGCCAGGACGGACGCGTTCGTGGCGTTCCAGACCTCCAGCCAGTCGGTCACCTGTTTCCGATCGAACGGCTCCAGACGGATCGCCACGGCATGTTCCGGCGCCTGTGCCCGGTCGGCGACCGCCGTCCGCGTGGTCACCAGCACAGCGACCGGTCGTCCCTGGGTGGCCTCGCGACGCTGGAAATCAGCCACGCGCGTCAGGTAGTCGCTCTGGCTGACCCCGAGAGCCTGGAGCAGTTCGTCGAAGCCGTCCAGCAGGATCACCGGCATCGCGTCACCGGACGAGCCGACCAGGCCGGGCCATTCCACCCGGTCACCGGTGGCGGCGCGGATGGCGTGTTCGAGTTGGTCCTGCAGATCGGCCGCAGCGGGCGCGGAGCGCAGCTCGACCCGGACCGGAAGGAAGTCGGCGGCCGGCAGTCGCGCCGCGAGCACCTTGGTGAGCACCGACTTCCCCGATCCGGGTTGACCGAGCACCAGCAGCGGAGCCCGGCTCGCTTGCGGTGAGGTGAGGTGTCCGATCAGGAAGTCTTCGATGTCGTCGCGGACGGGCAGGCCGCTCCACCACTGCTCGTCGCTCACCCGGACGCCCGGCAGCACGTCGGACACCCTGAACCGGGACGGCCGGTATGCCTGACCGAGCGACGGCATGTGGATTCCGCCGGGTGCGTTGCCGGTCTCGACGATCGGCTCGTTCAGAGCGGCGCGGTAGGCGTCGGTCAGGGCGGCCCGGCGGACGCCTGGCGCCTGGCCGGTGGAGATTCGCAGCAGCGTCTCCTCGACGGCGGCGAGAGCGGCACGGGTGGCGCGCTGCTCGTGCTGGCTCGCCCAGCGGGCCACCTCGGGGAACTCGGCCGCCAAGGTGCGGAACGAATCCTGGTACCTCGCGCAGGCGTGGTCCGGAACCAGGCGTAGCGCCACGTCGAAAAGTTCGCGGGAGGCTCGTGGAAGCTGGTCCCCGAGCGCGAGGCCGGTGACGAATCCGCCGAAGGATTTCGCAAGATCCACATAGTAGCGGCGCAGCCGGGTCAGGAACGCTTCCGGCGGCTCCTGTGGGGTCGGCATGGGAAGACTGTTGGACATGACCGTGGCGAGGAAGGTGCCCGGGCCCGGCCCGAGGACGACCGGGTCGTGCCGGGAGGCGGCGCGGCGGGCGACGGCCAACTGTTCCGCCTTGGTCAGTTCCATCTCGGCGAGTTCCACGGGCAACTGCATCTCGGTGAGAGCCTCGAAGAAGGCGGTCACGACGATGACGGTGTGGGCGGCTTCGAGGCGTTCGGTGCGGCCGTAGCGGGACAGGCCGCTGCGGTGTTCGGCGAGGTTGCGGACGAGTTCGTTGCTCAGGCGGACGAAGTCGGCCTTGGCGTCGAACCAGCTCAGCACCGCGTCCGCCACCGGCGCGGTGCCGAGCATGAGGACGCCGGCGATCTTCTCCAGGGCGGTGATGATCTTGCTGTTCTGGCCGCCGAGAAGGCGAGCGGCGTCGGCGTAGCTCAGCGACCGTGCCATCGCTCCATCATGGGCGTCCGCGGCGGGATCGGCGAACGGGCACCGATACGGGCACCGATACGGGCACCGATACGGGCACCGACGGTGCAACGAGGCAGGTGGGCTGGGCGTACCGGGAGGTCACCCGGGGGATGGGCATCCGGTCGCGCCGCCGCCGGTGTGGTCCGGAGGAGCCGCATAGTGGCGTCCGGTTCCAGTCTCGGGTGGGAGGTGGGCGGGAATGCGCAGGGTCGATCACCGTCGCCGCGTGCGGCGGCTCGGGGGAGTGGTGGCCGCCGTTCTGATGGTCGTGCTCGGGGGCTGTTCCGGTTCGGACGAGTTCGATCCGCCGGAGGGGCCGCTGTCGTCGGTCTCGGTCACCCCGCATCCACTCGACGCGTCGAGCCGGGCCGGTGGCGAGGCGGGCCCGGCCGGCGGCGAGGCGGGCCCGGGCGCGGTGTCCGCACCGGTGACGGCATCGGCCGCGGCGTTGCCGGCGCTGCCGTTGAGGCCGCCGCCCGCCGATCGGCTGCCGGCGGGGCCGGGACTCGATCGGGTGCCGGTCGGACCGGGACCCGATCGGCTGCCGTCCGGGCCGAGAAGCCGCATCGAGAAGCCGAGCGGGCCCGGCGGCGGGAGAACGGCCGGTCCGGGGCCGCGTACCGGCAAGCCGGTACGGCCGGCGCCCACGGTGACGGCGCCGGTGCCGACGACGTCACCGTCGCCGTCGGTGGAGCCGCGCCGCCGGCCGGGCTGGCTCCAGGACCTGCTGATCTCGACGCCCGGCTGGGGATGCGGCGGCGGGAAGCCCGGCGGATCGGACGAGATCTACGTCGTGCAGCGGCTCCAGGCCGCGCAGGTGTGCCTGAATTACGCCAAGCGCCGCGAACCGGTGTTCCGCCTCCGGTCGCCGAGCGGCGTGGAGACCCGGCTGCCCGGCTTCTACGGCGGGTCCATGTCCGGCTGGGAGTGGCCGGTACGGCCCGGCGCGCCCGGTTCCCCGCTGACCGAGTCGGGCATCCACCGCTTCGAGGTCGTGGGCGAGGTGGACACCGGCACCGAGGAGGCGCCGGGCGCCGCGATCGTGGAGACCCGCGGTGAGATCATCGTGGTGCCGTCCCGTGAGCCCCGGACCGCGTTCTCGGTCGGTGCGGCGATCGGCGCTCCCGGCGCGTTCCGTCCGGGCGGCGCGGCCGGCGTGTTCCCGCCGGGAGCGGCCGTCGCGATCCGTGCGGCCGGTTACCGGCCCGGCAGCCGGGTGCTGGTCACGGTCTACCGCGACCGCGGCGTGTCGCCGGGCTTCGAGGTGCTCACCGACCTGCCCGATCTGGTGGTGGACGGGCGGGGCGAGGGGGAGATCCGGTGGACGCTGCCCCGGCAGCCACGGAGTTACGGGATCTGGGTGGAGCCGGAGCCGGTCGAGCCGGAACGGCTGAACAACGGCCTGACCTGGTACTTCGGGGTGAGGGGCTGAATGGGCGTGCGGCAGCGCCGTCCGGCCCGGGAGGGCGAGACCTTCCTGGACTGGGCGGTGAAGTACGCGTCCCCGCTGCTCACCGTCGCCGGGGTGCTGCTGTACGGGGTGCTGCGCCTGGCCTACGTCACCTTCTACATGCAGTTGCGGGCGACCCCGCAGGAGGTCGGCTACGGCTACGTCGAGATCCTGTCCAGCCAGCTGATCGGCACCGTCGAGCTGGTCCTGGTGGTCGCCGTGCTGCTGTTCGGGCCGGCGGTGGCGGTCCGCGGCGGATACGGCCTGTTCCGGCCGCTCCGGCGGCCGTGGCGGGAGGCGGCCGCCCGGCTGGCCGCGCAGTGTGCCCTGGCGGCGGTCGCGCTGGTGTTGACGCTGCTGCCGGTCGCGGCGTGGCTGGCCGGCACCGAGGCCCGCAAGGGTTACCTGGTCCGCAACGTGTACCTGGCCTACCTGCCGCGGATCCCGGTGCTGGCGGTGCAGGCGGTCCCGGCGTCGGCGGCGTGGAGCGCCGAGCACCCGGATCGCCTGCTCAATCTGATGGATCGCCGCTGTCTGCTCTATCTCGGGCAGAACCCGGTGACGACCGTCTTCTACGACGTGAAGACCCGGGACAGCCTGCGCGTCCCGACCGCCCAGATCATCGTCCAGATCAAGAACCGGCGGTCGGTCCCGGTGGACTGCTGAACCGGCGGGCCAGGTCCCGGTGGTGGGCGGCGGCCTTCGCGGCGTCGCCGCCGCTCACCGGGGACCCGGGCATCGGCCCGAGCGCCGCGACCTGGTCGGCGAGCCGGGAGTGCTGCCCGGCGGCGTAGATCAGCGCCGGTACGGCCATGCCTCCTACCGCGGCCGCCGCCGGAAGCGCCGCCCGGCGCGGATCGCGAAGGTCACCGGCGACGAACTCCCGTTTGAGTTCCAGCCCGGCGACGAAGAAGAGGATCGCCGGAAGGCCGTCGGCGGCCCACGCTGACAGGGACAGGTCGAGGTGCCATTCCGCCGGGCCGACGGTGCCGGCGGCCAGATCCTGGTAGTTGTTTACCCATGGGGAGTTCGCCCAGGCCAGCGCGAGGATCGTGGCGCCGAGCAGGAGCAGCCCACCAACGGTCTCGGTGCGCAGGATGTCGGCGACGCGGCGGGCCTCGGGCCAGGACCCGCGGGAGAGGAGCGTCATCGGGATCCTTCGGGTACGCGGACGGGACCGCTGACCGGACTTCCCAGCACACCGCGGACCACTTCACGTGACCTTCATGTTCCATCGTGTGTGCCGGGCAGCGGCGCGGGTAACGTCCCGTCCGGAGGGGCCGAAGGACCCGTGTCGCACGTCCATACCGTCGATAAGTTGATCGTGACCAGTCAGGAACTCGAAAGACCATGTCGAGAGGAATGACCGTGACCGCCGTTTCGGACAATCGGGCCGCCACATTCGACCAGGACCTCGTGCGGAGGCTCGCCGCTCCGGACGACACCGAGGTGGCCGCCCTCGATGCCTGGTGGCGGGCGAACAATTACCTGACCATCGGTCAGATCTACCTGCAGGGCAACCCGCTGCTGCGCGAGCCGCTGAAGAGTGAGCACATCAAACCGCGCCTGCTCGGGCACTGGGGCACCAGCCCGGGCCTGTCGTTCGTCTACGCCCACGTCTCCCGGCTGATCAAGCAGACCGGGCAGCAGGCCATCTACCTGGCCGGTCCCGGGCACGGCGGCCCGGCGCTGGTCGCCGCCGGCTATCTGGAGGGCACCTACTCCGAGGTGTACCCGAAGGTGGATCTGTCCGAGGGCGGCCTGCTCCGGCTGTTCCGCCAGTTCTCCTCGCCCGGTGGCATCCCCAGCCACGTCAGCGTGACCACGCCCGGCTCCATCCACGAGGGCGGCGAGCTCGGCTACGTGCTGGTCCACGCGTTCGGCGCGGTGATGGACAATCCCGACCTGCTCGCCATCGCGGTGGTCGGTGACGGCGAGGCGGAGACCGGCCCCCTGGAGGGCTCCTGGAAGGGCGTCTCCTTCATCAACCCCGAGCACGACGGCGCGGTCCTGCCGATCCTGCACCTCAACGGCGCGAAGATCGCCGGCCCGACGGTGCTGGCCCGCAAGGACCCGGCCGAGGTGCGCAAACTCCTCGAGGGCCACGGGTACGACGTGATCGAGGTCGAGGGCGCCGACCTGCCGGGCATGCACCACCGGTTCGCGGCGGTGCTCGCCGAGGCGTGGGGCAAGATCAAGAGCATTCAGAGCGAGGCCCGCGGCGGTACGTGGGACGGCACCCGGCCGCGGTGGCCACTGATCGTCATGCGTACGCCCAAGGGCTGGACCGGACCCGAGAAGATCGACGGGATCCAGGTGACCGGCACGTGGCGCTCCCACCAGGTGCCGCTGTCCGGTGTCAAGGGCCACGAGGACCACCTGCGCGAGCTGGAGAAGTGGCTCAAGTCGTACCGGCCGGAGGAGCTGTTCGACGCGACCGGCGCCCCGGTGCAGCAGATCCGGGACATGGCCCCGCCCGGCGACCTGCGGATGAGCGCGACCCCGCACGCCAACGGCGGCCTGCTCACCAAGGACCTCGACATCCCGGACTTCCGGGACTACGCCGTCGACGTGAAGCGCCCCGCCGAGGGCCGCGCCGAGTCCACCCGCAAGCTGGGTGAGCTGATGCGCGACATCTACACCCGCAACCCCGACCGGTTCCGGCTGTTCTGCCCGGACGAGACCAACAGCAACCGGCTCGGCGCCGTGTTCGAGGTCTCCGACCGCGGCTTCATGGAGTCCGTCACCGGCGACGACGTGAAGATCAGCAACAAGGGCCGGGTCATGGAGGTGCTGTCCGAGCACAACTGCCACGGCTGGCTGGAGGGGTACAACCTCACCGGGCGGCACGGCATGTTCGCCACCTACGAGGCGTTCGCCATGGTCAGCGCGTCGCAGACGGTCCAGCACGGCAAGTGGCTCCAGGAGGCGTCGCACCTGCCCTGGCGGGCCAAGGTGCCGAGCCTGAACATCCTGCTCACCTCGACGGCCTGGCGCAACGACCACAACGGCTTCTCGCACCAGGGGCCCGGCCTGATCCAGGTGGTGCTCAACCAGCGGGGCACGGTCGCCCGCGTCTACCTGCCGCCGGACGCGAACACCCTGCTCTCGGTCGCCGATCACTGCTTCCGCTCGCGGTCGTACGTCAATCTGATCGTCATCGACAAGCAGCCGCAGCTGCAGTGGCTGACCATGGACCAGGCGATCGAGCACTGCGCCAAGGGCGCCGGCATCTGGGACTGGGCGGGCAACGACGACGGCGACCGGGACCCGGACGTCGTCCTGGCCTGCGCGGGTGACGTGGTGACCATGGAGACGGTGGCGGCCGCGCAGCTGCTGAAGGAGAAGCTGCCGCAGCTCAAGGTCCGGGTCGTCAACGTGGTCGACCTGATGGCCCTGCCGCGGCCGAAGGACCACCCGCACGGCATGACGGAGACGATGTTCCGCGAGCTGTTCACCGACCACGTGGACGTGGTGTTCGCCTTCCACGGCTACCCGGGCGCCATCCACCAGCTGGTGCACGGCCGGCCGGACGCCGACCGGTTCCGGGTCCGCGGCTTCATCGAGGAGGGCACCACCACCACGCCGTTCGACATGACGGTCCGCAACCGGGCGTCGCGGTACCACCTGGTGATCGACGCGATCAACAACGCGAAGCGGCTGCCGGCCGGCGCCAGCGAGCTGAAGTCCTGGTGCGAGTCGCAGCTGGAGAGGCACGAGAAGTACGTGGTCGAGCACCTGGAGGACATGCCGGAGGTGCGGGACTGGTCGCTCGGGGACTGGGCCCAGCACTGACCGTGCGCCGAGCCGGGGCACCGACCCGCCCCGGCTCGGCGCTCGTGATCTTCACGGTGGGAAATCCCACTGCACGGTGCTCGATGGTGAGCGTTACCGCGCGCGAGTCTTCAGATTCGCGCGCGGTTTGCGTATCGGAGTTCGCGAATCGGTCAGCAAGATCCAATCATTTCTTGCGAATCCTTGGCCGAGACCTGTCTCACCCTTTTATTCATCGGCCGGTAACGCGAAGGTGAGGGGAGCACAACACCCGTCGCTCGACGAAGAGGAAGGGGATCCCCTCTATGACCGCCACCCTGAACCCCTGGCCGACGACCCGGCAGGGCTCCACCGACCACCAGGTGCAGACCCTGCAGTACCTGCTGCTCGCCCACGGTCACACGGTCGCCATCGACGGCGTCTTCGGGTCCGAGACCGGCGACGCGGTACGCGCCGTCCAGCGGGCCAAGAACCTTCCCGACGACGGCATCGTCGACGCCGAGACGTGGAAGGCGCTGCTCATTCCGGTCCGGCCGGGCATGCGGGGCAGCGCGGTGCGCGGTCTTCAGGAGGAGTTCGCCCTCGACGGCGCCGACGGCATCTACGGGCCGAAGACCGAGGCGGCGATCCGTGACCTGCAGGCGTCGATCCGGGACGGGGGAGTGCCGGTCGAAGTGGACGGGGTGGTCGGCCCGCGTACGTGGCAGGCCCTGGTCAGCGGCCTGCGTGAGGCGGCCCCACTCTCCAAGGCCGCCTGATCGGGCGCTGACCGATGCCCCGCATCCCACACGGGAGCGGGGCATCGTCGTCTCACCGCCGCGTCACGGCGGAAACCCTCCCGGCGTACGCGGCCGGCCACCGATCGTCGTCGGCGTCAGCCGATGGTGCGGCGGGGCTCGTCCGGCAGTTCCGCCTCGATGTGCTCCTTACGCACCGCGCCGCCGACGGTCCGCTCCTCGGCGACGGTCTCCTTGCCCAGGCGCACCCGCTCGACCGGAACCGTCTCGGTGGTCACCACGGGACGCTCGGCGTGCAGGGTGACCTCGTGTTCGGACTCGGTGATGGCCGGTCCGCTGTAGGCGGCGTCGCGGTTGGCGGCGGTGATCGGCTCCCGTTCCAGCCGCACCTCCTCGTGCATGACCGGCACGGTGATCTGCTGCTGCTCGGTCACCACGTACTTGCGCAGCCGGGCCCGGCCGACCTGCTCCTTCTCGGTGTGAACGTTGAGGCGCTCCTCCGAGCGGGTCATCGCGTCGTCGCCCGCCGCCCGCCGGCCGGTGGCGGCCCGCGCGGTCGTGGCCGGCATGTCCTCGTCCATGATGCTGCCGTACTCGCCGGTCGCCTGGGCGCTCCCACCGGCCGTACGGAAGCTCTCGTCCCAGCTCATGTCGTAGTGCCGGTACAGCATCTCCACCTCGGCGTCGGCCAGCGGCTCGTCGGCGGCGGCGTCGATGTTCGGCGCGTCCTTGATCTGCGCCTTGTCGAACGGCACCACGAGCCGGTCGCCGGTCAGCTCGGCATGGTCGAGCGGCACCAGGGACTCGTTCCTGCCGAACAGGCCGGTACGCACGGAGGCCCAGGTCGGCCGGCCGGCCGAGTCGCTCCACATCGCTCCGACGCTGCCGACCCGGTCACCGTCGCGGTCGAAGACGTCACGCTCGTAAAGGGTGGGGATCTGCTCCTGCGTGATCATGGCACGCTCCTCTCAGTCGGTTACGGAGAGACATACCCTCGGTGATCGCCCTCAAGCGCGTGTCTTCGCAGTTCAAAGCGCTCATGCGGGCGAAGACATCCCGAACGGCGCGGCAGGTCGGTAACGCGGCGTGGTCAGCGGCGGACGGCGGCCGGGTCGAAACCGAACGGGAGCTCCAGACGGTGCGCGGCCATCAGGTCACGGTCGGCCAGCAGTTCGCCGGTGGGCGCGTCGGCGACGATCCGGCCGGCGTCCAGGATCACCGAACGGGGGCACAGCTCCAGCGCGTACGGCAGGTCGTGGGTCACCATCAGCACGGTCACCGGCAACGACTCGATGATCTCCGCCAGCTCACGGCGGCTGGCCGGGTCGAGGTTCGACGACGGCTCGTCCAGCACCAGGATCTCCGGGCGCATCGCCAGCACGGTGGCCACGGCCACCCGGCGCCGCTGGCCGAACGACAGGTGATGCGGGATCTGGTCACGGTGCTCCAGCATCCCCACGGCGGTCAGCGCCTCGGTGACACGAGCGTCCAGCTCGTCACCCCGTACCCCCAGATTGGCGGGACCGAAGGCGACGTCCTCCGCGACCGTCGGCATGAACAGCTGGTCGTCGGGATCCTGGAAGACGACGCCGACCCGGCGGCGGATCTCGGTGATCGCCTTGCGATCGCCGGGCGTCACCGGCAGCCCGGAGATCTCCACCCGGCCGGCGCCGCCGTGCAGGATGCCGTTGAGGTGCAGCACCAGGGTGGTCTTGCCGGCGCCGTTCGGCCCGAGCAGCGCCACCCGCTCGCCGGGCGTGAGGGTCAGGTCGACGCCGCGCAGCGCCTCCCGCCCGTCGGGGTAGGCGAAGGTGAGGCCGGTGATCCGGAGCGCCGCGGTCATGTGGTCATGGTAGGGCGGCGGCCGCGACGGCCATCCCGGCGGCGGCCACCGGCAGCGCCGACGAGATCGCCCACTCGCGGGCCGGCGCGCGGCCCGCGACCGACGGCATCGTCCCGGTGTAACCGCGGGACAGCATGGCCAGATAGACCCGCTCACCACGCTCGTAGGAGCGCAGGAACAGCGAGCCGACACCGACCGCGAACGCCTTGGCCTGCCAGAGGAACCGGGGGTCGTAGGCGCGGGCGAGCCGGGCGATCCGCATCCGGCGGGCGTCGTCGATCAGCACGTCGACGTAGCGCAGCATGAACGTCATGATCTGAGTGATCACGGCCGGGCAGCGTAGCCGGTCCAGGCCGCTGATCAGGTCCCGCATCGTGGTGGTGGCGGCCAGCAGCAGCGACGCCAGCACGCCGAGGGTGCCCTTGGCGACGATGTTCCACGCTCCGTACAGGCCGTCGACCGACAGCGACAGGCCGAGCCAGTCCACCCGCTCGCCGTGGCCGAAGATCGGCAGCAGCACGGCGAGCAGCACGAACGGCAGCTCGATGGTCGATCGTCGGAGCAGCCAGCCGGCCGGCACCCGGGCCGGCGCGGTGACCAGGGCGATCAGGACGGCGTAACCGGCGAAGGCGGTGAACTCCTCGCGCGGCGTGATCACCACGACCACGGTGAACAGCAGCACCGCCGCGATCTTGACCTCGGGGGAGAGCCGGTGCACCCGGCTGTCCCGGTCGAGGAAGAGGCGCTCCACCTACGCCTTCCGGCTGGGTTCGCGGCGCCGCAGCAGCCAGAACAGGCCGCCGCCGATCGCGAACGTGAGCAGCACCCCGGCGACCCCGGACAGGCCGGTGGAGAGGAACTCGTTGTCGATGCCCTTGACGCCGTAGTCGGCGAGCGGGCTGCCGGCGAGCTGGTGGTCCTGCTCCTGCTGGGCCATGCAGGTGCCGCCGGTGATCTCGTCGTCGGCGTTGAACGTGCAGCCCTCCCGGGCGGCGTGGTCCAGGCCGTCCGGGCTGCCGGACGCGAAGTTGCTGACCACGCCGGCCAGCAGCAGGGTGACCAGGAGGCCGGTGATCAGGAAGGTCTTCTTCTTCATGCGGGCACCTTGATCGGCTGGGCGCGGAAGGCGCGCAGGGCGTAGACCAGATCGGGGCGGACCTTCGCCACGGTGACCACGGTGCTGGCGGCGATCAGGCCCTCGACGACACCGATCAGCGTGTGCGTGCCGGCCATCGTCGCGGCGATCGCGCCCAGCGACAGCTCGGTGGTGCCGCCCAGCGCGTACTCCACCACGAAGCCCATCGCGGCGACCACGACACCGACGACCGAGGCGATCAGGGCCGTCGCGCCGAGCCCGCCGGTGGTCCGCGGCAGGATCCGCAGGAGCAGAGCGACCAGCAGGTACGCCGCCGCGGTGCCGAGCAGCGCCATGTTGGTGATGTTGAGACCGATCGCGGTCAGGCCGCCGTCGGCGAACACCAGCGCCTGCACCAGCAGCACGGTGGCCACGCACAGCGCGCCGACCCACGGGCCGACCAGGATCACCGCGAGGGTGCCGCCGAGCAGGTGGCCGGAGACGCCCGGGAGCACCTGGATGTTGAGCATCTGGACGGCGAAGATGAACGCCGCGACCAGACCCGCCATCGGGGCGAGCCGGTCGTCGAGGTCGACCTTGGCCCGCCACACGCAGACCGCGAGGCCCGCTGCCGCTATCGCTATGAAGATCGCCGAGACGGGACCGTTGATGATCCCGTTCGCGATGTGCATCGCCTGCACGTCCATGCGGTCAGCATATGAGTACAGGTGGTTGTTGCCTACAGTTGGCAACTAAGCCAGTGATGATCTTCACCCGACGATGACGTCCGCCACGTCCCGCCGGGGCGCCGCGGGACCCGGCAGGCCGTACCCCACCCGGAACGCGATCTGCGGGAACCCGGTCCGTCCCAGCGAACGGCGCAACTGGTCGCGGGCCGGCGGCACCTCGATCGGCTGCGAGATCATCGAGCTCGACAGCCCGGCGTCGGTCGCGGTCAGCAGCACGTGCTGCAGCGCCTGCCCGGCCATCAGCTGGTCCACCCGGCGGTCCCCGGACGTGCCGAGGATACCGACCAGCGGCTCCGGCTCGTAGTCACGGCCCGGCGCGCGCCGCCCCCCGCCGAAGTCCCGCTGCGGCAGCAGGTCCTGGGCCTCGGCCACCGCCGCGGCGGCCGCCACCGGGATCCCCTCCACCTCCGACGCGGTGTCCGTCCAGGTGATCAGCTCGGCCTGGTAGCGGGCGTCGCGGCGCAACACCCGGTCGGCGCTGTGCGCGATCTCCGAGAAACCCGACAGGGCCGTCATCCCGACCAGCAGGTCCAGCCAGGCGCCCTCCACCCGGGCCGCCTCGATCAACCGCATGCGCACGTCGGCCGGCACCGGATCCGGCCAGAACGGCCGGCGGTTGCTGTGCCGGCGCTCGATCGCCGCGTACAGATCCCGCTCGGTGTAGGTCGGCGGCCGGTGCGGGGCCGGGGTGAGACGGGCGATCAGATCCGGATCCTCGCCGTCCGGCAGCAGCCTCACCTCGGCCGGGGTGCCGGCCCAGGCCAGCGCCAGCCGGGCGTTGAAGGTCGCCGCGCCGAGCGCCAGCCGCAGAGCCCAGCCACCGCCGTCGGCGACGGACAGCTGACGGCCCGGATCGGCGAGCACCTCGACCGCGCCGTCACGCAGGCGGAACGCCCACGGCTGGCTGTTGTGCATGGAAGGAGCCCGGACTGCTGCCGCGGCGGCGCGCCGCAGGTCCGACAGGTCGTAGGCGTTCATGTCTCCACGGTGACGCGCCCGCCGGTTTCCGTTAAGGGCCGAAGGTCCCTAGGGGCACGCGCCAGGTGACCAGGGTGCCGCTGCCGTTCGAGCGGGGCCCGATCTCGAACGTGCCGCCCAGGTCGCCGGCCCGCTCGCCCATGTTGACGACACCACCGCGGGCCAGGCTCGGGTCGATGCCCACCCCGTCGTCCTCGACCTGCAGGATCACCTGCCCGCCGTCGATCCGGACCGAGACCCGCACACTGCGCGCCCCGGCGTGCCGGGCCACGTTCGACAGCGCCTCCCGCAGCACCGCGATCAGCTCCGGCACGATGTCGTCCGGCACCGCGCTCTCCACCGGGCCGGACGTCTCCAGCGTCGGCCGGAAACCGAGCGTGTCCAAGGCCGCGTCACAGGTGTCCCGCAGCTCCGTGCGCAGCGTCGCGTCGACCGGCGCCCGCAACTCGAAGATCGACCGGCGGATGTCGCGGATCGTCGCGTCCAGATCGTCGACCGCCGCGTTGATCCGCTTCACCACCTCCGGCCGCGTCCCGGCCGGGGCGACCGCGCCCTGCAACTGCATGCCGGTCGCGAACAGCCGCTGGATCACCACGTCGTGCAGGTCCCGGGCGATCCGCTCACGGTCCTCCAGCACGGCCAGCAACTCCCGCTCCTCCTGCGCCCGGGCCCGCTCCAGCGCCAGCGCCGCCTGCCCGGCGAACGTGGACAGCAGCGCCGCGTCGTCGACGCTGGCCGGGCGGCTCACGATCAACACCCCCTGCGGGGTGCTCTGCAACGGCGCGACCAGGGCCGGGCCGTCCGGCACCGGGGCGGGCCACTCGGCGGCCTCCCGCAGATCCTCGACCAGCCGGTACGACCCCTGGGCGTCGAACGCCGGCAGCACCTTGCCGGTCAGCGCCGAATCGGCGCCCTCCACCACCTCGACCCGGTAGCGGTCGCCGTCCGGCTCGTACAGCAGCACCAGAACCTGCTCGGCGTCGGCCACCTCGCGGGCCCGGCGGGCGATCAGCCGCAGCGCCTCGGTCCGGCGCACCCGGCCGACCAGCACCCCGGTGATCTCCGCGGCGGCCGACAGCCAGCGCTCCCGGCGCTGCGCCAGCGCGTACAGACGGGCGTTGTCGATCGCCACCCCGGCCGCGGCGGCCAGCGCCACCACGATCTCCTCGTCGTCCTCGGTGAACTCGTCGGCGCCCTGCTTCTCGGCCAGATAGAGATTGCCGAAGATCTGATCACGGGTACGGACCGGGACGCCGAGGAAACTGTGCATCGGCGGATGGTGCGGCGGGAAACCGTACGAGTCGGGATGCCTGGTGATGTCCGGCAGCCGCACCGGTCGCGGCTCGGTGATCAACAGGCCCAGCACGCCACGGCCGTGCGGCAGATCGCCGATCCGCGCGTGCGCCGCCGGATCGATGCCGTGCGTGACGAAGTCGGAGAGACTGCGCCGGTCCGCGGCCAGCACGCCGAGAGCGCCGTACCGCGCGCCGGCCAGCGTGCACGCCGCCTCGACGATCCGCTGCAGAGTGCTGCTGAGGTCGAGGTCGGTCCCGATGCCGACCACCGCGTCGAGCAGCGCCCGCAGCCGCTCCCGGCTGGTGACGATGTCGCCGACCCGGTTCTGCATCTCCTGCAGCAACTCGTCGAGCCGGACCCGGGAGAGCGGACTGAGCCCCAGCGAGGGTGTCGATGCTTCGGCCACGTGCCGAGACTATCGGGAGGGACTTTGGTCCCTAGGTGACCGGGCCGTCGAGAAGGTAGGAATGAGACATGATCCGAGTCTTCCTCCTCGACGACCACGAAGTCGTCCGCCGCGGCCTCGTCGACCTGCTCCAGGCCGGCGGGGACATCGAGGTGGTCGGTGAATCCGGGTCCGCCCAGGAGGCGGCCCGGCGCATCCCCGCCCTGCGCCCCGACGTGGCCGTCCTCGACGCCCGCCTGCCCGACGGCAACGGCATCGACGTGTGCCGCGACGTGCGGGCCGTCGACTCCTCCATCAAGGGCCTCATCCTCACCTCCTACGAGGACGACGAGGCCCTGTTCGCCGCGATCATGGCGGGCGCCTCCGGTTACGTGCTCAAGCAGATCCGCGGCACCGACCTGGTCGACGCCGTCCGCCGGGTCGCCGCCGGCCAGTCCCTGCTCGACCCGGCGGTCACCCAGCGTGTCCTGGAGCGCATCCGCAACGGTGTCGAGCAGCCGCGGGAACTGGCCTCGCTGACCGATCAGGAGCGGCGCATCCTGGAGTTCGTCGCCGAGGGCCTCACCAACCGGGAGATCGCCGGCCGGATGTTCCTCGCCGAGAAGACGGTCAAGAACTACGTGTCCAGCCTGCTCGCCAAGCTCGGCCTGGAACGGCGTACGCAGGCCGCCGTCCTGGCCACCAAACTCCTCGGCGACCATCCCTCCCGGCACTGAGAAACCCCTTCCCCGGTACGGGCCACGCAGCGTCCCGTGACTCGCGGCGGCCACGGCAGGCGTTCCCGCACGGCCGTCCCCCGGGTGCGGGACATGCATGCCCGTCCCGGTCACCCCCGGTCGCGGCAGAGCGGTCCCTCACGGTCGTCCCCCGGGTGCGGCTGAAGATCTGGCGGAGCGGCGCCGGGTGGCCAGATCCGCGTGCGGAGTTCCGCGGCCCGCTTCGGGGTTGTTCTGTGGCCGAATCCTCCTCAAAATCTCCGTACAAGATCGGGGCCTGTCGGAGATCTTGTTCGATCAGGGTCGATCTCCGGGCTCCATCGAACAAGATCAGGCGGGATCTCGGCTTCTGTGCTTTTTATGGCATCTTTCCGGGCATTTCGGATCGCTGAGCTTGATAGGCGCCGCGGTCCGCCTTTCCGTATCGGCCGCCTGGTTCGGTGCTGACCGATGGCGACCGGTAGAGGTGTCGCGGTCTGCTCGTCCGTATCGGTCGCCTCGTGTTCTTTGGTCGAGCCGGTGGCCTGCCACCGGCTCGATGCCCGCATGAGCCGGGCGGTCCGTCGCCGGCCGGCACGATTCCCCTCGAAGGACCACGATGAGCAAGCTCCGCCAGCGGCTGTCCCGGTGGGTGCAGTCGCGGACCATGCCCGGTCTCACGCCGGGCCCCTACGACATCACCGTCCGGAAGAACCTGCGGGTGCCGATGGACGACGGTGTGGAACTGCTCGCCGATCTGATCATCCCGGAGGGGGTGGGGACGGCGCTGCCGACGATCGTGATCCGGGGACCGTACGGCCGCAGCGGCGCGGTCGCCGGGCAGGCCCGTGCGCTGGCCCGGGAGGGTTTCCCGGTGCTGTTCCAGAGTTGCCGGGGCACCTGGGGCTCCGGTGGTGTGTTCACCCCGCAGATCGACGAGCAGCGCGACGGCGTCGCCACCCACCGGTGGGTGCGCAGGCAGCCCTGGTTCACCGGCACGGTCGCGACGTTCGGGCCGAGTTACATGGGTTTCACCCAGTGGGCGGTGGCCGGGCACCTGGCGCGGGAGGAGCCGGAGAACGCGCCGGACGCCCTGTGCCTGCTCGTGACGATGCCCGATTTCGGGGCGATCACGTGGGACAACGCCGCTTTCTCGCTGCGCAACGCGCTGGGCTGGACGCAGATGATGGACCGGATGATCCGCCGGGACATGCTGCCGCTGCTGCTCGGCATGGTGCGCCCGGATCCGAAGCTGCGGCGCGGGTTCGGCACGCTGCCGCTGGCGGACGGCGATCTGGTGGCGACCGGCCGCCGGGTGCACTGGTATCAGGATTGGGTGCGGCACGAGCGGCTCACCGACGAGTACTGGACGCGGCAGTCGCACACCGCCTCGTTGCCGGACGTGACCGCGCCGGTCTACATGATCACCGGCTGGTACGACATCTTCCTGCCCTGGCAGATCCGCAATCACGCCCAGCTCACCGCCGCCGGCCGTCCGCCGCGGCTGACCATCGGCCCGTGGGGGCATTCGGACCGGGCGATGGGCGCCACCGCGATCGCCGAGTCGGCCGCGTTCCTGCGGGAGCACTTCGCCGGTGGGCCGGGTGGCCGGTCCGCGCCGGTCCGCGCGTTCCGTACCGGCGCGCAGCAGTGGCACGACCTGCCGTCCTGGCCGCCGCCCGGGGTGATCGGCGGGACGTGGCATCTGCACGCGTCCGGCCGCCTGCATCCGGACCTGCCGGACGGGGGTGTGACCTCCTACGTCTACGACCCGGACGATCCGACCCCGGCGGTCGGCGGGCCGAGTCTGGAACCGAGGCAGGGGCCGTCGGACAACGCCGCGCACGAGGCCCGTACCGACGTGGTGGTGTTCCGTGGTGAACCGCTCGCCGGGCCGGTCACGGTCGCCGGCACGCCGGTGGCGCGGATCGGGTTCCGGTCGTCGCAGCCGAGCGCCGACGTGTTCGTGCGGATCTGTGACGTGCATCCGGACGGCCGGGTGATGACGGTCGGCGACGGCATCCGCCGGATCGGCGGTGTCGCCGCGGCCGGCACCGATCCGCCGGCCGGCGAGGACGGGTTCCGGGAGGTCGCGGTGGAGCTGTGGCCGGTGTTCCACGAGTTCGGGGCGGGTCACCGGGTCAGCGTGCAGGTCAGTTCGGGCGCTCATCCGCGGTACGCCCGTAACCCGGGTTCCGGCGACCCGGCCGCGACGGCGGCCGCCACCCACCGGGCCACGCAGGAGATCTCGCATTCCCCGGCCCGCCCGTCCGGCGTCGAGCTGCCGCTGTGGCGCCACCCGTGAGCGCGCCCCCGGTTCGCGGTCGGGAGGCCGCCCACCTCGAGCAGTCGATCTTCGTAGCGTCGCCGGTCCGGGCGGCGGGCACGGTTCGTTACACCGCCTACCGGGTCACCTGAGTCACGGCCAGGCCAGCGATCCGATCTGCGGGTGGACCGTCTGGGCGCCGTTGGGCCGGGCGATCGGCCGGGGCGCCGGGATGACGGAGGAGTCGGGGTGGACGATCTTCGGGGCCGGCTGCGGGGGGCCGATCACCGACGGGCCGGGGGTCTCGCAGATCGTGCGGGTCGGGCATCCGGCGGCGGCCGGTCCCGCCGTGACCACCGCGCCCGCGGCGATCCCGAGACCGGCTGCCAGGAGGGTCAGCTTGTTCATGATGCGAGTCCACCACCGGGGGACCGGGCCCGTGCCGCACTCGCCGATCGATGGACCGTTCACCTGATGGGACACGGACTGAACAGCGGATCAGTAGACGGTCAGGCCGCGGGCGCGGAACCGGCCGCGGACCCGATCGAGCAGTCCCGCGTCCGGGGCGGGGGTGCGGGCCAGCGGGAAGGGCAGGTCGAGGGCGGCGTACTTGGCGGCGCCCAGACGGTGGAAGGGCAGGACCTCGACCCGTTCCACGCTGGTGATCGAGGCGGCGATGTCGGCGACCGCCTCGACGTTGCCGTCGCCGTCGGTGAGGCCGGGCACCAGGACGAAACGGATCCAGATCGGGATGCCGCGATCGGCCAGCCGATGCGCGAACGTCACGGTCGGTTCCAGGGTTCCGGTCCGGGTGACCCGGTGGTACGTCTCCTCGTCGCCGGCCTTGACGTCCAGCAGCACCAGATCGGTCACGTCGAGCAGTTCGTCCGGCGCCTTGGCGCCGAGGTAGCCGCTGGTGTCCAGGGCGGTGTGGATGCCTCTCTCGTGGCAGCGGGTGAAGACCGCCCGGACGAACTCGGGCTGTTGCAGGGCCTCGCCACCGCTGAGCGTCACCCCGCCCCGGGCGACCTTGATGAACCGCTCGTATCGCGCGATCTCCGCCATCAGGTCGTCGGCGGTCGTCGGTCGGCCGCTGCGCCGGTACCAGGTGTCCGGGCTGTGGCAGTACTGGCAGCGCAGCGGGCACCCGGCCAGGAACGCGACGAATCGCGTCCCCGGCCCGTCGACGCCGGTGGAGACGTCGAACGAGTGCACACTCCCGGTGATGGTCTCGGCGGTCACAGCGAGCCGTGGAAGGTCCGCGAGATGACGTCCCGCTGCTGTTCCCTGGTCAGCCGCACGAAGTTGACGGCGTAGCCGGAGACCCGGATGGTCAGCTGCGGGTACTTCTCGGGGTGCGCCATCGCGTCCTCGAGGGTGGCCCGGTCGAGGACGTTGACGTTCATGTGGAACCCGCCGCCGTCGGTGTAGCCGTCGAGGACGCCGACCAGGTTGCCGGTCTGTTCCTCGGTGGTGCGGCCGAGGCCGTCCGGGGTCGACGTGATGGTCAGCGAGATGCCGTCGCGGGCGCTGCGGTACGGCAGTTTCGCCACCGACAGGGCCGCCGCCACCAGGCCGTGCTTGTCGCGCCCGTTCATCGGGTTGGCGCCCGGCGCGAACGGCTCGCCGAGCCGCCGGCCGTCCGGGGTGTTGCCGGTGTGCTTGCCGTAGACCACGTTCGAGGTGATCGTCAGGACCGACAGGCTCGGCTCGGCGCCCCGGTACATCGGCTGGCGGCGGATCTTGGCCATGAACCGCTCGACCAGGTCCACCGCGATCGCGTCGACCCGGTCGTCGTTGTTGCCGAACATGGGGAAGTCGCCGTCCACCGCGTAGTCCACGACCAGACCGCTGTCGTCCCGGATCGCCTTCACCTGCGCGTGCTTGATCGCGGACAGGCTGTCGGCGGCGACCGAGAGGCCGGCGATGCCGGTCGCCAGGAACCGGTGCACCGGGTAGTCGTGCAGGGCCATCTCGAGGCGCTCGTACGCGTACTTGTCGTGCATGTAGTGGATGACGTTGAGCGCGTCCACGTACGTCTCGGCCAGCCAGTCGAGGGTCCTGTCGAACCTGTCGAAGACCTCGTCGTAGTCGAGGACGTCCTCGGTCAGCGGGTCCGTGGCCGGCGCCACCTGAGCCCCGCTGATCTCGTCCCGGCCACCGTTGATGGCGTACAGCAGCGCCTTCGCCAGATTCGCCCGGGCCCCGAACAACTGCATGTCCTTGCCGACCCGCATGCCCGACACGCAGCAGGCGATCGCCGCGTCGTCGCTCAGGTACGGCCGCAGCAGGTCGTCGTTCTCGTACTGGATGCTGCTGGTGTCGATGCTGACCCGCGCGCAGAACCGCTTGAAGCCCTCCGGCAGCCGCGGCGACCAGAGCACCGTCATGTTCGGCTCCGGCGCCGGGCCCAGGTTGTAGAGCGTCTGCAGGTACCGGAAGCTGGTGCGGGTCACCAGCGGCCGGTCGTCGGCGCCGATGCCGCCGATCGACTCGGTGACCCAGGTGGGGTCGCCGGAGAACAGTTCGTCGTACTCCGGTGTGCGCAGGAACCGCACGATCCGCAGTTTGATCACGAAGTCGTCGATCAGTTCCTGGGCGAACTCCTCGGTGATCCGGCCCTCGGCCAGGTCCCGCTGCAGGTAGATGTCCAGGAAGGACGACGTGCGGCCGAGCGACATGGCCGCGCCGTTCTGCTCCTTGGTGGCGGCCAGGTACGCGAAGTACAGCCACTGGACGGCCTCCCGCGCTCCGGTGGCCGGGCCGGAGATGTCGAAACCGTAGGCGGCGGCCATCTCCTTGAGCTCGCCCAGCGCGCGGATCTGCTCGGCGATCTCCTCCCGGTCGCGGATCACGTCGGCGACCGACAGCCGGTCGTTCAGGGCCGTCTTGATCGCCGTGCGCTCGGCGATCAGGTGGTCCACGCCGTAGAGGGCGACCCGGCGGTAGTCGCCGATGATGCGGCCACGGCCGTACGCGTCGGGCAGGCCGGTGATGATGTGCGAGCGGCGGGCGGCCAGGACGTCGGCCGGGTACGCGTCGAACACGCCGGCGTTGTGGGTCTTGCGGTAGGACGTGAAGACCTTCTTGAGATCGGGGCCGAGTTCGCGGCCGTACGCCTGGAGCCCGCCCTCGACCATCCGCAGCCCGCCGAACGGCATGATCGCCCGGCGCAGCGGCGCGTCGGTCTGCAGGCCGACGATCAGCTCGGTGTCCCGGTCGATCCAGCCGGGGGAGTGGGCGGTGATCGTCGACGGGGTGGTGGCGTCCACGTCGTAGATGCCGTTGGCGCGTTCCACGGCGAACATCGCGGACAGCCTGTCCCAGAGGGCGGTGGTCCGCGCGGTCGCGCCGGTAAGGAAGGCGGCGTCACCGTCGTACGGCAGGACGTTGTCGTGGATGAAGCCGGCCACGTCGATCCGGGTGCGCCATCCGGTGCCGGTGAAACCACGCCACGCGTGCGTGTTCTGCTGCATGACCCCTCCTAAAGGCTCCCTCCCAGGGTCCCGTCCCGGTGCCCCGGGCGGTCAGGGCCGGAAGTCCCGGGACGGCGGGGCAGCCGGACCGTGGCCACCGTGCCGGCGGCGTCGTTGCCGGCCAGCGTGATCGTGCCGCGGTGCAGCTCCACGATGGCCCGGCTGAGCGCCAGGCCGAGGCCGGCGCCGGGGATGCCGCTGTGCCGGGCGTTGGTGGCCCGGTAGAGGCGGGCGAACAGGCGGGGACGCTCCCCGGCTGGGATCCCGATGCCGGTGTCGCTGACGGTCAGCACCGCCGCGTCGTCGTCGGCGGTCAGCGTCACCCGTACCTCGGCGCCCTCCGGGCTGTACTTGACCGCGTTGCCGATCAGGTTCTCCACCACCTGCCGCAGCCGGGCCCGGTCCCCGGCGACGACCAGCCGTTCCGGCGCCTCGGCGTGCGCCCCCTGCTCGGCCGCGGCCATCGTGACCAGCGCGGCCAGGTCCACCTCCCCGACCGTGAGCTGAACGTGCCCGGCCTCCAGGGCGGCCAGGTCGAGCAGCCGTTCGACGAGCGAGCGCAGCCGGGCGTTGTTGCGCTCGATCACCGCGAGCAGTTCGCGCACCTCGCCGACGGTGGTGCCGTCGTCCGACTCGTTGATCAGATCGGTGTAGGTGCCGATCGAGGTCAGCGGGGTGCGCAGCTCGTGCCCGACGAGCGCGATGTACTCGCCGACGCTGGCCGCGAGCTGACTGGCCAGATCCTCGGCCCGGCGCCGCTCCAGGAACGCGCCGATGTGCGCGGCGATGCCGTTGAGCAGCACGGCCAGCGCCGGATCCGGTCGCTGCTGGGCGGGCGGCTCCGGAGTGCGGAAACCGAGCACGCCGATCACCTGCTCGCCGCTGCACACCGGCACCGCGCCCTCGGCGCCCTCCCACACCGGCTCGGCGGTGTCCCAGCAGACGCCCGGCACCCCCTCGCCGCGGGCCGGCGACGACGGCATCCGGACCTGCGGCGCGGCCGGGTCCAGGTGCGTCGCGGCCGGGCGCAGCCGCCCGGTCACCGGATCGACCAGCCACAACCGCAGGTACGGCCAGCCCAGCTCGGCCGCGATGGCGCGCAGCACCCCGGCGCCGGCCCGGTCCGTGTCCGGGGCGTGCACCAGCGCTTTGAGCACCTCGGTACGGCAGTGCTCGTACTGCCGCTGCTGATGTTCGGCGGTGACGTCGTGCACCGCCGCCACCGCGCCGAGGATGCGCCCGCCGCTGTCCCGGACCGGCCGCGCGTTGATCGCGAACCAGCGCCGCCGGTGGTGCCGGTCGTGGGCGAGGATCTCGTCGTGCCGGACCTCCTCGCCGGCCAGGGCCCGGGCGAGCGGCACCTCGTCGCCGGGCAGGTCGCTGCCGTCGGCCCGGCGCAGCCCGTACCGGCGCGCCCACTCCCGGACCGGCACGCCGATGCTGTCCTCGCCGAAGAAGTCCCGGACCGCCTGGTTGGTCACCACGAGCCGGCCCGCCAGGTCGCAGGCCACCACCCCGGCGTCCAGGCTGCGCAGCAGCGCCTCGGTGAAGGCCGGGTCGTGCCGGGCTCCCGCCGTGCCGAGGCAGCGGCGCAGCGTCGCGGACAGCTCCTTGACGCTGAACGGTTTCGGCACCACCGCGAGCGCCCCGGACTCGGCCAGGGTGGTGTCGCCGGGTGGCAGGTACGCGGTGATCAGCACGACCGGCACGGCGGCGGTGGCCGGGTCCTCCCGCAGCGCCCGGCACATCCGGATGCCGTCCAGGTGGGGCATGTCGACGTCGGCGACCACCAGGTCGGGCGGGTTCGCGACGGCGGCGGCGAGCCCGGCGCGGCCGTCGTCGGCGAGGCGCACCGTGTGCCCGAGCCGCCGGACCACCTCGGCGATGACCGCCTGATGTTCCGGGTTGTCCTCGACCACGAGTACGGTTGCCATGACTGCGATAATAAATCATGATAAATCAGACAACAGGCGCGGTCAGGTTTCGGCACCGGCGGAACCGGGGTATCGTGCGCCCGCATACAGGCGATTCTCGGGGTTTTGCATGAGCGAGCTGACCGCCCATTTGGACGTCCCACTCGACCGAGGAGCACCCGCCGCCGCCCGTCACGCCGTGACGGCGGTGCTGACCGGCTGGGGGTTCCATGACGACGACTGGCTCGACGCGGCCTCCGTGGTGGTGAGCGAGCTGGTCACCAACGCGGTCCGGCACGGCGGCGGCTGCGTGGAGGTGCAACTGGAGGCACACGGCGAACGTGTCATCGTGTCGGTGGCCGACGAGTCCTCGGTGGTGCCCCGGCGCCGCGACCCCGACAGCCTGGGCGGCCGGGGGATCGCGTTGATCGAGGCGATGTCCGCCGGCTGGACCGTGCAGAACTATCACGGGGGCAAGCGGGTGCGGGTCGAACTCGTCCCGTGTCCCGGTGTTCAGGAGAGTGCCGCATGAGGATCGTCCGGCTCGACGACGGCCCGGTGACCCGGTTGCAGTTGGCCGGTGAGCTCGACCTGGACACCGGCGACGAGTTCGAGGAGCAGGTCGCCCGGGTCCTCGGCGACCGCCCCGGCGAGCTCATCGTCGACCTGGGCGCGGTCACCTTCTGCGACTCGTCCGGCATCGACGTGCTGCTCGCCGCGTGGGAGACGGCGGCGAAGGCCCGGGTCGGCTTCCGGGTGACCAGGGCGACCGGCATCGTGCTCCGGTCGCTGACCGTCACCGGCGTGCACGACCTGCTGAGCGGCTCAGATCGAGAACCGGCCGACGGCCGCGCGTAACCGGTCGGCCAGCGACTGCACGTCCTCGGCGGTGCGGGCCACCTCGCCGACCGCCTCCCGGCTGGCGGCGGTGCCGTGCGCCACGCTGGCGATGTTGCCCGCGATGTCGCTCACCCCGGCGGCGGCCTCGCTCACCCCGCGGCTCATCTCGGCGGTGGTGGCGCTCTGCTCCTCGACCGCCGACGCGATGGTGGTCTGGAAGTCGCTGATCTGTTCGATGATCCGGCTGATCTCGTCGATCGCGGTGACCGCCTGACCGGTGTCGCTCTGGATCGCCGCGATCTGCTGGGAGATCTTCTCGGTCGCCCGGGCGGTCTCCTGGGCCAGGTCCTTGACCTCGCTGGCGACCACGGCGAAGCCCTTGCCGGACTCGCCGGCGCGGGCCGCCTCGATGGTGGCGTTCAGGGCGAGCAGGTTGGTCTGCGAGGCGATCGCGGTGATCGTCTCGATCACGTCGCCGATCTGCGCCGACGACTCGCCGAGCCGGTTGATGGTCTCGCTGGTGGCCCGGGCCGCGGCGACCGCGTCGGTGGCGACCTGGGCGGCGTCGGCGGCGTTGCGGGAGATCTCGGTGATGGCCGAGCCCATCTGCTCGGTGCCGGCGGCGACCGTGTGCACGTTGCCGGACACCCCGCCGGCGGCGGCCGCGGCCAGCCCGGCCTGCTGGTCGGCTTCGGCGATCGAGCTGTCGATCTGCCGGCTGACCCGGCGCATGGTGTCGGACGCCCCGGTGAGCCGGCCGCCGTCGTCGGCGATCTCGGCGACGGTGGCCCGTACCCCGGCGACGGCCTCGTCCACGGCCCGGCCCATCGCGGCGATCTCGTCGTGGCCGGTGGTGTCCGCGCGCATCGTCAGGTCGCCGCGGGCCATCGCGCGCAGCACCTCGACCAGCCGGCTGACCGGTCCGGTCACACTGCGTGTCACGAGCACCGTGAGGAGCAGGGCGACGACCACGGCCAGGACGAAGACCACGACCATGACCGTACGGGCCAGCGCGGCCCGATCCTTGGCGTCCTCGACGGCCTGGTCGGCCCGGGCGACGACGGAGGTGACCAGCTTCCCGGTCGCCTCGATGATCTCGAAGTAGACGGCGTAGCCCTCGCCCAGCAGGAGGGCGTCGCCGTCGGCGATCCGGCCCGCCTGGTACAGCGCGACCATCTCGTCGTCGGTCTTCTTGAAGCCCGCCCAGAGTCCACCGAGCTTGTCGAACTCGGTCCGCTCGGCGTCGGTCATGACCGACGTGTCGATCTCGTCGAGCAGCTTCTCGAGCAGCTCGAAGTCGGCGAGGAAGCCCTTGCGGTTGTCGCCGGCCAGGGCTTTGGCGACGCCGATCCGGCGGACGTCCCAGACATAGGCGACCTGCCAGCCCGAGATGTCCCCGTTGTAATATTTCTGCTCGTCCACCTGGTGCATCAGGTGCTGCAACCGCTTCAGCTCGTCGGCCGAGTCGGCCTGGCTGGTCAGCCCCCAGGCGCCGATGCCGACGGCCACGCCGAGCAGGATCAGCACGATGGCGAAGGCGGCTCCGAGCCGCCCGGCCAGTCGCATCCGCCGCAGAATCGCCATCGGTTTCCCCCGCTCAGCCACCGGCCCCGACCTACCCATCGGCAGGCCCGGCCGCGCACTGAGGGCACAATCACCCGGTGATGGACATCCGGGCCGTCGTGCCTCGCCCGGGCCCGTCCGACTCGATCGTCAGCGAACCCTCATGGGCCCGCATGATCCGGTCGGCGATGCTGAGACCCAGCCCGACCCCCGGCACCGCCTGGTCCCGGGCGAACCGGCCGCGGTAGAAGCGCTCCACCACGTGCGGCAGCTCGTCGGCCGGGATGCCCGCGCCGTCGTCGATCACCTCGAGCCGGCCGGCGCCGATCCGGATCGTCACCGTCTGCCCGGTCGCGCTGAACACCACCGCGTTGCGCACCAGGTGCTCGGCGGCCTGGCAGAGCCGGGTGAGATCGCCGGGCACCGACGCCGGCCCGGCCGGCGCCTCGATCACGATCGGCACGTCGCGCTGCGCCGCCTGCGCCCGGCAGGCGGCCGCCGCCGCCTCGGCGACGGCCACCAGGTCGGTGCCGGCGCGCAGCAGCGGCAGCGGCGCGGCCGACGGCCGCGTGCCGGCCAGCAGGTGGTCCACCATGCGGACCAGCCGCTCACCGTTGCGCTGGATCGGGTCGATCAACCGGCGGTACGGGGCCAGCTCCTCGTTGTCGACGAGCAGCTCCAGATATCCCTGGATGGTGGTGACCGGGGTGCGCAGCTCGTGCGACACGGTCGCGACGAAGTCCTCCTCCCGGCTGATCGCCCGGGACAGCTCGTCGCCGATCTCGGCCAGCAGCTGCCGGTTGCGCAGCGCGGCCAGGTGCCCGGCCGCCTGCCCGGCCATCGTCTCCAGCAGGTCGAGCTGCCGGGCCCCGGCGGTCCGCGGCTTGTCGTCGAACACGCTGACGCTGCCCAGGGTGTGCCCGTCCTCGTCGACCAGCGGCACGCCGGCGTAGAAGCGGATGTGCGGGGCGCCCCGCACGGTCGCCCACGAGCGGTAGTCCGGCTCGTCGAGGGCGTCCCCGACCACGAGCGGCCGCCGGGAGCTCACCACCCGCCCGGAGAACGAGGTGGCCAGCGGCCCACCGTCGCCCGGCACACCGGTCTTGCCGGCGAACCACTCCCGGTCGCCGTCGACGAGCGTGACCGTGGACATCGGCGCGTCGAAGACCGCGCCGGCCAGGCGGGTCAGCTCGTCCAGCACCACCGGCCGTGGGGCGTCGAGCAGGTGATAGCTGTGCACCGCCGCGAGACGGGCGTCTTCCCCTACTGCGCTCACATCTGTGTCCGTTTCTCCAGTACCGCGGTCGGGTGCTCCGCCGCGACCCGTGGACCGCCATTCGGCGTCGGGACAGGGTCGCCTGAGGAGTTCGGCGGTGCGGAAAATGCGCCCGGCCTAACCGCTCAGAGGATCGCCCGGCCCGGCGATAGGGCTCCACGTACCACCACGGCCGGTAAGACGAAGGAGATCACGATGCGAACCGAGCTCTACCGGTCGGGCGATGCCGACACCCGGAAGAAGCCGGTCCTGCTGCTCGTCGACGACGACGAGGTGGTGCTGGAGACGCTGTCGATCCAGCTGGGCCGCGACCACAGGCTGCTGTTCGCCGGCGACGCCGAGAAGGCGCTCGAGCTGCTCGCCGCCAACGACGACGTGGCCGCGGTGGTCAGCGACGTGCGGATGCCCGGCATGGACGGGGTCCAGCTGCTCGGGAAGGTCCAGACCGACTATCCCGACGTGATGCGGATCCTGCACTCCGGCCACGGCGACATGAACACCGTCATCGCCGCGATCAACTCCGGCGGTGTCTACCGGTACCTGCCGAAACCGGCCGGCCGTGCCGACATCCTGGACGCGGTCAAGAAGGCCGTCAGCAAGCACGACCACGCGATGGCCGAGCGCAGGATGGTCGACACCACGCTGAAGACCAGCATGCAGGCGCTGTTCGGGATCCTCGAGCTGTCCAGCCCGGTCGGGTTCGCCCGGGCCGGCCGGATCCGCGCCCTGGTCGGCGAGCTCACCCACGCCCTGGAGCTGGACGGGCTGTGGGAGATCGAGGTGGCGGCGATGGCCTCGCAGGTCGGTGCGGTGACCGTGCCGCCCGAGGTGATGCGGAAACTGGCCGAGGGCGCCGGCCTGACCCCCGACGAGCAGGCCGTCGTCAACGCGATGCCGGCGTCGGTGCTGCCGCTGATCAAGGACATCCCGATGATCGACGACGTGATCGACACGATCCGCGGGCTGGCCGGAGAACGGCCGCCGGCGGGCGGCTGGTCGCCGGTCGTCGAGGGCGCGATCAGCGTGGTCCGCACGGCCATCGAGTACGACACCGCGTTCGCCCGCAGCAACTCCGCGACGACCGCCGTCGCCGCCCTGGCCCGGGCCGACAGGTGCGCCCCGCACGTGCTCGCCGCGCTGCGCCAGATCAAGGGCGTGCAGAGTCCGGAGGCCGGGTCCACGCAGGCCTACACGATCGCCGAGCTGCAGGTGGGCATGCGCCTGGCCCAGGACGTGACGGCGACCAACGGCCTGGTGCTGATCAGCAGCGGCACGGTGATGACCGAGGCGATGCTGGACCGGCTGGCCAACTTCAACCGCGCGCTGGGTCTGGTCGAGCCGGTGCTGACGGCCGCCTGACCCGCTGATCACGGGACGAGCCGCTCGTATTCGACGGCGACCGTCCGTACCGCGTGCAGCGACTCGGCGAGCAACTCGCGCAACCGCCCGGCGGTGGCGCGCGCGTCGGCGACGGCCCCGGCGCGCGCCTGGTCCTCCACTGTCGCGCAGAGCGCGGCCAGCGCCGTCGCGCCGATGTTCGCCGACGATCCCTTCAGGCTGTGCGCCAGGTCGCGCACCGGCCCCGGGTCACCGTCGTGCAGCAGGCCGATGAGCTGGTCCGCCGCGGTGGGGGCCTTCGCCGCGAACGAGTTCAGCAGCCGCAGCACCAGGGCGCGCTCGGCCGGCGACGGCTCCGCCTCGACGAGATCGGCGAGGCGGGCCCGGACGCCGGCCACCGCGGCGGTCCCACCCACCGGCTGCGTCCCGGTTCCCATCCGCCCATGGTGCGCCCGGACGGTCGCCGCCAGCGGGTTTTTCGCCTATTACGCCCCCCAGCTCGCCTGGGTCCCGCCGACCCGCTGGGCGGCCGCCGTCTCGGCGTACCCCGAAGCCTGGAAGGCCTTGACCGGATCCCTCGGCAGCCCCCGCGCCTCCCGCCGGTCCGCGAGAGCGGACCGCACATCGGTCTCGAAGGCGTCCATCAGCACCTGATGGGCGCCCAGCACGTCGCCCGCGCGCTGCGCGGCGGCGATCGCCTCCTGGTCCACCAGCAGCGCCTTGGCCAGCGCCGCCTCGACGTTGAGCACCGAGCGGATCTGGCCCGGGATCTTCTCCTCGATGTTGTGACACTGGTCGAGCATGAAGTTGACGCCCGACTCGGGCCGGTGCGCGCCCACCGCCACGATCTCCGACATGATCCGGAACAGCTGGAACGGGTCGGCCGAACCGACGATCAGGTCGTCGTCGGCGTAGTAGCGCGAGTTGAAGTCGAACGCGCCCAGCCGGCCCTGCCGCAGCAACTGCATCACGATGAACTCGATGTTGGTGCCGGGCGCGTGGTGGCCGGTGTCCAGCACCACGGTGGCCCGCTCGCCCAGCGCCAGGCAGTGCAGCAGCGAGGTGCCCCAGTCCGGGATGTCGGTCGCGTAGAAGTACGGCTCGAAGAACTTGTACTCCAGCAGGATCCGGTGATCGTCGTCGGAGGCGTCGTAGATCTCCCGCAGCGACTCCGCCAGCCGCTCCTGCCGGCCGCGCAGCGAGTCCTGACCGGCGTAGTTGAGGCCGTCCGGCAGCCAGATCTTCAGATCCGTCGAGCCGGTCTGCCGCATCACGTCCAGGCACTGCTTGTGGTGGTCGATCGCCTTGCGGCGGATCGCCGGGTCCGGGTTGCACAGCGAGCCCAGCCGGTAGTCGTCGTCCTGGAAGACGTTCGAGTTGATCGCGCCGATCCGCACACCGAGCTTGTCGGCGTGCGCCTTCAGGTCGCTCCAGTCGTCGACGAGGTCCCACGGGATGTGCAGGGACACCCGGTCGGCGAGCCCGGTGAGGCGGTTGACCTGCGCGGCGTCGGACAGCTTCTCGTACGGGTTGCGCGGCCCACCGGGACGGGTGAACACCTTGAACCGGGTGCCCGAGTTCCCGTACGCCCAGCTCGGCACCTCGATGGTGAAGCCGTCCAGGCCATCCAGGTCAGTCATTGAGTTCCTCCGTACTTGCGGTTGGTGAGCCCGTTCAACAGCGCGGCGAAGATCAGCACCGCGCCCAGGGCGAGGAGCTGGTACTGCGAACCCTCGTTGCCGACGAAGGCGAGCAGGATGCCGGCGTTGAGCCAGACGATGAGCAGAGTGGCGAGCACGACCCCGGCGACCCTGCCGATGCCGCCGGTGATCGCCACACCGCCGAGGACGGCGATGGTGATCGCGGGCAGGGCCATGCCGTTGCCGGAGACGCCCGCGTCCGGGCGGGCCGAGGCGAACTGGCCCACGGTGACCACGGCCACCAGGCCGGAGATCAGGCCCGCGTAGACGTACGCCTTGAAGCGCGTGTCGCGGACCGGGATGCCGGCCCAGCGAGCGGCGACGTCGTTGGTGCCGATCGCGTAGAGACGCCGCCCGTAGCCGGTGCGGGCCAGCAGCAGCCAGACCGCCACCACGGTGGGCAGCAGGAAGGTGAAGATCCCGAGGGGCACGTCCGGGACGTACCGGCCGAACAGCGGCAGCTCGACCGACTTGCTGAGGGTGAACAGCTCCTGGACCGGCGCGGTGCTGATCGGCTGCTGGTCGTTGACGACGATCGCGAGGGATTTGTACGCGTAGAACGTCGCCAGCGTGGCGATCAGCGCCGGGAAGCCGATGTAGGAGACGAGGAAGCCGTTGACCGCTCCGAGGAGGGCGCCGAGACCCGCGGTCGCCAGGATCGCCGGCCAGAGGGGCCAGCCCCATTCGCCGTACGCGAAACCGAAGCCCATGCCGGCCAGCGACACGATCGCGCCGACACTCAGGTCGATGCCGCCCCGGCCGGACAGGATCACCAGCATCTCGGCGAGGCCGAGCATGGCCAGCGGGACGGCGCTGATCAGGCTCGCGGACATGTAGTCGAAGTCGTACGGGGCGGTCAGGTAGCCGCCCATGTCGTTGATGAAGAACGTGACGACCACGACGACGAGCAGCACCGCGAGCAGGGCGATGCGCTGGGTGAGAAGTAACCGGACCGCTCTGCTCACCGGTTCCTCCTCGCCCGGGCACGCAGCAGGTCGGCGCCGACCGCCACGATGATGAAGATGCCGACGAACAGGTCGGACAGTTGTGAACGCCAGCCCAGCTGGGTCACACCGGACACGACCGTCTGCACCAGCAGCGCGCCCAGCAGGGTGCCCAGCACCGAACCGCGCCCGCCCATGATGCTCGTGCCGCCGATCACGACCGCCGCGATCACCGCCAGCTCCTTGCCGGAGCCGACCGACTGGTCCAGCGTCGACGTGCCCTGGGCGATCACGAAACAGGACGCCAAGCCGACCAGCAGACCGGTCAGCACATAGGCCAGCAGCACCCGGCGCTGCACCCGGACACCCGCGAGCCGGGCCGCCTGGGCGTCCCCGCCGATCGCGAAGAAGTGCCGGCCGCCCGCGGTGTGCCGCAGCCACCACCAGGCCGCCGCGGTGATCAGCAGGGTGATCAGGAAGGCGTGCGGGATGCCGAGGGTCCGGCCGTCCGGGCCACGGCCGAAGAAGGCGAGCGTGCCCGGGATGCCGTTCACCGTGCCGGAACCGAAGATCCGCAGGCCGAGGAACATGAACAGGTTGGCCGTACCGAACGTGATGATGATCGCGTGCACCCGGCCGTAGGCGATCAGCACGCCGTTGACCAGGCCCAGCACCCCGCCGGCGGCGACCGACAGCAGCACCGCGGCGCCGAGGCCGACATCGGCGCCGACGAGCGCCTTCGCCGTCAGCACCGAACACACCATGATCGCGCCGCCGACGCTCACGTCGATGCCGCCGGTGATGATCACGATGGTCATCCCGACGCCGACCAGCGCCACCGGGGCGGTCGCCACCAGCAGTGGCTGGACCGAACCGGCGGTCAGGAACGCCGGGGTGCCGACGGCCAGGGCCGCCCACAGCGCCGCGATCACCCCGGCCAGCACGACCTCCTGGCCGGTGACCGGGCTCGGCAGCACCCGCTTCCTGATCCTCGCCTGCGCCACCGCGGTCATCTGTCGCCTCCCGCGGCCGCGGCCAGCAGGTCCACCTGGCTGGCGTCCGGGCCGAACTCGTCGGTGGTCGTACCGCCGCGCACCACCTGGATACGATCGGCGATGCGCAGCGCCTCCGGCAGGTCCGAGGTCACCACCAGCACCGCCGTGCCCTCCTCGGCCAGCTCGGTGATCAGCCGATGGATCTCCTCCTTGGCGCCGACGTCGACACCCTGCGTCGGCTCGGCCAGCACCAGCACCTTCGGCCGCTCCACGAGCTGCCGCGCGAGAACCACCTTCTGCGCGTTGCCGCCGGACATCGCGCTGATCGGCTGCCGCTCGTGCGGCGTCCTCACCGCCAGCCGCTCGATCAGCCGCAGCGCCTCACTCCGCTCCCGGGCCCGGTCCACCCAGACGCCGAACCTCGACAGCAGCCGGAGATGACCCGCGGAGATGTTGAACGCGATCGACTGGAAGCCGAACATGCCCTCGACCTTGCGATTCGCCGGCAGCAGGGCGACACCCAGTCTCTGGGCGTGTTCCGGATTCCGGATCCGCACGGATGCGCCGCCCAGCCGGAGGTCGCCGCTCGTGGCGTGATCGATGCCGTAGACACACGCGGCGATCTCCGAGACACCGGAGCCGACCAGGCCGTACAGCGCGACGATCTCGCCGGCCCGTACCCGCACGTCGACGTCACGGAACTTCCCGGCCCGGGTCAGGCCACTCAGCTCCAGGACCGCCGGTCCCTCCGGGACCACGCGATGCGGCCGGGCGTCGGACAGCTCCTCGCCGACCATCAGGTGGGCGATCTGCCGCACGGTCAGATCCTTGATGGGGTACGTCCCGATCGTGCGCCCGTCCCGCATGACGGTGACCTCGTCGGCGATCCGGAACAGCTCGTCGAGACGGTGCGAGATGTAGACGACCGCCACGCCCGCGGCGGTCAGCCGCCGGACCACGCCGAACAGGACCTCGATCTCGGCGTCGGTCAGGATCGCCGACGGCTCGTCCAGGATCAGCACCTTCGCGTCCGAGGCCAGAGCCTTGGCGATCGACACCTGCTGCTGCTCGGCCACCGACAGGGTGCCGACCTCGGCGGTGGCGTACCGCTCCGGCAGCCCCAGCAGGTCCAGCAGCTCGACGACCCTCGCGTTCTGCGCCGCCCAGTCGACCCGTCCGGTCTTCGTGATCTCGCGGCCCAGGAAGATGTTCTCCGCGACCGTGAGCTCCGGGAAGAGCTGCGGCTCCTGATAGACGGTGGCGATCCCCAGTGCGATCGCGGCGGCGGTGTCCTTCATGCCGACCGGCACACCGTCGAACTCGATCTCGCCGGTGTCGGCGGTCTCCGCCCCCGCGACGATCTTGATCATCGTGGACTTGCCCGCGCCGTTCTCACCGACCAGGGCGTGCACCTTGGCGGCCCGTACCGTGAAATCGGCGTGCTGGATGGCCCGGACCGCGCCGAACCGCTTGCTGATGGCGGTCAGGCGCAGGCGGGGAACCTCGTTCGCGTCGGTCATCAGTAGTCGAACTGGTCGACGTTCTGGTCGGTGATAGCCAGCGCCGGGCCGAGCAGCAGCATCTTGCTCGACGCGTCGTAGGTGACCGCGGGCAGCTCACCGGAGACGTTGTTGGTCGCCTCGATCGTCTTGCCCTGCGCGATCTGGGCGCCGGCCCACGCGGTCAGGTAACCCAGGTTCTCCACATCCCAGAGGATCGCCGCGGACGACGACTTGTCCCGCAGGTACGGCTTCATCGACTGCGGGGTGCCCAGGCCGACGGTGAAGACCTTGCCGATCTTGCCGGCGTCCTTGACCGCCTGCGCCACACCGGGCGCGGACGAGGTGCACTCGCCGACCAGACCGGTCAGGTCCGGGTGCGCGTTCATCAGGTCGGTCGCCATCTGGGTGGCCTTCGCCTGGTCCTCACCCGCGTAGACCACGTCCACGATCTGGGCGTCCGGGTACTTCGACTTCGTGTACTCCTGCTGCACCTTGATCCAGGCGTTCAGGTTCTCCGCCGTCTGGCCGCACGAGACGATCGCGTACTTGCCCTTGCCGCCCATCTCCTTCAACAGCGCGTCGGTCAGGCCCTCGCCGATACCCTGCGCGGTGGCCTGGTTGACGAACACCTCCCGCACACTGTTCGGCGCGTCGGTGTCAGCGGTCGCCACGTGGATGCCGGCGTCCTTGGCCTGCTGCAGCAGCGGGGCCATGCTGTCCGGGTCGTTCGGGGCGACGATCAGGGCGTCGACCTTCTGCTGGATGTAGGAGCGCACGATGTCCGCCTGCGCCGCCGCGTCCGCCTGGGTCGGGCCCTGATAGAGCCACTCGACGTTGCCGAGCGCCTTCGCGGCCTCCTTGCCGCCCGCGTTCATCGCCTCGAAGTAGGGCACGCCCTGCAGTTTCGGGACGAACGCCACCTTGTAGGTCTTGCTGCCCGCATCCCCGGTGACGCCGGAGTCGGTCTCGTTCTTCTTGGTGCAACCGGTGAGAGCTATGGCGGCCGTCGTGGTGAGGGCGACGGCGGCAGCGAACCGAGGACGCATGACGCCTCCCGAGAGGAGTTCTTGAAACGTTCTAGCTGGGGTGTGACTCACGTTACGAGGCCGTTAGGGCAGGGTCAAGAGTTGATTCTCAACCTGGGCCCGAATCCTGGAGAGCCTGCGTGCGCTGGCAGGCGTCACCATATGAGACGTTTCAAGGTGCCTCGGCTACGCGGTCCGACCTTCCCCACCTTTCGCCCGACTTGCACCGTGACCGGCGGGGTCCGGGACCTCCCGGTCGTTTTGCCGGTCGCGTGGGTTTTGGCGCCTCGCTCGGTCGTTTTGCCGGTCGCGTGGGTTCCGTCGCCTTGCCCGGGCGTTCTGCCCGCCGCGTGGGGTCAGTCGCCTCGCCTGGTTCTCTGCGGCTCCTTCGCCGGACGGTTCGGCGGCCGGGGCTTGCCTCCGCGATCTTCAGCCGCGGTCGTTCCCCCCCCCGGAACATGACAGAGCCGCCGCTCCGGGGCGGGCCCGAAGCGGCGGCTCTGTCATGTTCGGTGTCTGACGGTCAGCGCCGCTTCCTGATCACGACGACGGTGGCTGCGGCCGCCGCCAGGACGGCGCCGATCAGGGCATACCGTTGCCGCTGCCCGGCGACCCGGTCCGGCAGCCCGCCGGCTGCCGCCGACGCCCGCTCCCGGATCGTGCCCATCGCCCCGGAAGCCCGTTCCGGCAGCGTTCCGAGCGCGGTGGTGGCCCGCTCCGCAGCCTCAGCGGCCGCCTCGGCGAAGTGCGCGCGAGTCTCCGCGGAAGTCTGCCGCCACTCCGGCTCGTCCCGGCCGCCCGGCGTCTCCCGCGTACCGCCCCGCACGGCCTCGCCCTCGCCTGCCGAACGTCCGGTTCGGTCTTCGGCGTTCCCCGGCAGGGCCGCGGTGCCGGTCTCCGCCGCGGATCCCGCACCCCGTACCGACCTGGCCTTGTCGGCGAGGGAACCGGCCGCATCCTCGACCTTGGCGGCGATCACGCTCGCGGCTTCGGCCAGCTGCCCCTTCTTCTCCGCGGCCACCTCGGTGAGCCGGCCCGTCTTCTCCGAGTCGCCCCCGGCCCGGTGATCCGCCTTCCCGGTCAGCCGGTCCTTCTGTTCGGCCACCACTCCGGCCAGCTGGTCCTTCTTCTCGGCCACGACTTCGGCCAGCTGGTCCTTCTTCTCGGCCACGGCTTCGGCCAGATGGTTCTTCTTCTCCGTGGCCGCCTCGGCGAGTTGCTCCTTCTTCTCGGCGGCCGCGTCCTTCACGCGGCTGGACACGTCCAGCTTCGCGACGAGCGCGGCCGCCGTCTCGCCCATCTCGGCCCGGGTCTGCTCGATCTCGGCCCGGAGCGCCTCCGCCTTGTCCGACGGATCCGCCGGCTGGTCCCCGCGAGCCCGCGCGGCCGCAGCGTGAACCTCGTCGCTGCGATCCGTCTTCGGGCCGCCGGTCTCCGCCCGGACCGCTTGCGGCCGCTCCCTCTCGTCGCGGCGATCCGGCGCGTCGTTCCGGCCCGCGTCGTTCCGGCCCGCGTCCTTCTGGCCCGGCGCGTTTCGGTCCGAGGCGTTCCGGCCCGGGGCACCTTCGCGACCAGAGGCAGCGGTTCCGATGCCGGGCGTCGGACGTTGCGCCTCGTCGTGGGGGTGCCGGGTAGCGGTCGCCGGATGGCGTGCCTCAGGAGTATCGCTGTGGCCCGGGGTTCCGGTGAGGTTGGAGGGAACGGTCGCCGCAGCGGAGACGCTCGTCGGCGTGGGCTGCTGCGGACCGCCGGGTTGGGGCACGGTTGCCCGTCCGGTAGCCCGTCCAGGCGTCACCGTGACCTCCGAACTGCTCTTCGCGACTCCCGCATCGCCTCCCGAGGAGACCCCTGACGGCGACTTCGGGGTCGCCGCCATGTGCGCGGCAGTGCCGGCCGCCGCGGGCGGCATGTTCTTTGCCGTTCCGGTGCCGCCTGCCGCGGGCGGCATGTTCTTTGCCGTTCCGGTGCCGCCTGCCGCCGGTGAAGTACCTCCGGACGTCAGGTTGCTCTTCGACGCTCCGGCATGCGGAACGCTGCCCGATGCCGGTGCGTTCTTCGCCATCCCCGTGCCGCCGGTCGCGTGCTGTGGGCTCCCGACTCCGGGGCTCGTCGACTTGCCGATATCAGGAGCCGTACGCGGAAGATTCCCCGGTGTGATGTCAGCCGGTGATGTGCTCTTCGCCGGGGCGCTGCCGCCGGTCGCGTGTTGCGGGGTCCCGGTTCCGGGGCTGGTCGGCTTGCCGGTACCGGGAGCCGTACGCGGAAGATTCCCCGATGTGGGGTCAGCCGGTGGCGCGGGCTTCGCTGTCGCGGCCGGCCTGCTGCCGTGCGTGGCGGCGGGTGCCGGTGTCGGCGTCGGCGTTCCCGGATTGTGCGGCGCCTCCGCGTGGCTCGCCGGAATCCTGCCCGGCGCCGGCGTCGGCTGCGGCGTCCCCGGATTGTGCGGAGCTTCCGCGTGGCTCGCCGGAATCCTGCCGGGCGCCGGCGTCGGCGTCGGCTTCGGCGTCCCCGGATTGCCGATGCCGCCCGCAGACGTGGTGCTGTCGTGCGGAGTGGTCCTCGCGGAAGTGCCGCCGGGCTTGGCCGCGTGCGCACCCGCCGAGGATCCGGCCGCCGGGCCGGAGAAGCTGGGGGAGCCCGCTGACGGTGAAACCGCCGCGGACGCGGGCGCCGACGGCGTCGCCGGCCGGGTCGTCACCGTGCTCCGTGAACCCAGGCCCGGAGTCACCGTGCTGTGTTCCGTCCTGCCGGTCAGCCCCGCGTGACCCTGCCCGCTGTCACTGCGGCTCTCATGCTCCTGCTTGCTGTCACTGCGGTTCTCATGATCCTGCTGGGTGTCACTGCGCCCCGTGTGGTCCTGCCCACCGCCGAGGCGAGCCGAACCCGGCGGAGGCGCGTCGAACAGCGTGGCCGCACGGTGTGGTGTGCCGGCCTTTCCCGGGCCCGCCGTCGTCGTAGGCGACGCGCCGGGTTTCACGGTCGTGTGCGCGGCACCGGCCGAGGAGCCCGGCGAAGCGTTCGGCGTGCTCGCCGCTGCTGGAGCAGCGGGCTTCGTGCCACCGGCCGCGGGGCCGGGCTTCGCGCCACTGACCGGCCCGATGGCGGACGGCGTGGGATGCGAACCGGGTTTGGCGGTGCCGGCGGCATGCGATGGCACCGGTTTTGTCGCGCTGCCCGGTGTGACGCCGGCGGGGGCGGCATGTGACGGCGCCGGTTTCGTGACGCCGGCGGGGGCGGCATGTGACGGCGCGGGTTTCGTGGTGCCGGCGGGGGCGGCATGCGACGGTCCGGATCTCCCGGTGCCGGCCGGCGTGGCGCCGGGCGGTGCCGGATGTGCGCCGGGCTTCGCGGTGCCGGGCGGCGTGGCCGTGGGCGTATCGGCAGCGGCGGAGTCGCCCGGCGGGGTGGGCGGCGGCTGGCCCTCGGCCGGGGCGCGGCTCGACGCGGGCGGGCCGGGTTTCGGGCGGTTGCGGTTGGGTGACGGGCGTCGGGCTTCGGCGCGGCTGCGGTTGGGCGCGCTCATGACTTCCCTCCGCGCCGGGCGGCGTTGATGAATTCGTCCACGTCACGGCGGCCGCTGGCGATGGCGGCCTCCGGGGTCGGCGGAACCGCCTGTTGCACCTCACGTTTGCCCGCGATCGCCGTGATTCCGGCGGCGGCGAACAGGATCACGGTGACGATCAGGGCGGCCGCCCACATCGGCATGACCAGTGACAGCGCGGCGCCGGCGGTGATGAAGAGGCCGCCGAGCCCGTACAGGGCGATCACTCCGGCCCCGCCGAGCAGTCCCGCGCCCTTGCCGGCCTTCTTCCCCTTTTCGGTCATCTCGATGCGGGCGAGCGCCAACTCGTCCCGGACCAGCGTGGTCACCTGTTCACTGAGCCGGGTGACCAGTTCCGCGGTCGATTCCTCGGTTCGTGCGTCTGTGCGGGTCATCGTCCCTCCGTCCTGCACGGTTGTTCCAGCAGACGTACCCCCACCAATCCTGACTAATCGCCCGCCCTCACCACCCCCGAATCCCGGACTGGGCCGCCACGGCGATCCGCGACCCTCCGGATCACTTTCGGTCTGCGGCTCTTCTCTCACACCATTCGGTGGTACGGGCCACCCCAGCCGCCGTGACTCCCCGCGGCTGCGGCAGGCAATCCCTCACGACCGTCCCCCGGTGAAACTCGTGCATTCCCCTCCCGGTCACCCCCAACCAGCGGGGCCCTCTCCACCACGGAGGCGCCACTCCAGGCGGGGCGCGAAACCGCTGAGCGGGCGGATCCGGCCGGATCCGGCCGGTATCCCAAGCCCGAGGGGACTGCCCGCGCCGCGGCGTATCTTGCCCGGCCGGCTCTCACGGCTGTCTCGACGCGCGGAAGACAGCCGTGAGAGCCGGCCGGGGTTTTCCGGCTGGTCGTCAGGGCTGCTTCAACGGGTGGGAGGCAGCCCTGAGAGCCGGCCGGAGGAACCGCCGCCGGGCTCGCCCGCCCGTCGATAAGCAGGCCGGCGGCCGGACAGCGGGGGTCCCGGGCCGGCTCGGTGACCACGAGAGGGAGGACGCGGGATCGACGACGGACGGGTGGATGCCCGTTATGCGGCTTGATGTAAGCGGGGGCTGGCGTTACAGGTGCGACGGGCGGGTATAACGGTGCCCATGCCTGATGCGCCCGTGTTGCTCGCCGGACGGTACCGGCTCGGCGAGAGCCTGGGCCGTGGTGGGATGGGCCAGGTTCTACTGGCCCGCGACGAGACCCTGGAACGAGACGTCGCGATCAAGGAGCTGGACCGGCCGTTCGGCAGCGATGACGCGGCGTCGGCGCGGCGCACGCTGCGTGAGGCGCGTGCGGCGGCGCGGATCAATCACCCCAACGTCGTTCAGGTGTACGACGTTCTGCAGCTCGCCGACCGCACCTGGATCGTCATGGAGTACGTGCCGTGCCGGTCGCTCCGTGAGGAGATCACCGAACAGGGGCGCCTGGACCCGTACCGTGTCGTCCGGATCGGTCTCGATCTTCTCGGCGCCCTGCGTGCCGCGCACCGTTTCGGGGTGGAACACCGCGATGTGAAACCGGCGAACGTGCTGCTCGCCGACGACGGGCGGGTGCTGCTCACCGACTTCGGCATCGCCGCGGTCGACGACGACGGGGTGATCAGCCGGTCGGACATCCTGGTCGGGTCGCCGCAGTTCATGGCTCCGGAACGGGCGCAGCACGGGGTCAGCGGCCCCGCGGCGGATCTGTGGTCGCTCGGCGCCACGCTGTACTCGGCGGTCGAGGGCCGATCGCCGTACGAGCGCAACTCCACGATGGCGACGCTCGCCGCCCTGGCCACCGAGGAACCGGACCCGCCCACCCATGCCGGCGCGCTGCGGCCGTTGCTGGACGGCCTGCTCCGCAAGGACCCGACGGCCCGGATGAACCTGGAGGACGCCGAGGCTCTCGCCCGCACCATCATCACCGGACTGTCGACGCCCGAAGCCCCGCCGACCGGTCTGGCCGGTCTGGCCGCGGCGCTCCGGATCCCGCGTCCCCGCACCCCCAAGGAATCGCCGGCCCGGCCGCCGCGCACCGACAGCCACCCAGGAACCGGCACACCCGCTCCCGGCGGTTCCACCCCTCCGGCGAAGGGTGTCGCCAGCGGTTCCGCCCCTGCGGCCAAGGGTGTCGCCAGCGGTTCCGCCCCTGCGGCCAAGGGTGTCGCCGGGGGCCCTGCCGCCTCGGCGAAGGGGGCCGCCAGCGTCTCGGCTGCTGCGGCGAAGGGCGGTGCCGTCGCCGATCCTGCCGCCTCGGAGAGGGACGCTGCTGAAGGTTCTGCCGCCTCGGTGAAGGGCGCTGCTGAACACTCTGCCGCCCCGGCGAAGAGGGCTGCTGGAAGTAGCGTCACGGCGGGGGACAACGTCGCCGGGTCGGCGAAGAGTTCCACCGGGGCCGGACGGGACGGCGCGGACCCGCTGACGCCTGCCGACGCGGGTTCGCCGGGCTCCGCGGACGGCCTCGAGCGGGATGGAGCGGCGAAGCCGGGCCGTGCCTCGGACCGGGCAGCCGAGGCCGCGGGTGAAACCGATGGGGAGCCGGATGGGTTCCCCGGCGCCGCGGGTTCGCCCGATACGGCAGCCGGTGGCCCCGAGCAGGCCGGGACGGCGGGTTCGGGCCGTGCTTCCGGTGGAGCCGCCGGTGCCGCAGGCGCCGCCGTTCGGCAATCGGATGGCGTCCGCGGTGTCGCGGGTTCGCCGTCCGGTCCGGACGGCGACGAGGACGCGCGTGACGGTGGCCCGGCTGTTCCCGACGGTGCCGAAGGGGCGCGTGACGGTGGCCCGTCCGGTGGTCCCTCCGCCGGAGCAGGGGAGAACGGCGACCGTGTCGACACTGACTCTGCGCGCGCCACGGAGTCGGACGCCGTCGCGACCGGCGGCCCGGCCGCCGAGGTGGGCGCCGGAATCGAGCAGCAACCGTCGGCGGGCGACCCCAAGCCGCAACCGACGGTCGACGGCGCGCCCGCGGTAGGGCTTGAGCCGGCGAGCGGTGCATCCGGGGTGGGGCGTGACTCGGCGTCTGGCACTGCCGCCGGGGTGGGGCGTGACTCGGCGGCTGGCGATGCCGCCGGGGCCGGGCTTGAGTCAGCGGCCGGCGATGCCGCCGGGGTGAGGCGCGATTCGACGGCGAGCGGGGCCGCCGGGACGGCTGCGGTTGGGCTTGAGCCAGCTGCTGGCGGGGCGGCCGCGGTGGGGCGAGAGCCGGCGGGGAACGGTGAGGCCGGCAACGGGTCGGGCCCGGACGTGACGCGGGTCGACGATCCGGTGACGGAACCGATGGCCGGGGCGTTTGCGGTCGGGCGTGGGGCGGTTCCGCGGCAGCGTCGTTCGGGCGTACCGGAGAGGGATCCGCAGTCGACGGTGACCGCGAGTGACCGCAAGCGGCGTCTGCCGCTCGTCGGGGCCGCATCGCTCGCCGTGGTCGTCGCCGCTGGTGCGGTGTGGGCGCTGAGCCGGCCGGACGGGGAGACGCCCGTGGCGCGCCCGACGGCCGTGGCCACGACGGCGACCGCTGCGCCGTCGCCGGTGTTCCCGGGGGGTGCCGACGCGGTGGCGCCACCTCCGGCGTCCCCGAGCAGCAGCAGCCCGAGCGCGACGCCTAGTGCGAGCCCGAGCACGAGTCCGGCGACCGGTGGCCGTCCGGCGCTGCGGCCCGGATGGGTGGATTATCGGGACGCCTCCGGCTTCTCGGTGTACGTGCCGGAGGGCTGGACCCGCTCCAAGGAGGGCACGATCGTCTACTTCCGGAGGGCGGGGAAGATTCTCGGGATCGATCAGACCGACGACCCGAAACCGGATCCGGTGGCGGACTGGCGGGAGCAGTCCCGGTCGCGGCAGGCGAGCGGTGACTTCCCCGGTTACGACGAGGTCAAGATCGCGCGGGTGGACTACTTCCGGACTGCCGCCGACTGGGAGTTCCTGCGGAACCGCAACGGCGTCCGCAAGCACGTCAACAATCGTGGCGTGGTGGTCTCCGACAACAAGGCGTACGGCTTCTACTGGGAGACGCCGGACGCCGAGTGGGGCGAGTACCGGGACGACCTCCAATACATCTTCGACAGCTTCCAGCCCGCCAAGTAGCCGGCGGCCCGGAGCCCCGCGTGGGTGGCGCGGGCCCGGTTCTCGGCCTGGTCAGGTGAGTGGGGCGGCCTGGAGTCGCGAGGTGGTTCTCAGCCCTTACGCACGAGATCTAGTGAGTTTCGGGCGAACCGATTCACCACAACCTCACAAGATCGACAACCGGCGGGCAAGCAATCGGCCGGCAGGGTCGGCAAGGTCGGCAGGGTCGGCAGGGTCGGCAGTGAGAGTCAGCCGGAAGTGAGGTGGCGCGGGACGGTTTTCAGCCCGGCAGGTGATCGGGTGGGCTGAGGCTCGCGAGGGTCCGGGGTCGCGCTTTCAATCCGTCAGGTGACCGGCGGCCCGGAGTTCCGCGAGGTCGGCGTCGGGATTGAGGGCGTGCGCCACGGCGGCGGTGAGTGGGTGCATCGCCACGACGTGCGCGACCGCTGCCCGGTCGATGGTGACCTCGTGGTAGTCGCCGGCGAAGTCCGTGTAGCTGCCGGCGAGGTCGTCGTCGCAGAGGATGGCGAGGAGGCTCGCGCCGTCGGGGCTGAAGTCGTGGACGCTGCGGGGCGGCGGGAAGCTGATGCCGGTGCCGGCGTGCCAGCGGTCGTCGGTGGTGCGCCGCCACAGCACGGCGGTGGCGGACAGGACACCGTGATCACAGAATGCGGGGTCGGTGGTGAACGGGAGGAACTCGGGCGGCAGGCCGTCGAGCAGTCCCGGCCACAATTCGTGATCGTCGGCGGCATAGGGCGACATCGCCGACTCGTGATCGAAGACCCGGATGAACGCCCCGGCGTCGCTGAAGACGATCGAGTATTCGTCGCCGCCGCCGTTGTCCATCGCGGCCACCTCGTCGTACCACGTGTAGTACGGGTAGTCGGAGCCCTGGATGAATTCCAGGGTCGCGAGGGCCCGGCACCGGTTGCGCAGTTCGTCGATGGAGGGCAGCCGCTCAGCGAGGTCGTAGACGTTCACTCCGGCGACATTACGGCTGTGCTCCCGGAAGCAGGCTGGTGGTGTCGAGCGCGAACGGGAAGGGTTGGCGGGCGGTGAGTGTCTGCCCGTGCACCGCCACCGCCGCCTCGACATATCGGCTGCCTTTCCGGCGCAGCAGCCGCAACCGGACCGATCCGAAGCCGGGCAGTTTCGGCTCGACCAGCAGGTACCACGGGATGCCGGCCGCGGCGTAGAGATGCATCCGCAGCACCCGATCGACGGCCACCGTATTGGCGGAGACCACCTCCCCGACGAGAGCGACCTCAGCCGCCTCGAAGCCGAAGTCGGCGAAGGATCCGGACACGCCGGACGTGCGGAGAGTGCCGGACGTGCCGGAGGCTCGGAGAGTGCTGGAGGCGTCCGGAGAGCCGGAGGTGGTGGAGGCGGCGGCCGGCGAAGCGGAGGGCGCCGGCGAGACGGAAGCGGCCGAGGAGGTGGACGGGTAGGAGGCGACGACGAGGTCCGGCCCGAGGATGGTCTCCGGCCCGAGAGAGACGTTGATGTAGTGGAGGGCGTGCAGATGTGCCGCCTTGGCCGCCGGATGGATCGCGCTGACCAGCGCACCCACCACCGCCTGGTGGGCCGGCTCGCCCCGCGGCCCGGACCAGATCGCCCCGTCGATCAGATCGACCCGGCTCAAGGTCTCGCCGAGGGCCAGGTATTCCTCCGCCGTCCATGGCTGGGAATGGTCGAGAACGGAATCAATCATTGCCGTGGCCTCTCAGAAGTCGATCAGGAAACCGGTGTCGAGCGACATCGGCACGGGACTGTCGAAGGTCAGGATCTCGCCGGGCGCGGCGGCGGCGACCGGCGAATACTGCTTTCCGCGCAGCTGGAACAGGTGCAGCGTGACCGCCCGGTAATCGGCCAGGTCGGGCTCGGCGAGCAGGAACCACGGGATCCCGGCCTCCGCGTACAGCTGCGTCTTGAACCCGCGGTCGAACGCCGTGACGCCCGGCCCGGTGACCTCGCCGGCCAGCAGGACCCCGGCCGGGTCGCCGAAGTCGAGATCGCCGGAATCCCGCTCGATCACCAGGTCGGGGCAGACGATCCGCCCGCGGCTGAGCCGCAGACCGGCCGCGAGCCGGACCCGCACGCCCGTGCTCTGTGCGCCGGGCCGCAGTGCGGTGAGGAGGGCGGCCGCGATGTCGTTGCGGCGCCGGTTGGGCCGAGGGGTCACCCACAGACTCCCGTCGATCAGCTCGATGTGATGCAGGGGGCCGCTGAGGGCGAGGAGGTCGGCCTCGCTCCAGGGGCCCGGATGACTGTCCAGCGAGACCTCGGCCAGGGGCCGAGTGTCACAAGCACTCATGTGGACACTGTCTCATGCACACCTGTCACTGGTCAACCTGATAAGGGTCAACGTGGAATGCCCTGCGCCGCCGCCCGAGCCGCCGTGGCCAGCCGTTCCGCCACCGCCGTGTGGTCGTCGGCGACCAGGCCGACGGTCACCCGCAGGTGGGGCGGCATCCCCGGGCCGACCGCGAACGCCGTCCCGGCCGCCGCCCCGATCCCGGCGCTGGCCAGGCTCAGCAGGGCCGCCTGCTCGTCGGCGACCGGCAGCCACAGGTTGAGCCCTTCGCCGGGCGGCAGCGCGATCCCGGCGGCGGCGAGGCCGGCGACGATCAGGTGGCGGCGGCGGGCGTACTCGTCCCGGGCGGCGGCGACCGCGGCGATCGACGACGGCTCGGTGAGCAGGGTGAGCAGCAGGCGCTGGAGCAGCCGGCTGGTCCAGCCCTGGCCGAGCAGCCGCCGCTCGAGGATCGGGTCGAGGACCGTCGCGGGGCCGCTCACCGCGGCCAGCCGCAGGTCGGGGCCGTGCGACTTGGAGAAACTGCGGACGTGCACGGTCTGTCGCGGGAGGTGGGTGCCGATCGACAGCAGTGGCCCGGAGGCGAGGTCGCCGGCGGAGTCGTCCTCCACCACGTACACCGAGGGGTGCCGCGCGAGCACGGCGGACAGGGCGGCGGCCCGCTGCGGTGACCACGACGCGCCGGTGGGGTTGAGCGCGCGGGGCTGGAGGAAGACCGCGGCGGGGCGCCGCGACAGCGCGGCGGAGAGCTGGTCCGGCAGCATGCCGTCGGCGTCGGTGCCGACACCCATGACCGGTACGCCGAGCGTGTCGAGCAGGTCGAGCAGCGGCGGGAAGCACGGGTTCTCCACCAGCGCGAGGTCGCCGAGCCGCAGCAGCGCGGTCGCCACGTGGTCGATCGCGTCCATCGCGCCGTCGAAGACCGCGAGGCGCTCCGCGGGGTACGGCCACCGCTCCCGCAGCAGCGCTCCGAGCGCGGGCAGCACCGGCTCGTCGAGGTAGCTGCTGGGCGCCGGTGACAGGCCGTGCAGTGCCGGGACCGGCGGGAGGAGCCGCGGGTCCGGCACTCCGGTGGACAGGTCCAGCCCGAACCCGGAGGTCTGCCGCAGGGCGGCCCGGTAGCGCCCCGGCCCGCCGGTGCCGGGGGTGGCGACGACCGTGCCGCGCCGGCCGTCCGTGCGGATGGTGCCGGCCCGGCGCAGCAGCTGCCACGCCGCGTTGACCGTGGTGGGGGAGAGGTGCAGCTCGGCCGCGACGGCGCGGACCGGCGGGAGCCGGGTGCCGCCGGGCAGGGCGCCGTCGCCGACCGCACGGCTCACCGCCTCGGCGAGTCCGCGGGCGCTGGGTTCGGTGAGGCGGTCCATGACGGCCGGGTAGAACATTATGTGACAGTACAATCGGAGCATTGTTCGGTCTAGTGCTGTCACATAACCTCGCCGTATGAGTCACATCGCGCACTGGATCGGCGGCGCCGAGACCGCCGGCACGTCCGGCCGGACCGCCCCGGTCTTCAACCCCGCCACCGGCGAGCGGATCGCCGAGGTCGATCTGGCCTCGGCCGCCGAGGTCGCCACCGCCGTCGCCGCCGCGAGGGAGGCGGCGAGGTCGTGGCGTGCGGCGAGCCTGTCCAAGCGTTCCGCGGTCCTGTTCACGTTCCGTGAGCTGCTCGCGGCGCGCAGCGGCGAGCTGGCCGCGATCGTCACCCGCGAGCACGGCAAGGTGCTCGCCGACGCGGCCGGCGAGATCGCCCGCGGCCTCGAGAACGTGGAGTTCGCCACCGGCATCCCGCACCTGATGAAGGGCTCGTTCTCCGAGCAGGCCGCCACCGGTGTGGACGTCTACTCGATCCGCCAGCCGCTCGGCGTGGTCGCCGGCGTCACCCCGTTCAACTTCCCGGCGATGGTGCCGCTGTGGATGTGCGCCACCGCGATCGCCGCGGGCAACGCGTTCGTGCTCAAGCCCAGCGAGAAGGACCCGTCGGCCGCGCTCTGGCTGGCCCGGCTGTGGCGTGAGGCGGGCTTGCCGGACGGCGTGTTCACCGTGGTCAACGGCGACAAGGAGGCGGTCGACGCGCTCCTGGTGCACCCGGACGTCGCGGCGGTCAGCTTCGTCGGCTCGACCCCGATCGCGAAGTACATCTACGAGACCGGCACCGCGCACGGCAAGCGGGTGCAGGCTCTCGGCGGCGCGAAGAACCACATGATCGTGCTGCCGGACGCCGAGCTGGACGCGGCCGCCGACGCGGCGATCAGCGCGGGGTACGGCGCGGCCGGCGAGCGCTGCATGGCGATCTCCGTGGTGGTCGCGGTCGGTGAGATCGCCGACCCGCTGGTCGAGGCGATCGCGGCCCGCATCCCGAAGATCAAGGTCGGCGACGGTACGGATCCGGAGTCCGAGATGGGCCCGCTGATCTCCGCCCAGCACCGGGACAAGGTGGCCGGCTACATCGAGGCCGGCGCCGAGGCGGGCGCGACGGTGATCACGGACGGCCGCGACATCGCGGAGAAGCCCGGGTTCTTCCTCGGCGCGACGCTGCTCGACAACGTCACGCCGGAGATGACCGTCTACACCGACGAGATCTTCGGCCCGGTGCTCAGCGTCGTCCGCGTCGGCACCTACGCCGAGGCCGTGCGGCTGGTCAACGACAACGAGTACGGCAACGGCACCGCGATCTTCACCCGGGACGGCGGCGCGGCCCGGCAGTTCCAGTTCGACGTGAACGCCGGCATGGTCGGCGTGAACGTGCCGATCCCGGTCCCGGTCGCCTACTACTCGTTCGGTGGCTGGAAGGCGTCGCTGTTCGGCGACACCCACATGTACGGCCCGGACGGCATCCACTTCTTCACCCGCAGCAAGGTCGTCACGTCCCGCTGGCCGGACCCGGGCACGTCGTCGATCGACCTCGGCTTCCCGCAGACCCGGTGAGGAGCACCATCGTGAGTAGTGAATCGCAGGTGCGCGCGGACGACCGCGCGCACGTCTTCCACTCCTGGTCGGCGCAGGGGCTGATCGACCCGTTGCCGATCGAGCGGGCGCTGGGCAGCCACTTCTGGGACTACCAGGGGCGCAGGTACCTGGACTTCTCCTCGCAGCTCGTCAACATCAACATCGGCCATCAGCACCCGCGCCTGGTCGCCGCCATCCAGGAGCAGGCCGCGAAGCTCTGCACCATCCAGCCGGCGTTCGCCAACGACAAGCGCGGCGAGGCGGCCCGGATGATCGCCGAGATCGCCCCGGACGGCCTGAACAAGGTGTTCTTCACCAACGGCGGCGCCGAGGCCAACGAGAACGCGATCCGGATGGCCCGGCTGCACACCGGCCGGCACAAGGTGCTCTCCACCTACCGCAGCTATCACGGCTCGACCGCCACCGCGATCACCGCGACCGGCGACCCGCGGCGCTGGCCGAACGAGCCGGTCGCGATCGGCGTCGTGCACTTCTGGGGGCCGTACCCGTACCGGTCCCCGTTCCACTCCGATTCGCCGGAGCAGGAGACGCGGCGGGCGCTGGCGCATCTGCGCGACACCGTCGTCTTCGAGGGCCCGGCCACCATCGCCGCGATCCTGATCGAGACTGTGGTCGGTACCAACGGCATCCTGGTCCCGCCGCCCGGTTACCTGGCGGGCGTGCGGGAGATCTGCGACGAGTTCGGCATCGTGTTCATCGCCGACGAGGTGATGGCCGGGTTCGGCCGCTGCGGCGAGTGGTTCGCGATCGACCACTGGGGTGTGACCCCCGACCTGATCACCTTCGCCAAGGGAGTGAACTCGGGCTATCTGCCGCTGGGCGGCGTGGTCATCGCCGACGAGATCGCCGAGACGTTCCGGGAGCGCCCGTTCCCGGGCGGCCTCACCTACTCCGGTCATCCGCTGGCGTGCGCGTCGGCGGTGGCCAGCATGCAGATCTTCAAGGAGGAGGGAATCGTCGAGCACGCCCGCGCGCTCGGCGAGGACGTCATCGGCCCGGAGCTGGCCATTCTGGCGGAGAAGCACCCGAGTGTCGGCGAGGTCCGCGGACTGGGCGTGTTCTGGGCGATCGAGCTGGTCACCGATCGGGAGGCGAGGACACCTTTGGTACCGTTCAACGCCGCCGGCCCCGCGGCCGCGCCGATGAACGCGGTCGCCGCCGCCTGCAAGGAGCGCGGTCTCTGGCCGTTCGTCCACTTCAACCGGCTGCACGTGGTGCCCCCGTGCACGATCACCGAGGCCGAGCTTCGCGAGGGCCTCGCGATCCTGGACGAGGCCCTCACCGTCGCCGACGGCTTCTACACCGCCTAAAACCCCGGATTACGTCGCTGAAACGGGATTGGATCTTCTGATTCCGTTTCGGCTTTGGAAATTACTTCGGATTCCCTTGCTGACTCACTCGATGGTGTGACAAGGTCCCTCCAGTCCGGGTGAGAAGCCCCTGACCGGAAGGCCAGATTCCCTGTGAGCACAACCCTTCCCGTGCTGCGCAATTTCGTCGCCGGGTCCTACCGCGACACCGAGGACGGCCTCACGTCCCCGGTGATCGACCCCAGCACCGGAGAGACCTACGCGCACGCGCCGGTCTCCTCGGGGCGTGACGTCGAGTCGGCGGTCGAGGCCGCCGAGCGGGGCTTCGAGATCTGGCGGGACAGCACCCCGGCCGAGCGGCAGCGGGCACTGCTGCGCATCGCCGACGCGATCGAGGCCCGGGCCGACGAGATCGTCGCCGCCGAGGTCCGCAACACCGGCAAGCCGGTCGCGGCCACCCGGGCCGAGGAGATGGGCCCGATTCTGGACGAGCTGCGGTTCTTCGCCGGGGCGGCCCGGGTGCTGGAGGGCAAGTCCGCGGGGGAGTACCTGCGCGACCACACCTCCTTCGTACGCCGTGAGCCGATCGGCGTCTGCGCGCAGATCACCCCGTGGAACTATCCGATGGTGATGGGTGTGTGGAAGTTCGCCCCGGCGATCGCGGCCGGCAACGCGGTCGTCCTCAAGCCGTCGGACACCACTCCGGTGAGCACCCTGCTGCTCGCCGAGATCGCCGCCGAGTTCCTGCCGCCCGGCGTGCTCAACGTGGTCTGCGGCGACCGGGACACCGGCCGCGCCCTGGTCGCGCACCCGGTCCCGCAGTTCGTCTCGATCACCGGTTCGACCCGGGCCGGCATGGAGGTCGCCAAGGCGGCCGCCCCCGACCTCAAGCGCGTCCACCTGGAGCTCGGCGGCAAGGCCCCGGTGGTGGTCTTCGACGACGTCGACATCGCCGCCACCGCGGCCGCGATCGCCGGCGCCGGGTTCTTCAACGCCGGCCAGGACTGCACCGCCGCCACCCGGGTGCTGGTGCACGAGGGGATCGCCGCGGACTTCACCGCCGCGCTCGCCGCGGCGGCGAAGGCCACCCGGGTCGGGCCGCCGTCGGACACCGCGGCGTTCCTCGGCCCGGTGAACAACGTCGGCCAGCTGGACCGGATCACCGGTTTCCTGGACCGGACCCCGGCGCACGCCGAGGTGGTGGCCGGCGGGCGCCGCGTCGGTGATCATGGTTACTTCTTCGAGCCGACCGTCGTCACCGGCCTTCGCCAGCAGGACGAGATGATCCAGGACGAGGTGTTCGGGCCGGTCGTCACGGTGCAGAGCTTCGTCGACGAGGCTCAGGCCGTGCGCTGGGCCAACGACGTCCGGTTCGGGTTGAGCGCCAGCGTCTGGACCGAGAACCACGGCCGGGCGATGCGGGTCTCCCGCCGTCTCGATTTCGGCGCGGTCTGGATCAACACGCACCTACCCTTCGTCTCCGAGATGCCGCACGGCGGTTACGGTCACTCCGGCTACGGCAAGGACCTTTCCATGTACGGATTCGAGGAGTACACCCGGATCAAGCACGTGATGAGCTTCACTGGCTGATCTTGCGCCACCCCACATGCTGCGACGCCCCGTTCGAGGTGATAGATGACCACTTCTCCCCCTACGCCGCCGACTCAGGCGGCGATCGAGTTCGTCAGCGTGCGCAAGGACTACGTGTCGCACGGTGAGGCGGTTCCCGCCGTGCGGAGTCTGGATCTGGCGATCGGACAGGGGGAGTTCTTCTCGCTGCTCGGACCGTCCGGCTGCGGCAAGACCACCACCATGCGGATGATCGCCGGCTTCGAGGATCCGACCGAGGGCAAGGTGTTCCTCGACGGCCGGGACGTCACCGGCGTCGTGCCGAACAAGCGCGACGTCAACATGGTCTTCCAGTCGTACGCCCTCTTCCCGCACCTGACCGTCGCGCAGAACGTGGCCTTCGGCCTGGAGCGCCGCAAGGTCGCCAAGGCCGAGATCACCAAGCGGGTCGGCGAGATGCTCGAGATCGTCTCGCTGACCGGCATGGAGAAGCGGCAGCCCAAGGAGATGTCCGGCGGCCAGCAGCAGCGGGTCGCGCTGGCCCGGGCCCTGGTCAACCACCCGCGGGCGCTGCTGCTGGACGAGCCGCTCGGCGCCCTCGACCTGAAGCTGCGCCAGCAGATGCAGATCGAGCTCAAGCGGATCCAGCGCGAGGTCGGCATCACCTTCGTCTACGTCACCCACGACCAGGGCGAGGCGCTCACCATGAGTGACCGGATCGCGGTGATGAACAACGGCCGTATCGAGCAGCTCGGCTCGCCGCGGGACATCTACGAGCGCCCGGCGACCCGGTTCGTGGCCGGCTTCATCGGCACCTCGAACCTCGTCGACGGACACGTCAGCTGGTCCGAGCAGGGGTACGCGGTGCTCGAGAAGGGTCCCGGCGAGCGAGTCGTGGTGCCCGTCCCGGCCGGTGTGGAAGTGGGGCGTGACCTGGAGATCTCGGTCCGTCCGGAGAAGATCGACCTGCACCGGGCGATGCCCGCGAACGTCACCGGCAGCCTGCTCTCCGGAATCGTCACCGAGGTCGTTTACCACGGGACGTCGACGAATTACACAGTGGCGACATCCGCTGGAACAGATTTCGTGGTGTTCGATCAGAATGCGCACGATGCAGAGGACGTCGCGACTCGCGGTGAGCGCGTCTACCTCACTTGGGCCCCACAGCATTCGTACCCGATCGGAGTCTGATGTTCCCGACCAACAAGCCGAACCCCTCCCTCCTGCGGGGCATGACGCAGTCGCGGCTCGGGCGCCGCGAGGCGCTGCGCCTCGGCGGGTTGTCGGCGATGGGCGCGTTCCTCGCCGCGTGCGGCGTCGAGGGCAAGGGCAAGCCGCAGGCCAGCGTGGCGCCCGACGCGGTCGCCAAGTTCTGGGGCGGCAAGACGCAGAACGGCAAGCTGAACTTCGCCAACTGGCCGCTCTACATGGACCCGAAGCATCCCGAGCTGAAGGCGTTCACCAAGAAGACCGGCATCCAGGTGAACTACCAGGAGGTCATCGCCGAGATGGGCCCCTGGTTCGCGAAGGTGCAGCCGCAGCTGTCCGCCGGGCAGTCGATCGGGTACGACCTGATGGTCGTCACCAACTCGATCCAGTTCGGCCAGTTCCGCGACTCCGGCTTCCTGGCACCGCTGGACCACTCCAAGCTGCCCAACTACGCCGCCAACGCGGCCAAGTCGTACGCCACCAGCGCGTACGACCCGGGCAACGTGTTCAGCATCCCGTACACCTCCGGCATCACCGGCATCGCGTACGACCCGACCAAGATCAAAGAGCCGATCACCAAGATCGCCGACCTGTGGAACCCGAAGTACAAGGGCCGGGTCGGCATGATGCGCGACCTGCAGGAGCTGGGCAACTTCGGCCTGCTCGCGGCGGGCCTGGACCCCGCCAAGTCGGACGAGACGGGGTGGAAGCAGGCGGCGGCCAAGCTCAAGGAGCAGAAGGACGCCGGCATCGTCCGCAACTACTACGAGCAGAACTACATCGACGCGCTCGGCAAGGGCGAGGTCTGGATCACCATGGCGTGGTCCGGTGACGTCTTCCAGAAGAACGTCTCCGACGGCACGAACTACAAGTTCGTGATCCCGGAGGACGGCGGCACGATCTGGACCGACAACATGGCGATCCCGGTCACCGCGGAGAACCCGGTCGACGCGATCATGATGATGGACTTCCTGTACGAACTGGAGAACGCCACCACGCTCGCCGAGTACATCAACTACGTGTGCCCGGTGCCCGCCGCGCAGGCCCAGATGAAGAAGCACGCGGCCACGGCGACCGGCGAGGACCAGGCGTTCCTGAACGCGGTGGCGGACAGCCCGCTGGTCTTCCCGGGGGAGGCCGAGTACAAGCGGCTGCACTACTACGTCAACTTCGACACCGCCGAGGAGAAGAACGACTTCGAGCGGGTGTTCCAACCGATCGTGCTGGGGTAGAACGTATGGACCGGGTGAAACGTACACTCGCGCCCTACCTGCTGGTGCTCCCCGGCGGGCTGTGGCTGCTGCTGTTCTTCGCGGTGCCGATGGCCACCATGTTGTCGCTGTCGCTGCAGGAGGGCGACATCGTCAACGGGTTCGTCTTCACGGGCCACTGGCAGAACTACACCGAGTCGCTCGCCGACTATCAGACCCAGTTGATCCGCTCGCTGGTGTACGGCGCCGTCACGTCGATCGTCCTGATCGCGCTGTCGTTTCCGGTCGCTTACTGGATCGCCTTCTACGGGGGCAAGCGGAAGGCGACCTACCTCTTCCTGATCATGCTGCCGTTCTTCGTGTCGTTCGTCCTGCGCACCATCTCCTGGCGGATGCTGCTCACCGACGACGGCGTGCTGTTCCATCCGCTGAAGGAGGCCGGGCTGCTCCCGGACGACTTCCAGGTGCTCGGCACCTCGACCGCGGTCGTCGCCGGGTTGGTGTACAGCTTCCTGCCGTTCATGGTGCTGCCGATCTACGTGGCCCTGGAACGCATCGACCCGCGGGTCGTCGAGGCGGCCCGGGATCTGTACGCCTCCCCGATGACGTCGTTCCGCAAGGTCGTCTTCCCGCTGGCGCTGCCAGGCGTGTTCGCGGGCGTGCTGATGACCTTCGTGCCGGCCAGCTCCGACTACGTCAACTCGGAACTGCTCGGCAGCTCTGAGACGACCATGATCGGCCAGGTCATCCAGGCGAAGTTCCTCCAGAACTCCGACTACCCGTCGGCGTCGGCGCTGTCCTTCACCCTGATGGCGGTGCTGCTGATCGGCGTCTTCACCTATGCCCGCGCGCTGGGCACGGAGGACGTCATGAAGGTGGCCGCCCGATGAGCGCGCTGCGGATCAACGGGGCGCGCGTCCTGCACGCCTACACCTGGCTGCTGATCGCCTGGCTCATCCTCCCGATCGGGGTGATGATCCTGTTCGGCTTCAACGACCCGAGCGGGCGGTACAACCAGACCTGGCAGGGCTTCACGCTCAAGTGGTACCGGGACGTCTTCGCCCTGGACGCACTCACCGACGCCCTGGTGGTGTCGCTGCTGATCGCGGTGCTCACCGCGCTGATCGCCGGGGCGCTGGGCACCGGTATCGGGTACGCCCTGGGCCGTTTCCGGTTCCGCGGGTCCGGCGGCCTCAACCTGCTGATGTTCGCCGCGATCTCCTCGCCCGAGCTGGTGATGGGCTCGTCGCTGCTGAGCATGTTCGTGTCGGTGGGGATCAGCCCCGGCGTCACCACCATCACGATCGCCCATGTGATGTTCTCGGTGTCGTTCGTCGCGATCGTGGTCCGGGCCCGGGTGATGACCCTGGACCGGTCCCTGGAGGAGGCGGCGGCCGACCTCGGCGCGAGCGGCTGGACCACCTTCTGGAAGGTGATCTTCCCGATCATCCTGCCGGCCGTCATGTCCGGGGTGATGCTCGCGTTCGCGCTCTCCATCGACGACTTCGTGATCACCAACTTCACCGCGGGCACCACGCAGACGTTCCCGCTGTGGATCTGGGGCGCCACCCGGGTCGGCCTGCCGCCACAGGTCAACGTGATGGGCACGATGATCTTCGCGGCGGGCGTGCTGTTCGCGGTGATCGCCAACCTGCGGTCCCGGTCGAAGAAGGGGTGACCCACCCGCTTTCGACGAGGAAGGCCCGGCATCGGCTGCCGGGCCTTTTTCATGCGGAAAGGGTTGCCCAGGGTCTTGTGTGCAACGGATTCCGTGGGCAGGATCATTTCCACCTCTGGAAAGTGGGAGAGATACCCGTGAGCGACCGAACCCCGGCCGACGTGGAAGAGTTGTCCGCCACCGCCCGTGACCACCTCTGGATGCACTTCACCCGGCTCTCCGCCTATCAGGGCGCCCCCGTCCCGGTGATCACCCGTGGCGACGGCTGTTACGTCTGGGACTCCACCGGCCGCCGCTACCTCGACGGCCTCTCCGCGCTTTTCGTGGTGCAGACCGGCCACGGCCGTCAGGAGCTGGCCGAGGCCGCCGCCAAGCAGGCGGGCGAGCTGGCGTACTTCCCGATCTGGTCCTACGCCCACCCGAAGGCGATCGAGCTGGCCGGCCGCCTGGCGAGCATGGCCCCCGGCGACCTCAACCGGGTCTTCTTCACCACCGGTGGCTCCGAGGCCGTCGAGAGCGCGTGGAAGCTGGCCCGCTCCTACTTCAAGCGCACCGGCAAACCGCTCAAGACCAAGGTCGTCTCCCGGGCCGTCGCGTACCACGGCAGTTCGATGGGCGCTCTGTCGATCACCGGCATCCCGCCGTTCAAGCAGGACTTCGAGCCTCTCGTCCCGTCGGCGATGCGAGTGCCGAACACCAACTACTACCGTCGTCCCGACGAGAGCATGACGCCGGAGCGGTTCGGGATCTGGGCCGCCGACCGGATCGCCGAGATGATCGAGTTCGAGGGCCCGGACACGGTCGCCGCCGTCTACCTGGAGCCGGTGCAGAACGCCGGTGGCTGCTTCCCGCCGCCGCCCGGCTACTTCCAGCGGGTCCGGGAGATCTGCGACCGCTACGACGTGCTGCTCGTCTCCGACGAGGTGATCTGCGCCTTCGGCCGTCTCGGCGAGTGGTTCGGCGCCGACCGCTACGGATACCAGCCCGACATCATCACCGTCGCCAAGGGCCTCACCTCCGGGTACGTCCCGCTCGGCGCGATGATCGCCTCCGACCGGCTGGCCGAGCCGTTCCTCACCGGCGCCAACTGGTTCGCCCACGGCATCACCTACGGCGGCCATCCCGTCGGCTCCGCGGTCGCCCTCGCCAACCTGGACATCATGGAACGCGAGGGCCTCAACCAGCACGTCCGCGACAACAGCCCGCTCTTCCGGTCCTACCTGGAGAAGCTGCTCGATCTGCCGATCGTCGGCGACGTCCGCGGCGACGGCTACTTCTTCGGCATCGAGATGGTCAAGGACAAGGCCACCAAGGCCACCTTCGACGCCGACGAGTCCGAGCGCCTGCTCCGCGGCTTCCTCTCCAACGCTCTCTTCGACGCCGGCCTCTACTGCCGTGCCGACGACCGCGGCGACCCGGTCATCCAGCTGGCCCCGCCGCTGACCGCCACCGAGGCCCAGTTCGCCGAGATCGAGCAGATCCTGCGCTCGGTCCTCACCGAGGCCCAGAACCGCCTCTGACCAGCGCCTTCACGCGGCGGTCACCGCGGTTCCGGTCCAGCCCCAACTGGTTGTCACGGCTGTCTCAGCGCCGCTGAGACAGCCGTGACAGCCAGCCGAGAGTGAACGGCGAGGGCGGATCCGTCATTCGGGCCGGTCTGCCGGGACGGGATCGAGGGCGTCACCGAGCAGGGCGCGGAGGGCCTGGGCGTGCTGGTTGAGCGCGTGGCGGCCGGTGTCGGTCAGCCGGGCGTTGGCGCGGCGGCCGGTGCGGCGGATCTCGACGTAGCCGGCGTCCTGCAAGGCGGTGAGCTGTTTGCTCAGGGCGGAGTCGCTGAGCCCGGTGGCCTCGCGCAGGAAGCTGAACTCCACGAACACGGCGGGAGCGAGCAGGGCGGCCAGCGACAACCGGACCGGGGAGTGCAGCAGCTCGTTGAAGCCGGGCGGCTGGGCGTCGGTCATGCCCGTTCCCGGATGGCGGCGGCCTGGCAGCGGTTGATGGTGGCGGCCCAGACCACGGCGGACGCGATGCCGGCGATCGTCGCGTCGGCGGGCACGTCGTAGAGCCGCAGCGGAGTGCCGACGGCGATCGCCGTGCCCATGACGGCGGCGCCGAACAGGATGAGCGGACTCCAGCGCATCACCCGCATCCGCAGCCGGACGCCGGTGAAGCGCTCCAGGGCGAAGGCCAGGCCGACCAGGGCCAGGCCGGCGCCGATGAACACCGCGGTCCCGAACCGGCCGGTGAGGTCCTGGCCGGCGCCCAGGGCCGCCACGGCGGCCGCGGATCCGAAGGTGTACCACCAGGGAAGGCGAGGGCTGCCCTGGCGCAGGGTCTGTCGGGTGCGCTGCTGGATCTCGGTGAGAGCGTTCGAGGCCTCGGTGGCGTCCATGCCCATTCCTTCCTTCTTGGCAACTCTTGCCCAGGAGGAAAACGTAGTCGATATTTTCCTCCTGGGCAAGAGTCATGGGCGGCTCGCGGCCAACCGTCCGGGATGCGGCTGATGCGGGTCACCCGCGGCGGCATATCGGCGAGGGTGGTTGTTCCGGTATTCGCCCCGGCTCGTGCCGCGCTGGCGCATGCTGGGAAGACGGACCTTCCGACGGAGCTGATATGGCCGTTTTGCTGATTGCAGAGGACGACGAGGACATCGCGCTGGTGCTGGCCCGGGTGTTCAAGCGTGCCGGGATCACCGTGCTGCGCGCCCCGGACGGCCGGGCGGCGTTCGAGGCGGTCGTCGAGCACCGGCCGGATGTCGTCCTCACCGACTTGGGTATGCCGATCATGGACGGCTGGGAGCTGATCGACGCGATCCGGAACCATCCCGACGACGACATCCGGAGGCTGCCCGTGGCGATCCTCAGCGGCCACCTGCGCCCGGGTGATCCCCGGGCCGGATCCGCGCGGGTCTGCGCCATCCTGCTCAAGCCGTGCCCCAACGATCAGCTGCTCGCGACCATGGACGAACTGGTGACGATCGGCCCGCACGACCACGATCCGGCGGATAATCGATGCCCCGCCGACATGCCGGTTTCAGTATGAATAATACGAAATTGGGTATGCGACCAGGAAGCCCGTGACCACGGGCCTCGGTCGGGAGAATCGGGCGGGTCATGGTGGTGCTGGGAGAGGCGGCGGCCGCTCTGGACAACGGCGCCTTCCTCGGCGCGCTGCTGGAGAGCATGGATGCCGCCGTCATCGCCTGTGACGGTGACGGCCGGGTGGTGTTCGCCAACCGGGCGATGCGCGAGCTCGCCGGGGTCGAGCCGGACGGCCCGCTGCCGGCGGACTTCGAGCGGGCGGCGTTCCGGCACCTGACCACCCCCGACCTGCGGCCGATGACCCGCGCCGAGAGCCCGCTGCTGCGCGCCCTGCACGGCGAGCACGTGGACTCCGAGGACGTGCTGCTGCGCCGCCCCGGCCACCGGCTGCGGGTCTTCGACACCCGGGCCCAGCCGATCCGCGATCCCGGCGGCGCGGTGGCCGGCGCGGTCTCCGTCGCTCACGAGGTCACCGCGATGCGCCGGGTCGAGCGGTTCCGCAACTGCCACATCGCCGTCGAGCACGTGCTGAAGAAGTCCGGCTCCATCGCCGAGGCCACCCCGGAGGTGCTGCGCGCGGTGACCGCCACGCTCGGCTGGCCGTCCGCGGAGCTGTACCTGATCGACCACGCCTCCGGGCTGCTGCTGCCGGCCGGGCACTGGGACTCCTCAGGGCTCGAGCCGGACGAGTTCTTCGGTCACACCCCGGTGCGCGGGCAGGGGATCACCGGGCGGGTGTGGGAGAGCGGGCGGCCCATCTGGGTGCCCGACCTGGGACGCAGCGCCGACCTGCGGACCGCCCACGAGCGGGAGCGGGTGGAGATCTGCCTGCGCCGCGGGGTGCGCACCGCGCTGGCCGTCCCGGTCCGCGACGGCGGCACCCTCCTCGGCGTGCTGACCTGCTACGCCGGCACCCAGGAGTACGAGCCCGACCTGCTCACCGTCCTGCTCAACGGGGTGGCCGCGCAGGTCGGGATCTTCGTGGCGCAACGCCGCGCCGAGGAGCTGTCCCGCCAGCTCGCCCGCGCCCAGGGCGACTTCGTGGACCTGGTCGGGCACGAGTTGCGGACCCCGCTGACCGCGATCACCGCGAACGCCACCCTGCTCGCCGACGAATGCGCCGGCCACGACGCGGACTGCGCGCAGATGGCCCAGGTGATCGCCCGCAACGCCGGCGCGCTGCAGCAGATCGCCGACACCCTGCTCGACCTGGCCGGCCTGGACGCCGGGCACCTCGCCCTGGACGTCGCCGACGTCGACCTGGCCGCGCTGGTCGCCGACGCGGTGACCCGCCTGCGGCACGGCGGCGGCCGGCTCACCCTCGTCACCGAGCTGCCGGCCCGGCTGCACCTGCCCGGCGACATCGCCCGGCTGCGGCAGGTCGTCGACGACCTGCTGTCCAACGCGGTCCGCTACAGCCCGCCGGGCTCGCCCGTGCACATCACGCTGCGCGCCGACGAGTCCATGGCCGACCTGTGCATCGCCGACGGCGGCATCGGCACCCCTCCGGACGAACGGCCCCGCGTCTTCGACCGGTTCTTCCGCGGCAGCAACGTCCGTCACCAGGGCACCCCCGGCAGCGGGCTGGGCCTGAGCCTGGCCCGGGCGATCGTGCTGCTGCACGGCGGCACGATCACGCTGGCCGACAACAAGCCGTCCGGCACGATCGTCCGCGTCCGCCTGCCCCTGGCCGGCCCACCGCCCTGACCCCCGGCGTGCCGCCCTGACCCCCGGCGTGCCGCCCTGACCCCCGGCGTGCCGCCCTGACCCCCGGCGTGCCGCCCTGACCCCCG
>NZ_BOMZ01000073.1 GCF_016862455.1 Actinoplanes utahensis
CCCCCGGCGTGCCGCCCTGACCCCCGGCGTGCCGCCCTGACCCCCGGCGTGCCGCCCTGACCCCCGGCGTGCCGCCCTGACCCCCGGCGTGCCGATCCCCGCCGCTGTCCGCGCCGGAATCCACCCGCGGCGGTCAGGTGGGGCGGCGGCGGTCGAGGGCGTCCAGCAGGGCGGTGGCGCGCAGGCCCACGTTGATGCCGAGCCAGCGGGCCGGCTCCGGTTCCCACCGGCGGGAGCGGTGCCCCACCCAGGGCAGGGCGGTCAGGTCACTGTCACGGCCCAGGATCGGATCCGCGAGGGTACGCCCGGCGAGGTTGGCCGCCGCCACCCCGTCGCCCACGTAGCCCCCGGCCCAGCCGATCCCGTCGCGCAGCCCGACCGACGGCATCCAGTCGCGCGGGACGCTGAGCGGCCCACCCCACTGGTAGGCGATCAGCGGGTTGATCCCGAACAGTTCGGTGACGGTGCGACGCAGCGCCTCGAACACCGCGGGCACCCGGTCGTGCTCGGGGCGGATGCGGGAGCCGAAGTGGTACGGCGCCCCGCGCCCGCCGAACGCGAGCCGGTCGTCGGCGGTCCGCTGCCCGTAGATCACCAGGCGCCGCTCGTCGGTGAACGTCTCCCGCCGGGCCAGCCCCACCCGCTGCCGGAAATCCTCGGCGAGCGGCTCGGTGACGATCATCAGGGAGTAGATCGGGGCGAGGTCCCGGCGGTGCCCGGCCAGTTCGGCGGTGTAACCCTCGAGGGCGCGGATCACGGTGCCGGCCCGGACCGTACCCCGATCGGTGGTGATCTCCCCGCTTCTGATCCGCTCGACCCGGGTTCCCTCGTGGACGGTCACGCCGAGGCGCTCGACCGTCGCGGCCAGCCCACGGACCAGCTTGGCCGGATGCAGCGCCGCGCAGTGCTGGCGAGCCTGGCCTCGGGGACCGGGAAGAGGCCGGAGGCCCAGCCGCCGTCGCGGCCGGACGCGCCGAACCCGCAGTACTCCGCGTCCAGGACGACGATCCTCCTGCCCGGATCGGCCTTGGCCAGGTAGTAGGCGGTCCAGAGGCCGGTGTACCCGCCGCCGGCGACGGCCACGTCGGCCGCGAGATCGCCGGGCAGCGGCGGGCGCTTCTGGACCGGTCCGAGGGAGTCGAGCCAGAAGGACGGGCTGTGCATGTCCTACCGTGTTCCCCAGGCGTAGGTCTGTTTGGCCAGCCGCAGGTACATGAAGGTGTCGGTCTCGCTGACGCCATGGATGGCCCGCAGCTTCTCGTTGAGGATGTCGAGCAGGTGCTCGTCATCGGTGCAGACCAGCTCGACCAGCAGGTCGTAACGGCCCGCACAGATCACCACGTAATCCACCTCCGGGATCTCGGCGATCTTGTCGGCGATCGCCCGCAGGTCCCCGTTCACCCGCAGGCCGACCATCGCCTGCCGGGCGAAGCCCAGCGTGAGCGGGTCGGTGACCGCGACGATCTGCATCAAACCGTTGTCCAGCAACCGCTGCACGCGCTGCCGGACGGCGGCCTCGGACAGGCCGATGGTCTTGGCGAGCGTCGCGTACGACATCCGCCCGTCACGCTGAAGGTGCTCGATGATCAACTTATTGGTGTCGTCCAGGGTCACGTCCGTCACGGCGCGATTCTTCCCTGTCACGATTGTCGTAGGCAAAGGGGTCGCCCGTCAGGTGCGCAACGCGCGCAGAAGGATGGCGAGGCCGCGGTCCAGGTCCTCGTCGGAGATCACCAGCGGCGGCAGGAACCGCAGCACGTTGCCGTAGGTTCCGCAGGTCAGCGTGAGCAGACCGGCGTCGTGACAGGCCTTCGACACCGCGGCGGCACGGGTCGGATCCGGCTCGCCGTCGGTCAGCACCATTTCGGCGGCGATCATCGCGCCGCGGCCGCGTACCTCGGCGATCCCGGGCCCGGCGTCCCGCAGCGCCCCCTTGATCCTCGCCTCGATCCGCAGCGCCTCCCGGCAGAGGTCCAACTCGCGCATCGTCTCGATCGCGGCCAGGGCGGCCGCGCAGGCGATCGGGTTGCCGCCGTACGTGCCACCGAGCCCCCCGGCGTGCACCGCGTCCATCAGCTCGGCCCGCCCGGTGACCGCGGCGATCGGCAGGCCGCCGCCCATCCCCTTGGCGGTGGTGATCAGATCCGGTTCCAGGCCCTCGTCCTCGGAGGCGAACCACCGGCCGGTCCGGGCGAAACCGGTCTGGATCTCGTCGGCGACGAACACCGCCCCGTTCGCCTTCGCCCACGCCGCGATCGCCGGGAGGAAACCCTGCGCGGGTACCACGAAACCGCCCTCGCCCTGGATCGGCTCGATCAGCACGGCCGCCACGTTGGATCCGCCGACCTGCTTCTCGATCACGTCGATCGCCCGGCGGGCCGCCTCGGCGCCGGACAGGCCGCCGTCGCGCAGCGGGTACGACATCGGCGCCCGGTACACCTCCGGGGCGAACGGGCCGAACCGGTGCTTGTACGGCATGTTCTTGGCGGTCAGCGCCATCGTCAGGTTCGTCCTGCCGTGGTAGGCGTGGTCGAACACCACGACGGCGGGCCGTCCGGTCGCGTGCCGGGCGATCTTGACGGCGTTCTCCACCGCCTCGGCGCCGGAGTTGAACAGCGCGGCCCGCTTCGCGAACGTGCCCGGGGTCAGGGCGATCAACTGCTCGCAGACGGCCACGTACGACTCGTAGGGCGCCACCATGAAACAGGTGTGGGTGAACCGCTCGGCCTGCGCGCGGACCGCCTCGACCACCTTCGGCGCGCTGTTGCCGACGGTGGTGACCGCGATGCCGGAGGCGAAGTCGATCCACTCCCGGCCGTCGACGTCGGTGATGGTTCCACCGGCGGCGTGGTCGACATAGGAGTCGACCACCGAGCCGACACCCTTGGCGACGGCCGCGAGCCGACGCTGGTGCAGTTCACCCGAGTTCATCAGGCCCCCACGTTGTGCATGACGTGCTTGATCCGGGTGTAGTCCTCGAACCCGTACATCGACAGGTCCTTGCCGTGCCCGGAATGCTTGAAGCCGCCGTGCGGCATCTCCGCGACCAGGGGGATGTGGCAGTTGACCCACACGCAGCCGAAGTCGAGGCGCTGCGTCATCCGCATCGCCCGGCCGTGGTCCCTCGTCCACACACTGGACGCGAGGGCGTACTCGACGCCGTTGGCGTAGGAGACCGCCTCGTCCTCGTCGCCGAACCGCTGCACCGTGATGACCGGGCCGAAGACCTCGTTCTGGATGATCTCGTCGTCCTGCCGGAGCCCGGAGACGACCGTCGGGGCGTAGAAGAACCCGCGGTCGCCGACCCGGTTGCCACCGGCATGCACGATCGCGTGGCCGGGGAGCCGGTCGACGAACCCGGCGACCCGCGCCAGCTGGCCGGCGTTGTTGACCGGGCCGTAGAGCACGTCCTCCTGGTCCGGGGCGCCGGTCTTGATCTGCCTGGCCTGCGCGGCGAGGGCGGCCACGAAGTCGTCGTGGACGCCGGCGGCGACCAGCACACGGGTCGCGGCGGTGCAGTCCTGGCCGGCGTTGAAGTAGCCGGCCTCGGCGATCGCCGCCGCGGCCGCCTCGACGTCGGCGTCGTCGAACACCACGACCGGCGCCTTGCCGCCCAGCTCCAGGTGGGTGCGTTTGAGGTCGGCGGCGGCGCTGCCGGCCACCTCCATGCCGGCCCGCACCGAGCCGGTGATCGACACCATCCGCGGGGTCCGGTGGGTGACCAGGGCGCGGCCGGTGTCCCGGTCGCCGAGGACCACGTTGAACAGGCCGGCCGGCAGGAACTCGGCGGCGATCTCGGCCAGCAGCACGCTCGTCACCGGGGTGGTGTCGGACGGCTTGAGCACCACGGCGTTGCCCGCCGCCAGTGCCGGGGCGATCTTCCACATCGCCATCAGCAGCGGGTAGTTCCACGGAGTGACCTGGGCGCAGACGCCGATCGGCTCGCGCCGCACGTAGCTCTCGAAACCGTTCATGTACTGCCCGGCGGAGCGGCCCTCCAGCACCCGGGCGGCGCCGGCGAAGAAGCGCAGGTGGTCGATGGCCGGCGGCAGCTCCTCGCTGGCGGTCAGGCCGAGCGGCTTGCCGGTGTTCCGCGACTCGGCGGCGACCAGCTCGTCCGCGCGGGCCTCGATCGCGTCGGCGAACTTGAGCAGCGCGCGCTGCCGTTCACCGGGAGTCGTGCCGCGCCACTGCTCGAACGCGCCGGAGGCGGCCCGCATGGCCCGGTCGACGTCCTCGGGGCCGGACACCGGGGCGGAGGCGAACACCTCGCCGGTGGACGGGTCGATGAGGTCCTCGTACCGCCCCTCGGCGGGCGCGACGGCCTCGCCCCCGATGAGGTTGTGCAGTACCGTCTTCGCACTCATCCGGCCTCCAGCTGTGGTATCAGCGAATTCGGCCCCATCTTTTCCGTTGAATCCGTTGTGAACAAGAGTTCTGAGGAATATTTCCGTACAGACCCGGGACCGGAAACGAACCTGCCATCGAACGGTGACACATCGGTCCTCACCCGCGGCGGCGAACGGCGAGAACAGCCACGTCGTCGGTCGGGGACTCGTCGGCCGCCTCGGTCATGACCGTGGCGCAGACCGCCTCGGCCGGCTCGGCCCGGACGAGACCGATCAGCCGCGTGAGGCCCACGTCGATCACCTCGCCGCGCCGCTCCACGAGACCGTCGGTGTAGCAGAACATCACCGCGCCGGGTTCGAGGGGAACGGTGGTGGCGCGCCGGCCCCGGGCCGGGTTCACCACGCCGAGGGGCGGGTCCACCGGAACCTCGGCGAGCGCGGCCCGGCCGCCCGGCGCCGCCAGCACCGGGCGCAGATGCCCGGCCGCGGACACCACCGCCCGGTCCCGTTCCGGGCTGATCATCGCGTAGAGGGCGGTGGTCAGGCTGCCCGCCTCGAAATGCTGCACCTTGCGGTCCAGCAGGCTGAGCGCTTCGGCCGGGCCGTCGCAGATCAGCGCGTACGCCCGCAGGGCGCTGCGGATCCGCCCCATCACCACGGCCGAGGCCAGCCCGTGCCCGGACACGTCGCCGATCACCACGCCGATCCAGCCGGACGGCAGCTCGAACACGTCGTACCAGTCGCCGCCGACGCCGGAGGAGTGCCCGGGCACGTAGCGGGCGGCCATGTCGAGCCCGGCGACCCCGGGCAGCCGGGCCGGCAGCAGGCTGCGCTGCAATGCCAGCGCGGCCGCCTGGTCCAGCTTGGCAGACCGGATCCGCCCGGCGACGGCGGCCCGGTCGGCGACCAGTTGCAGCAGCCGGATGTCGTCGTCGCCGAACTCGCGCCGGGTCCGCGAGCCCACGTGCAGCACGCCGACGACGTCCCGGCCGGCCAGGATCGGCACCCCGAGCAGCGACCGCAGGTTCTTCTCCCGCAGCATCGGGCTGACCACGTCGCCCGGGGTCACGTCGATGATCCGCACCGGCTGGCGGGACGCCGCGATCCGCCCGGCGAAACCGCGGCCCACCGACACCCGGAACCCGGCCCGCACCTCCTCCTCGAGCCCCTTCGCCGCGGTCGCCACGAGCTGCCGCGCGTGCACGTCGAGCAGCAGGATCGCGGCGGTGTCCACGTCGAGCAGGTCACGCACCCGGTCGAGCAGCTCGTCCAGCAGGTCCGACGCGCCGAGCCGGGACAGCGTCTCGTCGGTGACCGCTTCAAGACGGCGTAGCCGCTCGTCGTCGTTGATGCGTGGGGGCACGTCGTCAGCCTAGTGCTCGGCGGGCCGTCACGAATCAGCCTGGCGCACCTCCACGGGCGTCGACAGCACGCGGTCCGCACCGGCCCGCCGGACCGGCCCGGTCAGCTCGACGACGCCCGCGCAGGGCAGGTCGGCGGCCGACGTGCCGACGAGAACCCGCAGCTCACCGGGCTCGACGATGCGCCGCAGGTCGCGGCCGGTGAACGCGGTCCGGTCGGTGTGCACCCGGAACGTGACGTCCGCGGCGGCGCCCGCGGCCAGCTCCACCCGCTGGAACCCGGCCAGCTGAATCACCGGACGGGTGACCGTGGCGACCGGGTCGGACAGGTAGAGCTGCACCACCTCGGCCCCGTCGCGGTCGCCGGTGTTGGAGACCCGCACGGTGACGGTGAACTCGCCGTCGGTCGGCACCCGGGTGGCCGGGATCCGCAGATCGTCCACCGCGAACGTGGTGTACGACCGGCCGTGGCCGAACGCGAACAGCGGTGTCGGGTCGAGGCTGCTGGTGCCGAGGTGCTCGGCGCCGAGCCGCGGCTGCAGGTAGGTGCCGGGCTGGCCACCGGGGTGCCGGGGGATCTGCACCGGCAGCCGACCGCTGGGCTGAACCCGGCCGGACAGCACCCCGGCGATCGCCGGGCCGCCCTCCTCGCCGGGCATGAACGCCTGCACCAGCGCGGCGGCCCGGCCGGCGAACTCGCCCAGCGCGTACGGCCGGCCGGAGACCACCACCACGACCACCGGCCGCCCGGTCGCCAGCAGCGCCTCGACCAGGTCCGCCTGGACGCCCGGCAGACGCAGGCCGGCGGCGTCGCAGCCCTCGCCGGAGGTGCCCTTGCCGAACAGGCCGGCCAGGTCACCGACGAAGGCCAGCGTCACGTCGGCGGACTCGGCGGCGGCCACCGCGGCGGCGAATCCGGAGCGGTCGCCACCGTCGACGGCGCAGCCGGCCTCGTACACGATCTCGGTGCCCGGAAGCTCGGCGCGCAGCGCCTCGACCGCGGTGGGCAGCTCGATCTCCGGTTTCACGCCGGGGTAGCGGGGCAGCACGTGGTTGGGGAAGGCATAGCAGCCCAGGAACGTGCTCGCGTCATCGGCGCACGGACCGGTCACCGCGATCCGGCCGGTCCCGGCCAGCGGCAGCGCGGTTCCCGGGTCGAGCAGCACGATCGAGCGTTCGGCGAGATCCCGGGCCAGGTCCCGGTTGGCGGGGGAGTCCAGCACGACGGTCTCGGCGCCGGTCACCGAGGACTCCGGCGTCCAGTCCGCGTCGAGCAGGCCCAGCTCGGCCTTCTGGGTGAGCAGGCGGCGGGCCGCGCGGTCGACCAGCTCCTCGGCGACCTCGCCGCGGCGGACCCGGTCGACCAGCTCGGCGCCGTAGCCGACGGTGTCCGGCAGCTCCACGTCGATGCCGGCGGCCAGCGCGAGCGCCCCGGCGTCGCCGTTGTCGGCGGCGACGCGGTGGTTGCCGGCCAGGAACGGGATCGCCCAGTAGTCCGAGACGACCGTGCCGGTGAAGCCCCACTCGTCGCGCAGCAGCTCGGTGAACAGCCACTCGTCGGCGCCGGCCGGCACCCCGTCGATCTCCGAGTACGAGTTCATCACCGACCGGGCGCCGCCCTCGCGCAGCGCGGCCTCGAACGGCGGCAGGATCACGTCGAGCAGCTCGCGGCGGCCCATCGAGACCGGACCGTGGTTGCGGGCGGCGCGGGAGGCGGAGTACCCCGCGAAGTGCTTGAGGGTGGCGATCACCCCGGCGCTCTGCAGCCCCCGCACGTACGCCGCGCCGATCGTGCCGACCAGGTACGGATCCTCGCCGATGGACTCCTCGACCCGGCCCCACCGGTAATCGCGGACCACGTCCAGCACCGGCGACAGGCCCTGGTGCACGCCGAGGGCGGCCATGTCGCGGCCGATCGCGGCGGCCATCCGCTCGATCAGCTCCGGGTCGAAGGTGGCGCCCCAGTTGATGGCGGCCGGATAGACGGTGGCGCCGTGCGCGGTGAATCCGGTCAGGCACTCCTCGTGCACGATCGCCGGCAGGCCGAGCCGCGACGACGCCATCACGATCTGCTGCTGGCGGACCACCTCGGCGGCGCCCTCGGCGACGGTGAGCGGGTAGCTTCCATAGACCCGGGTGAGGTGGCCGAGGCCGTCCCGGCTGGCGTCCTCGAGGGCGGGCCCGGCGGCGAAGTCGCTCTCCATCGGGGCGACCTGGTGGCCGTCCTCGGGTTCCGGTCCGGCCGGGCCGGTGGCACCCTTGTCCTTGCCGAGCCAGCGGCTGCCGAGCTGGCCCACCTTCTCCTCGAGGGTCATCGCGGCGAGCAGGGCCTCGACCCGTTCGGCGACCGGCAAGGTGGAGTCCTGCCAGGGTTGTCCAGTCAACGAAAACCTCCGGAAGTTTCGGTGCCCCCTGATCGGGGGCCGGTGGACCGCGCCGGACGGTGACGCGGCCACCGGCGGGTCCAACTCTTGCGCTACTGGAACGGTTCAGGCAAGAGTCTTGACACTCGTCACGGCGAAACCATACGTTAACGAAACCTCGCGTTAATTTGCAGCTGTAACTCGAAACTTTCGGTTCGCTCTCGACGCCTTTCTGCTTCGAAAACGGAGATCAGTGTGAAGCGCAGGAATTTTCTGACCCTTACCGCGGGCACCGCTGCCGGTGCCGCGCTCGCCGCGTGTGGCAGTTCCGGCCCGTCCGACCCCGGCAAGGCCGGCGCGGGCGAGGCCTCCTACTGGTTCCTCAGCGGCCCGCCCGGTGAGAAGCCCCGGACCGGGGCGGTCGAGCGGTTCAACGCCGCCAACCCGAACGGCAAGGTCAAGATCACCACGTTCCAGAACGACGCCTACAAGGACAAGCTCAAGACGGCGATGGGCGCCGGCCAGGGCCCGTCGATCATCTGGGGCTGGGGCGGCGGCGGCCTGAAGCAGTACGTCGACGCCGGCCAGGTCGAGGACCTGACCGACTTCTTCGCGCAGAACGCGGCGGTCAAGGACCGGCTCTTCCCGGCGTCCTTCGGCCCGGCCACCATCGACGGCAAGATCTACGCGATGCCGTCCGAGACGGTGCAGCCGATCATCCTGCTGTACAACAAGGAGGTCTTCGAGAAGACCGGCCTGAAGCCGCCGACCTCGTGGAACGAGATCATGGCGCTGGTGCCCCAGCTCAACGCCAAGGGCGTCGCGCCGTTCTCGCTCGGCGGCCAGTCCCGCTGGACCAACATGATGTGGCTCGAGCTGCTCTTCGACCGCATCGGCGGCACCGAGGTCTTCAACACCATCTACGAGGGCAAGGACCCGAAGGCCTGGAGTAACCCGGCCGCCATCGACGCGCTCACCAAGACCCAGGATCTGGTCAAGGCGAACGGGTTCGTCAAGGGCTTCTCCTCGATCACCGCGGACTCCAACGCCGACCAGGCGCTGCTCTACCGCGGCAAGGCCGCCATGATGCTGCACGGCAGCTGGTCGTACGGCATCATCCAGGCCGAGGGCGGCAACTTCATCAAGGACGGCAAGCTCGGGTACATGAACTTCCCGGCGGTGGAAGGCGGGAAGGGCAACCCCGACGACACGTACGGCAACGCCGGCCAGTTCCTGTCGATCTCCTCCAAGGCCACGGCCGAGCAGAAGGACATCGCGAAGAACTTCTTCAAGAGCCTCTTCGACGAGACCGAGCAGAAGGACTGGATCGGCACCGGTGGCGTGCCGATCGTCAAGGACGCCGAGTCCAAGCTCAGCGCCTCGCCGGACGCCGACTTCCTGAAGTTCATCTACGACGTGTCGAGCAAGGCCAAGAACTTCGGCCAGTCCTGGGACCAGGCGCTCAGCCCGACCGCCGCCGAGGCCCTGCTGAGCAACATCGCCAAGCTGTTCACTCTGGACGTCACGCCGCAGCAGTTCGCCGACAACATGAACGCGGTCATCGGGAAATGACCATCGCTCCGCCCGTAGTGCGGACCGCTCCCCCCAGCGCCTCGAGCGCCGGGGGGAGCGGGTCCGTCTCCTGGATGGCCTGGCCGGCGCTGCTCTCCTTCACGCTGTTCGGCCTGGTGCCGCTGGTCGGCGTCCTGGTGCTCAGCTTCACCTCGTGGAGTGGCCAGACCGAGGAGATCCCGTTCACCGGCCTGGACAGCTGGCGTTCGGTGCTCACCGATCCGGGCCTGCCGCACGCGCTCTGGGTCACCTTCCTGATCATGGCGGTCTCCTGGCTGGTGCAGACGCCGATCTCGATCCTGCTCGGCGTGTTCCTCGCCGCCCAGCACCGCTACCGTGCCGTCCTCGCGGTGCTGTACTTCATCCCGCTGCTGCTCAGCCAGGCCGCCATCTCGATCACCTACAAGGCGCTGCTGGACCCGAACTTCGGTCTCGGCGCCGGCCTCGGTCTCGAGTTCCTGCAGCAGGACTGGCTCGGCAACGGCACCCTCGCGCTCGGCGTGGTGGTGTTCGTGGTGTCCTGGCAGTTCATCCCGTTCCACTCGCTGATCTACCAGGGCGGGGTCCGGCAGATCCCGGCGAGCATGTACGAGGCCGCCCAGATCGACGGCGCGGGAAAGATCCGCCAGTTCTTCAGCATCACCCTGCCGCAGCTCAAATACACCATCATCACCTCGTCGACGCTGATGGTGGTCGGGTCGCTGACCTTCTTCGACCTGATCTGGGTGCTCACCGCCGGCGGTCCGGGCGACGCCACCCGCGCGCTCGCCGTCGACATGTACCAGCGTGGCTTCCGATCCAACCTGATGGGCCCGGCCAGCGCCATCGCGGTGATCCTGGTGCTGTGCGGTCTCGCCCTCGCTCTGGGACTGCGCCGGCTCGGCGGGCGCGACCAGGCCGACAGCCAGATGGAAGGAGCCTGAGGTGACGACGATGCTGGACAGCCGGACGTCGCCGCCGGCCGGGAAGCACGCGGCCCCTCCGAAGGCGAGGCGCCGGTTCAACCCGCGGCAGTGGAACGTCCTCGGCGGGCTCGCCGGCTGGCTCTGGCTGGGGATCGTGGTGGTCCCGCTGTACTGGATCATCATCACCAGCCTGAAGCTGCAGAGCGACTACTACGCCACCAACCCGCTCGCCCCGCCCACCGATCCCACGCTGGAGAACTACCGGTTCGTGCTGGAGAGCGACTTCGTCCAGTACTTCATCAACAGCGTGATCGTCACCGTCGGCTCGGTCGGCCCGGCGGTGCTGTTCTCGTTCATGGCGGCGTACGCCTTCATCCGGGGCGGTGCCAACAGTCGCTTCCTGCGCGGGGTGAACGGGCTGTTCCTGATGGGCCTGGCGATCCCGCTGCAGGCCGTGATCATCCCGATCTACCTGATCATCATCAAGATCCAGATGTACGACACCCTCGGGGCGATCATCATGCCCTCGCTGGCGTTCGCCATCCCGCTGTCCGTGCTGGTGCTCGGCAACTTCATCCGCGACGTGCCCAAGGAACTCTTCGAATCGATGCGGATGGACGGCGCGACCGAGTGGGGCACCCTGTGGCGGCTCGCCTTCCCGCTCACCCGGCCCGCGCTGGTGACGGTCACCATCTACCAGGGCCTGACCGTGTGGAACGGTTTCGTGCTGCCGCTGATCCTCACCCAGAGCCCCGAACAGCGCACCCTGCCGCTCGCGCTCTGGGAGTTCCAGGGACAGTACAGCGTCAACATCCCCGCGGTGCTGGCGTCGGTCGTGCTGACGGCGCTGCCGATCCTCACCCTCTACGTGCTCGGCCGCCGTCAACTGCTCAGCGGTCTGACCGCCGGCTTCAGCAAGTGAGGTGATCGGTCCCTGGGCGGCGCCCGAACTCAGCCGGGTGCCGTCCAGGCTCGGCCGGCTGCTGCCCAGGCCCGGCCGTGGGCTGCTCACGCTCGGTCGGCTGCCGCCCAGGCTCGGCTGGCTGCGGCTCAGGCTCGGCCGTGGGCTGCGGTCACTACCTCCGGCTGGTTCCGGTTGCTGTCTCGACACGCTCCAGACAGCAACCGGAACCAGCCGGTCATGGTGGAGGTCAGGCGCCGCCCGGGCCCGGCCGCGGCACGTCGGAGTCCAGCGGGCGGGGCCTGGTGCTCTCCCGCACCATCAGCTTGGTGACCAGCTCGACCCGCGGGTTCTCGATGGTCTCGCCGCGCGACAGCCGCAGGATGGTACGCGCGGCGAGCGCCCCCATCTCGGCCAGCGGCTGGCGCACCGTCGTCAGCGGCGGCGACGCCCACCGCGACTCCGGCAGGTCGTCGAAACCGACCACACTGAGCTGGTCGGGGACCCGCAGGCCGCGCCGCCGGGCCGCCTCGCACACGCCGAGCGCCATCAGATCGCTGGAGGCGAAGATCGCGGTCGGCGGGCCGGGCAGGTCGAGCAGGCGGGAACCGGTCTCGAAACCGGACTCGTACTTGAAGTCGCCGACCGTGACCAGCTCCTCGTCGACCCGCACCCCGGCGGCCTCCATCGCCGACCGGTAACCGTCCAGACGGGCGCGGCTGCACAACAGGTTGCGCGGGCCGCCGACGAAACCGATCCGCCGATGACCCAGCTCCAACAGGTGATCGGTGGCGGTGCGGCCACCCGACCAGTTCGTCGCCCCGATGGTCGGCACGTCCGCCGCAACCCCGCCGGCCGGATCGATGATCACCACCGGGACCTTGAGCCGGTGCAGCTCGCTGTGCACCGGCTCCGCCACGTCGGAGGTCACGAAGATGACGCCGTCGGAGGCGCGGGCCCGCAGGTTCTGCAGCCACTGGCGGGTGGCGCTGCTGCGCCGGTGCACCTGCGACACCACGGTGCCGACCCCGGCGGCATGCGTCACGTCCTCGACGCCCCGGACCAGCTCCAGGGCCCACGGGCTGTCCAGGTCATCGAAGACCAGGTCGACCAGCCGAGCCCGCCCGGTATGCCGAGAGTTGCGGGGCCGGTAATCGTGCTCTCGTAGCAGCCGCTCGATCAGCTCGCGGGTCGCGGGGGAGACGTCGGTCCGTCCGTTGAGCACCCGGGACACGGTGGGAACGGACACGCCCGCGGCTTCCGCGATGGCCGCGATGGTCACTCTGCCCCTGCCAACGGCCACGGGGGTGCTCCTTACCGCCGACCTGGCTCGGCTGCAACTTTCGGAAACTGGCACCGAAATTCTGCCACGCCGTACTCTGTGGAGAAACGCCTGGTGAACGTGGGACCGCTCCCACTTCAGTTTCTTGCACCGAAACAGACATTCCCACCACACTTTCCTTGGTACGGGTGTGACACGCCCCGCTCCGCGCGTGCCCCCGCCCCGCGCGTGCCCCCGCCCCGCGCGTGCCCCCGCCCCGCGCGTGCCCCCGCCCCGCGCGTGCCCCCG
>NZ_BOMZ01000074.1 GCF_016862455.1 Actinoplanes utahensis
CCCGCGCGTGCCCCCGCCCCGCGCGTGCCCCCGCCCCGCGCGTGCCCCCGCCCCGCGCGTGCCCCCGCCCCGCGCGTGCCCCCGCCCCGCGCGTGAATGGGTCGGTCCTGCTGGCCGTGGATGTTGTTTGGCGGGTGGTCGGTGCTGGCTCAGCACATCCGAGCGCTGTAGGTCACCACGCAACCCCATAGCGCAGGTCCGTCGTGACTTGCGTTCAAATCGCGCCGCGCGTCACCACGCAACCCGTGCCGGTCGGTGCGTGGAGGGTCGTGGCGTGGAGGAGCGGGCGATGTCGTGAAGCGACGGGTCCGTCCGATTGCGGCGGATCTTGCCCGGCTGGTTGTCAGTGCTGGCTCCAAGGCGATCGAGACAGCACTGACAACCAGCCGGACGCGACGGTATCGAACTCGCTGGAGACGGGGGAGCCCTCGACGATCCGGCCGGATCGTCGAGGGCTCGCGTGTGCCGGGTCGCGGTTTGCGCCGTACCCCGCGAAGGGTTCGATCCCGGGTCAGGAGAACTGCGGGATGATCTCCTCGGCGAACCGCAGCAGCGGCTCGTGGTCGTAGGCGACCCGCGGGATGTAGACGATCACGTAGTTCGCGCCGGCCTCGACGAGCTTCTCCAGCTTGGCGATGTTGTCCGCGGTGGACGTCTCGAGGTCGAGGTTGAAGCTGGTCGACTTCTTGATCCGGTCGTAGTCGCGGCCCAGGTTGTCACAGTGGTCGCGCAGGATGGCGGCCTTCTGCCGGAAGATCTCCGGGTCGCCGTTGCCGAAGTTGGAGCCGTCGGCGTACTGCGCGACCAGCTTGAGGGTGACCTTCTCGCCGCCGCCGCCGAGCCAGAACGACGGGTGCGGCTTACGGACGCCCTTCGGCTCGTTGATCGGCTGGTCGATGTGGTAGTGCTTGCCCTCGAAGACCGGGCGCTCCTCGGTCCACATCTTGTGGACGATCTGGACGGCCTCCCGGAAGGCGCGCATCCGCTCCGGCACCTCGGCCCACTCGTAACCGTAGGCCTTCCACTCGTGCTCGTACCATCCGGCGCCCAGGCCGGCGTAGAGGCGCCCGTGACTGGCCACGTCCACCGTCGACGCGATCTTGGCGTAGAGGGCGGGATGCCGGTAGCCGTTGCAGCCGACCATCTGGCCGATGTTCACCCGGCTGGTGTCCCGGGCCAGGGTGGAGCTGACCGTCCAGGCCTCGAAGGTGGTGTTGATGGTGGGCTCGGGGACGGTGTGGAAGTGGTCGTAGACCCATACCGAATCCCACGGCCCGGCGTCGGCTAGCTTCGCCACCGCCGTCATCGCCTCGTACTGCTCGACCGGGTCGGCGATCTCGACCAGGTCCATCCGCCATCCCTGCGGCACGAAAACCCCGAAACCAATGCTCATGGCCATAACCTACCGATCGAGTGGGAGGAGCGCGCGCGGGCGCTCGCATCCGGGTCTGTGGACGTCGTCACGCCGGCTGCCCCGACGCGGCCCCTCTTCACCTCGGATGGGTGGCTCGTCACAGCCGGAACCGCTTTGACGGGCCGTGTCTCGGGCACTACAGAACCGCCATGAGCTCGCTGTACGGCAGGGAGGCCTTGCGATGAACATGAAGATGGTCCATCACGCCGGTGCGGTGGTCCCGGAGACGGCCGGTGTCCGCGTATGCGGCTCCTGTGGCCGGCCGGTGGCCGCGCGCGACCGGGCGGAGTACACGGCGGCCCGCGCCAGGCTCCTGCTCGACCGAGGTTTCTGCCTCTGTCCGCAGCCGCCGGCCGCTGCGGAATCCCTGGCGCGGGCGTCCGCTCCGGGTATCTGAGCGGATTCCGCCGGCGCTGAGCCGCACCACCCGGCGGTGAGGCCACCGGCCCGGCCGGAACACGTGATCCGCGGCCGGGCCGGGACACCGGCCGGCGCCGGGGCGGTGGGCGCTCGCGTCCGTGGACGTCAGGCGTTCGCGGCTGTCGGCGCGCGCAGAGAGAGGGTGGCGTGCACCTGAGCGAGCTGGGTGGTGGCGGTGAGCATCGCCAGGTCAGCGCTCGGGACGTGCGGTTCGTCCGAATGGTCGTCCTCGTTGATGTTGGTCTGGTAGTCGACCAGGCAGATCTGGTACAGGCGTTCGGCTTCAGCGGCGAGTTCCGCGGCGCGAACCGCATGCTGATCAGGTGTCATGCCGGCCACCTTCGCACACCGCCCGCGCCGGCTGTCACGGGCGTGCGGATCCACCGTGTGGCTTCTCCGGTCGTCGGCGTGCCGCGACTTCCGTCGGCGGGGTGGGGGTGTGGCGATGAGCCGGGTGGGTAGACCAGTGGCGTGCGTATCGGCAATATGGAAGTCCGGTTTCTCGGCGGCGGCGCGGGTTGCCTCGGCATGCTGCTCATCTCGATCCTGGCGTCGGTCGTGCTGACCGTCGTCGTCAACATGCTGCTCTGACCGAAGCCGGCCGCTCGCTGCCCGCGACGTGCCGGGGCGAGCCGGCGCCGCATTCCGTGGCCACGGCCGGGCCCTCCATGATCATGCGACGTGGTGGCTGCCGGGCGCACCCCGGCCGGGACCGGCGGCAAATCCTAGTTACCCTATGGGCCATGAGTTGCTGTACGCCGTCGTCCGGCCGATCGTCCGCCGTGTCGCCCATGCCGGCCCCCGGCGTGGGCGTGCACGCGATCGAGCAGGTCGCGGTGCCCGCCCAGACCTATGCGATGGGTGACGCGCACGGCGACGGCGTGCCGGGCGACGGCGAGCGACCCGTTCACGAGGTACGCGTCCCCGCGTTCACGATCGACGCCACCTCGGTGACCGTCGCCGACTTCCGCGCGTTCGTGGACGCCACCGGCTTCCGCACCGACGCCGAGCGCTACGGCTGGTCCGCCGTCTTCCATCTCGCCCTCACCGACCCGGACCGGGTCGCCGGCCGGCTGCACGGCACCCCGTGGTGGCTCGGTGTCGAGGGCGCGGACTGGGCGCACCCCGGCGGCCCGTCCGACACCGCCGCCGACGATCATCCGGTCGTGCACGTGAGCTGGGACGACGCGCGGGCCTACTGTGCCTGGGCGAACCGGCGCCTGCCGTCGGAGGCCGAGTGGGAGGCCGCCGCCCGTGGCGGCCTGCCCTCGCGGCGTTATCCGTGGGGTGACGAGCTGCCGGCCGAGAGGCATGCGCTGAACATCTGGCAGGGCGAGTTCCCGCTGGCCAACACCGGTGCCGACGGCTGGATCACCACGGCGCCGGTCCGTTCCTTCGAGCCGAACGGGTACGGCCTGTGGCAGCCGGTCGGCAACGTGTGGGAGTGGGTCGCCGACTGGTTCTCGCCCACCTACTACGCCCAGTCGCCCGTGGAGGACCCGCGCGGGCCCGCCGAGGGCGCGGCGAAGGTGATCCGTGGTGGCTCTTACCTCTGCCACGACTCATACTGCAACCGCTACCGCAACGCCGCCCGCTCGTCCAACACGCCCGATTCGTCGACCGGCAACACCGGCTTCCGTACGGTCGCTGAAAATCTTGGCGAGGGGCTGGCACTCGGTCGGTGACAGTGCTAAAAAATAACTCGTAGGCGCTGGTCAGAGATCTGGTGCAGATCGATCCGACCTAGCCACCTCGGCGAGAATTGTCAGCCGAGCGCCACGTGCCGCCGGAGAGCCCGGCGGCCGCATCGAGGAGGTTGATCGTGGTGCTGACTTTCGATCCTTTCCGCGAGTTCGACCGCCTGGCCGGTCAGATGCTGGGCACCCCCGGCGTCAGCGGCGCCGCCGCCGTGGCGATGCCGATGGACCTGTACCGGTCCGGTGACCACTTCGTCCTGCACTGCGACCTCGCCGGCATCGACCCGGGCTCGGTCTCCGTGGACGTGGACGGACGGGTCCTCACCATCAAGGCCGAGCGCACCGCCCGCACCGACGCGGACGTCCAGTGGGTGCGCCGCGAGCGGCTGACCGGCGCCTTCGAGCGCCGCATCACCCTCGGCGACGGCCTGGACCTGGCGAAGATCGACGCCACCTGGCAGGACGGCGTGCTGACCGTGACGATTCCGGTCGCCGAGGCCGCCCGGCCGCGCCGCATCGAGATCGCCACCGGCCGCGCCCCGGCGCTCACCACGTCCGAGCCGGCCACCATCGAGGGCGACACGACGGAGTCGGCAAGCGTCGTGAAGTGACGTGCACGTCGTGGCGCGGTGGGTGCCGCCGCGCCACGACGCCGTGACTCAGGCGTAACCGCAGCCGCTGATGGCGCCGTACTCCATGGGGTAGGGGTTGAACTTCAGGTAGCGGCCGTTGCTCGGATGGCGGTACCAGGAGATCGCGCGGTTGCCGCCGTAGGACTGGTAGGTGACCCAGTTGTCCGCCAGGGTGAGGTTCACGCCCGCCTTCGCGAAGGTGTTCGGCCCGCGAATGCCGGAGAAAGACGTCCATGAATCTTCATGGTGATCATTGACACGGAGATCATCGATGGAGGGAATGATCGTCGGCCGGACGGTGGAGATCATCGGCCGATGCGGCTGTTGCCGCGGATCGCGGGGACGAGGCATGGTTGCGGCTCCCTCTGAACTCTCCGGAGCCCGCCTTGCCCAGCCGCACCTTCCTCCAGGTGGCCGCCGTCGCCGTGCTCGTCTTCATCGGCGCCGCTCTGCTGGCCCTTAACGTTTCGCCGGCCGGAATCCTCGGCATCGCCGTGTTCGCCGTGCTGCCGCTCGCCTGGCTCACCGCGTTCTGCAGCCTCGCCGGGCTGGCCCTGGCCCGCATCCGGCACTGAGGCAGCCGCCGGGCTGGCCCTGGCGCGCATCCGGCACTGAGGCAGCCGCCGAGCTGGCCCTGGCCCGCATCCGGCACTGAGACAGCCGACAGGGCGGTGCTCAGCCGGCGTCCGGCTGAGCACCGCCCTGGTCGAAACGCCGGGTATCAGGAACCGGCGGACGATGCGGCCGGCTTGAGCAGCGGCACCCGCTCCCACACCCGGTGCCGGCCGAGCGCGGCGGCCAGGGTCTCCGCGTCCGGGTCCGGCAGGATGCCCGGGGCCTTCAGGTCGATGCCGGCGTTGGCCAGCAGCTGCTCGCCCTTGCCCCACACGCCGATCGGCTTGAGGTGGCGGAACGCCTCCTGCAGCAGCACCGTCATCTGGAGGTCGGTGGTGGCGGTCGCGGCGATCACCGCGTCGAACTCCACGGACCGGGCGGTCTGGAACGTGCGTTCCACACCGGGGCCGCCGACCGGCGCGATCACCCGTACCACCACGCCCTGGGCTTTCAGCGCCTTCTGCAGCGCCTCCGCCTGCTTGTCCGGCGTGCCGATGATGCCGACGACCCGGCCGGCGATCGGCCACACCCGGTCGGTGATCTGCGCCAGCGCCGGCGACGGCGTCACCGTGACCGGCGGCTTCCCTTCGGGAGCCGGCAGACCCAGGCCCGCGGCGACCTTCGCGGTCAGCTCACTGTTCACGTTCGCCAGGACGGACAGCATGCGTACGCGGATCGCCTGCTCGTAGCACTTGCTCAGCTCGAACGTGAACGCCTCCGCGATGTGGTCCTGCTCGATCGGGCTGAGGCTGGCGTAGAAGAGCGCCGCCTGCGTGTAGTGATCGGCGAAGGAGACCGGGTTGGCCCGCACCTTGTCGCCGAGGACCGGCTTGGGCAGGTGGACGTACCCGCCCTTCTCCGGCCCGGCCGGGACCGGGCCCTCCTCGCCGGCGAGGCTGTTCGGCAGGTACGGCGCGATGCCCCGGTGCACGACGCTCTGGTGCAGGCCGTCCCGGAAGTTGTCGTTCACCGGCGCGTGCGGCCGGTTGATCGGCAGCTGGGTGAAGTTCGGCCCGCCCAGGCGGCTGAGCTGGGTGTCCAGGTAGGAGAAGAGCCGGCCCTGCAGCAGTGGGTCGTTGGTGACCTCGATGCCCGGCACCAGGTTTCCCATGTGGAACGCGATCTGCTCGGTCTCGGCGTGGAAGTTGTCCGGGTTCCGGTTCAGCACCAGCTTGCCGATCGGCTGCACCGGCGCCAGCTCCTCCGGCACGATCTTCGTCGCGTCGAGCAGGTCGATGCCCTCGAACGTCTCGTCGCCGCTGTCCGGCATCACCTGGATGCCCAGCTCGTACTCGTAGAACAGCCCCGCGTCGATCGAGTCGGCCAGGTCGCGGCGGTGGAAGTCCGGGTCGACGCCGCCGGTGATCTGGGTCTCCTCCCAGGCCTGCGAGTGCACCCCGGCGACCGGCTTCCAGTGGAACTTCACCAGCACCGTCTCGTTCTCGGCGTTGACCAGCCGGAACGTGTGGACGCCGAAGCCCTCCATGGTCCGGTACGAGCGCGGGATGCCGCGGTCCGACATCGCCCACATCACGTGGTGGGTGGCCTCGGTGTGCAGCGACACGAAGTCCCAGAACGTGTCGTGCGCGGTCTGCGCCTGCGGGATCTCCCGGTCCGGGTGCCACTTCGCGGCGTGGATCAGGTCCGGGAACTTGATCGCGTCCTGGATGAAGAACACCGGCATGTTGTTGCCGACCAGGTCGAACGTGCCCTCGGGGGTGTAGAACTTGGTCGCGAAGCCGCGGGTGTCACGCACCGTGTCGGCGGATCCGCGCGAGCCGAGCACGGTGGAGAACCGGACGAAGACCTCGGTCTCCCGGTCCTTCTCGGCCAGGAACGGCGCCTTGGTCACGGACGCCGCGGTCCCGTACGAGGTGAACGTGCCGTACGCGCCGGAGCCCCGGGCGTGGACCACTCGTTCCGGGATCCGCTCGTGGTCGAAGTGGGTGATCTTCTCGCGCAGGTGGAAGTCCTCCAGCAGCGCCGGCCCGCGCGGCCCGGCCTTCAGGGAGTGATCGGTGTCCGGGAGACGGACGCCCTGGCCGGAGGTCAGATGGTCGCCGGTCTGGAGTCCGCGGACCGTTGCCAGCGACTCCTTCACCGGGCTGCTCTCGGCGTCCTGCTTCACCTTCGGGCTGGGAACGGTCGGCTCCATATGGTTTTCCGTTCTGTGTGACATCGGGATCAACCCGAGTGCTTACCCAGACATCCCCCGGCAGAACGTGGGACACGGGTACGGTTTTCCTCGATGAGCGCGCCGCAACTGCTGTCCGCCTGGGCCGGCCATTGGACCGGCGACGGGACGGGCGTCACCGTGATCCTGCCGCCGCCGGGCACCGTCGCGTCCGGAGAGGTGCGCGGCGGCGCCCCGGCCACCCGCGAGTTCGCCCTGCTCGAGCCGGGCCGCCTGGTCGACCGGGTGGACGCGGTGGTGCTGTCCGGCGGCTCGGCGTTCGGCCTGGCCGCCGGCGACGGGGTGATGCGACTGCTACGCGAACGCGGCCAGGGCTTCCCGACCGACCTCGGGCCGGTCCCGATCGTCGTCGGCATGTCCCTCTTCGACGGATCGGTGGCGACCGAACCGCCCGGCGCCGCCGAGGGCCGTGCCGCGGCGCTCGCGGCCCTGAGCGGGGAGCCGTTCCGCACCGGCGCGGTCGGCGCGGGCACCGGCGCCACCGTCGGCAAGTGGCGCGGCGTCCTGTCACCGGGCGGGGTGGGCCGGGCCACCGGCCGGGTCGGCGCCGCGACCGTCGAGGCGATCGCCGTGGTCAACGCGTGGGGTGACGTGCTGACCGGGGACAGCGTCCCGGTGGAGTCGGTGCGGGCGCCGTTCCCGGTGCAGAACACCACGATCGCCGTGGTGCTCACCGACGCCCGGCTGAGCAAGGCCGACTGCCACCTGCTCGCGCAGAGCGGCCACACCGGATTCGCCCGGGCCCTGCACCCGGCGCACTCCCGTTACGACGGTGACGCGGTGGTCGCCCTGGCCACCGGCGAGGTGGACGGCGCCGACCTCGACCTGCTGCGGGCGGTGACCGCCGAGGTCATGGCCGACGCCATCCGGGCCGCGGTCAGACCTTCCTGACCGGCAGCTGCAGCTCGGTCACCCAGTCCTCCTTCCGCTCCGGGCACTCCAGGTTGACCTCGCGGGCGTACCCCAGGGCGGTGTACCCGTTCGCTTCGACCCAGCGGGCCAGACCCTGCTCCACCGGGACGATCGCCTCCATCGGGCCGTGGTGCACGATCGTCGCCGCCTCCTCGATCACCGGGAGGTCCCGTACCTCGAGATCGCCTGAACCCCGGTCGGCGGCGACCTCGATCGCGGCATGCACGGTGACCCCGCCCTCCGGCGCGTCCACGTAGTAGGCGATTCCCGGACCGGACGGTGTGACGCCTGCCGACTCCATCCGCCGGCACAGCTCGTCGTAGAGCGGGCCGATCACCGGCCCGATGTCCTCCGGCTCGTAACTGGCCGCGACCGCGGTGATCTCCGCGACCCGGACCGGCGGGATGCGCTTGATGACGACCTCGTTGGTGGGCATGTGTCCCTCACTCTCGATGGCCCGGAGCCGCGCCTCGACCTGCGCCAGCCGGGCCTCCGACGCGGTCACCGCCGCCGCCAGCTCGGCCCGGCGCAGCCGCAGCATGCCCCGCAGCTCCTCGGTGCTCAGCGTGCCGGCGACGATGTCGTGCACCTGCTGCAGCGTGAACCCGAGGTTCTTCAGGGCGATGATCCGGTTGAGCCGGGCCAGCTGGGCGGCGCTGTAACGGCGGTATCCAGTGACCGGGTCGACGTGGGCCGGCCGCAGCAGCCCGATGGCGTCGTAGTGACGCAGCATGCGGACCGACACGCGGCCGTGACGGGCGAAGTCTCCGATGGCGAACATGTTGGCTCCGAGTTCACTGCCTGACACGGTGTCAGAGTCAAGATCTGGTATTCGTGGATGATGCTTGTCGACTTCGCCGCGCCGGTCGCGGCCACACCGCTGGCGGCCGAGGCCGCGGCCGTGTCGGCGGAACAGGTCGGATATGACGGCTTCAACGCGGCGGAGACCAGGCACGACGTCTTCACCACGCTCGCCCTGGTCGCCCGGGCCACCACCCGGATCTCGCTGCAGTCGGCGATCGCCGTGGCGTTCGCCCGCAACCCGATGACCGTCGCGGTGCTCGCCAACGACCTGCAACTGATCTCCGAGGGCAGGTTCCGGCTCGGGCTCGGCTCGCAGGTGCGGCCGCACATCGAACGCCGTTTCGCGATGCCGTGGAGCCGGCCCGCCGCCCGGATGGAGGAGTTCGTGGCCGCGCTGCGGGCGATCTGGCACGCCTGGGCCACCGGGGAGCGGCTGATGTTCCGGGGGACGTTCTACCGGCACACGCTGATGACCGAGTTCTTCGACCCGGGCCCCAACCCGTTCGGCAGCCCCGCGGTGCACCTCGCCGCGGTGGGGGAGCGGATGGTGGCGGCCGCCGGGCGGGCCGCCGACGGTCTGCTCGTGCACCCGCTGACCAGCCCGACCTATCTCCGGGAGCGCATAGTCCCGGCGCTGCGCGAGGCGCGCGGCGGTGACCTGGACGGATTCCGGATCGAGATGAGCCCGATGGTGGTGCTCGGCGCCACCGCGGAGGACCGGGCCCGGGCCGAACGGGCGGTCCGGGGGCAGATCGCGTTCTACGCGTCGACGCCCGCTTACCGGCCGGTGCTGGAGCTGCACGGGTGGGGTGAGCTGGCGGACCGGCTCAATCTGCTGTCGCGGCGCGGATCGTGGGACGAGATGGCCGCCGCGATCACCGACGACGTGCTGGAGTGCTTCGCGGTGGCCGGTGACCCGGCGGCCGTGGCCGCCGGGCTGCGGGATCGATTCGCGGGCACGATTGATCGCATTTCGCTCTATACGCCGTACGAGGTGGATCGGTATCAGCCGGCGGCCGTGCGATCCGCGATCCGCAGTTCCACCTTGTCGGGGTAGAAGGCGACATGTCCGCGGATGCCGGCGACGGCGTCGTACGGATCGGTGTATTCCCAGACCGCGTCCGCGGCGCCCGGCAGGGAGTAGTAACCGGCGTCGCCCTTGTAGGGGCAGTAGGTCTGCTTGTCGCTGCGGGTGAGCAGGCTCCGGTCCACGTCGGCGAGCGGGATGTACTGCACCGGGGGGTAGCTCGCCTCCTGCAGGGTGAGCGCGTTCGCCGTGTCGGCCACCACCGTCCCGCCGGCGGTGACCGTCACCCTTCCGCCGGTCGGGGTGATCGTGATCGGATGGTCCGGGCCGGGCTGCAATCGAGGCTTGGACATATCAGGGAGCCTACTGTGACGACCGCCGTCGACGCCGTCGAAGCCAGCGGGATCGAGCACGACGTGATCCGGCACGGCCCGGTGAGCAGCGTGGCCGAGGCCGCCGCCGCCCGCCGGGTCGAGATCCGCGATCTGGTGAAGACCCTGGTGGTCCGCCGGGCCGAGGACGACTACCTGTTCGTGCTCGTCCCCGGCGACCGGGCGATCTCCTGGCCGAAACTGCGGGCCCTGCTCGGGGTGAACCGGCTGTCGATGCCGGATGCGGCTACCGCCCGCGACGCCACCGGGTACGAGCGGGGCACCATCACGCCGTTCGGGTCACGCCGGCCGTGGCCGGTGATCGCCGACGAGACGCTGCGCGGCCGGACGGTCAGTCTCGGCGCGGGCGAGCACGGGGTGGCGCTGCGGGTCGGCGCCGACGCGGCGGTCGCCGCCCTGGACGGTTCCTTCGCCGACGTGACCGAGCCCGCCGGCGTCAAGCCCTGAGTGGTCGGCCCCGCGGGAGCTAGTTCTTGAGGGCGGCGGCCACCGCGTCGGCCAGCGGGGTGGTCGGGCGGCCGATCAGGCGGGCCAGGGTGCCGGTCGCGTCGTCCAGGTGCCCGTCGCGGATCTTGACGTCGGTGTCGGCCAGCAGCGCCGCGAAGCCCTCCGGCACCCCGGCGCCGGCCAGCGCCGCCTGGTAGTCGGCGCCCGGCAGATCCTGGTAGGCCACCGGGTTGCCGGACTGCCGGGCCACCTCGGCGGCCAGGCCGGCCAGGGTGAACCGCTCGTCGCCGGCCAGCTCGTACACCCCGGTCTCGCCGCTGATCAGGACGACCGCGGCGGCCTCGGCGAAGTCGGCGCGGGTCGCCGCGGCGATCCGGCCGTCCCCGGCGGCGCCGTAGAGCGTGCCGCTGCTGATCGCCGGGCCGAACGAGCCCGCGTAGTTCTCCACGTACCAGCCGTTGCGCAGCAGCGCGAACGGGATCCCGGACGCCCGGATCAGCTCCTCGGTGGCCGAGTGCTCCGGCGCGAGCCCGATCGGTGAGGTGTCGGCCCGCAGGATGCTGGTGTAGGCCAGGAAGCCCACGCCCGCGGCCTTGGCGGCCTCGATCACGGCGGTGTGCTGCGGGATCCGCTGGCCGACCGCGTTGCCGGAGATCAGCAGCAGCCGGTCCACCCCGGCGAACGCGGCGGCCAGGGTCTCCGGGCGGTCGTAGTCGGCCTCGCGCACCTGCACGCCCTGGGCGATCAGGCCGGCGGCCTTCGCGGTGTCCCGGACGGCGGCGACGATCTCGCCGGGCGCGGTGCCGCGGGCGATCAGCGCGTCCACGACGAGGCGGCCCAGGTGTCCGGTGGCTCCGGTGACGGCGATGGTCATGGTGACTCCCTGTTTCAGACTTCTTAGAGCGGGCTCGGACTTCTTCGAGCTGGCTCGGGCTTCTTCAAGCGGTTACCGAAAGGATGGCACTAACTTTTAGAAAGCGCAAACTTTCTCGCAGCGCTGCTAGGATGCGTGGTGTGGACGACGACCTCATCGCCAGCGTCTTCGCGCGGGACTGCGCCTCCCGCGGCGTGCTCGCCGACATCACCGGCCGCTGGGGCACCCTGGCGCTGGCCGCGCTGCACGAGGGCTCGCTGCGGTTCAACGCGCTGCGCCGCCGGGTCGACGGGGTCAGCGAGAAGATGCTGGCCCAGACGTTGCAGGCGCTCGAGCGCGACGGGCTGGTCCGGCGTGAGGTGCAGGCCACCATCCCACCCCGGGTGGAGTACAGCCTGACCGATCTCGGTGCCCGCGTCGCCGCCAAACTCGTCGAGCTGATCGAGCTGGTCGAGGGCGAGATCGGCACGGCCCGCCAGGCGCAGGAAGCCTACGACCGCGCCCGTTGATAGGTTCTCCGGCGTGACGACCAGCGACGCACCCATCCAGACCGACGTCCCGCCGTCCGGCCCCGGCTGCCAGGAGTGCACCGCCGGCGGCGGCTGGTGGTTCCACCTGCGCCGCTGCGCCCGGTGCGGCCACGTCGGCTGCTGCGACAGCTCGCCCTCCCAGCACGCCACCGCGCACTGGAAGGAGACCGGCCACCCGGTGATCCAGTCGTTCGAGCCCGGCGAGGACTGGTTCTGGGACTACCGTAGTGAGCAGGCCGGCTCCGGCCCGGTGCTGGCCCCGCCGGCCAGCCACCCCGCCGACCAGCCCGCGCCCGGCCCGGCCGGTTCCGTCCCGGCCGACTGGACCCGGCGTCTGCACCGGTAGCGGTCGAACCGGCAAAGGTCGGACATGAGGGCTTGTACTCCAGCCCTCAGGTGAGCCGCGCCACGCCCGATGGTCCGTACGTCGGATGCTAAGGAGGGCAGATGCGCGGGTTACAGAACATAGGCACCGCCAAACGGCTGGGCGCCATCGTCGCGACCGGAGCGGTCGCGCTCGGTGCCATGGCCACGATCACCCTGATCGGCCAGTCGAGCATCCGCGACCAGGCCGAGGAGATGCGGGCCCTGGAGGCGTGCCGAGCCGCCATCAACCACCTGAACAACCGGCAGAGCGAACTCAAGGTCGACGCCTACCGGTCGGCCCTCGGCCACGACGTGAGCGGCGACGCCGTCGACGACGTGCAGTCGTCGGTCGACGCCGCCGACGCGATCGTCGCCTGCGGCCTGCCGACCGCGCTGCTGCAGGAGTTCCAGAGCAGCCGGCCGGACTTCGAGGACTTCAACACGTTCATCACCGACTTCGTCGCGGCCGGGGTGGCCGACCCCAAATCGGTGATCAACCGGACCGACGAGATCGCCGAGCGCAACAACAAGACCGACGACGCGCTCGACGCGCTCGGCGAGAAGGTGGACGCCGCCGTCGCCGCGGAGAAGGACCACATGGCGAGCACGGTCAGCTCGACCCGCAACACGGCGATCATCGTCGCGGTGCTCGGCATGACCCTGCTGATCGGCATGGCCGTACCGATGGTCCGCTCGATCCTCGGGCCGATCCGCAAGCTCGGCGCCGTCATCGACGCCCTCGCCAAGGGTGACCTCACCGTGCGCAGCGGCATCACCAGCCGCGACGAGCTCGGCGTCATGGCCACCGGCCTGGACAGCTCGCTGGACAAGCTCCGGGAGTCGATGCAGACCATCGCCCACGACGCCGACAGCCTGGCCGCCGCCTCCACCGAGCTGGCCGCCGTCTCCGGCGAGATCGCCTCCGCCGTCGACAACACCGACCGGCAGAGCACCTCCGCCTCGATCGAGGCCGACGAGATCTCCCGCAACGTGCAGACCGTCGCCGCCGGCAGCGAGGAGATGGGCCTGTCCATCCGCGAGATCTCCCGGAACGCGGCCGACGCGGCGCAGGTCGCCTCGATCGCGGTGGCCGAGGCCGCCCGCGCCACCGACACCATCCGCCAGCTCGGCGAGTCGTCCGCCGAGATCGGCAACGTCATCAAGCTGATCACGTCGATCGCCGAGCAGACCAACCTGCTCGCCCTCAACGCCACCATCGAGGCCGCGCGCGCCGGGGACGCCGGCAAGGGCTTCGCCGTCGTCGCCTCCGAGGTCAAGGACCTCGCCCAGGAGACCGCCCGCGCCACCGAGGACATCGGCAGCCGGGTCAACGCGATCCAGCAGGACACCGGCGGCGCGGTCGAGGTCATCAACCGCATCTCCGAGGTCATCGCCCAGATCAACGACTTCCAGACCACCATCGCCTCGGCGGTGGAGGAGCAGACCGCGACCACCGGCGAGATGAGCCGCAGCATCGCCGAGGTCGCCGCCGGTTCGCAGCGCATCGCCACCAACATCAGCGACGTCTCGTCGGCCAGCGCCGCCACCGTCGGCGGGGTCAACCAGACCCGCGAGGCCAGCACCGAGGTGTCGCGTACCGCCGAGGAGCTGCGCACCCTGGTCGGCGCGTTCAAGTTCTGAGACGTCCATGGGAGGGGGTCGGCCGAGTCTCTCGGCCGGCCCCCTCCGCCGTTTCCGCTCAAGACTCGCGGACTACTGCCGATGGAGGACTCATGCGTACGCTGCTGATCCGGCGCGGGGCCGCTCCGGTCGACGACGACGCGCTGCTCAAACGGCGGCGCACGATCGAGACCGCGTCCCTGATCTCCCGGAGCCTCGGGATGGTCTTCACCGGTATGGCTGTCGCCGGCGACGGCATGGCCTCCGCCGGCGGCTTGCGTGCGGCCTGCTACGCGGGGATCGCCGCGATGGCCGTCGCCAACGTCTTCTCGCTCGTCAGCCGCCGCAAGCCGGGCGCGCAGTGGTACAAGCGGCTCAGCGCGGCCCAGGTCACCCTCGACACCGCGACGATGCTGGGCACCGTGGTGCTCGCCTCCGGGGTCGGCGCCACGGCGGCCTGGCCCCTCTTCGCCCTGGCCGTGGCGGTGGCCGCGCTGCGGCACCAGCTCCTCGGCGCCATGCTGGTCTTCATCGCCACCTCGCTCGGCTTCGCTCTGCTCGTGCCGGATTCGCACGACCTGACGTTCGTGGCCGGCGTCAACTTCATGATCGCGATCATCACCGGGACCCAGTCGTCGTCGCTGGACCGGCACCTCAAGGACCTCAACCGGACCCGGCGGGCGCTGCAGCACCAGGCCACTCACGACGGGCTCACCGGACTGCCGAACCGGGCACAGCTCGCGACCTACGCCGACGAGCGCGCCGGCCGGCCTCTCGGCGTGCTGCTGCTCGACCTCAACGGGTTCAAACAGGTGAACGACACGTACGGGCATGCCGCCGGCGACCGTCTGCTGCACGAGGTCGGCGCCCGCCTCACCGCCGTCCTCGGCCCGGACGAGCTGGCCGGGCGGATCGGCGGAGACGAATTCCTGGTGCTCCTGCCGGAGACCGCCGCGGACGCGCTCGACCCGGTCGCCGACCGGATCCGCGCCGCCGTCCGCCGGCCGATCGACATCGGCGGCCGTGAGGTGACCGTCGGTGTCAGCGTCGGCACGGCACACCGGGAAGCCGGGAGCGGGGCCACCCTCGACACGCTGAGCGCCGAGGCCGACGCGGGCATGTACCGCGACAAGCGGGGGCGATCGGTGGCCGCCTGAGCTCGCGAGCCGATCGATTGCCATGATTGCCGCGGAGGGGTAGGTTTCGCGGAAGGGGCTGCCCGGGCGGGGTGGAACGCGTCGATGCACGCTGTCCATCTCCCCTTGAAGAGGCAGGTCATGAAGAGAAGACTGGCCACGATCGCCGCCGTCCTCATCACCCTCACCGCATCCGCGCTGATGTTCGTCCGTCCCGCGTACGCCGCCGCCGGCCTGCACATCGAGGGCCGCAACATCGTCGAGGCCAACGGCAACACCCTGATCATGCGCGGCATCAACCACATGCACACCTGGTACGCCGGGCAGACCGGCTCGTTCGCCGACATCAAGGCGACCGGCGCCAACACGGTCCGGGTGGTGCTCAGCGGCGGGCGCTGGACCGCCAACACCGCCGCCGACGTGACGAACGTGATCGCCCTCTGCAAGCAGAACCGGCTCATCTGCGTCCTGGAGAACCACGACACCACCGGGTACGGGGAGGACGCCGCCGCCTACAGCCTGGACCAGGCCGCCGACTACTGGATCGGCCTGAAGAGCGTGCTCACCGGCCAGGAGAACCACGTCGTCATCAACATCGGCAACGAGCCGATCGGCAACACGAACGCCGGCCAGTGGACCGCCGCGACCGTCGCCGCCATCCAGAAGATGCGCGCCAACGGCTTCGAGCACCTGCTGATGATCGACGCGCCGAACTGGGGCCAGGACTGGCAGTACGTGATGCGCGACAACGCGCAGACCGTGCTCGACGCCGACACGCAGGACAACACCGTGCTGTCGATCCACATGTACTCGGTGTTCAACACGGCCGCGTCGATCCGCTCGTACCTGGACACCTTCCAGGCCAACGGCTGGCCGCTGGTGATCGGCGAGTTCGGTTGGCGGTTCGACGCGAGCCAGGTCGACGACCAGACCATCCTGGCCGAGGCGCAGGCCCGCGGCATCGGGTACCTCGGCTGGTCCTGGGCCGGCAACACCGACCCGATCCTGGACATGACGAACAACTTCGACGCCGCGTCGCTGACCACCTGGGGCGAGCGGATCATCAACGGCCCCAACGGCATCCGCGCCACCAGCCGGGAGGCCACCATCTTCGGCGCCCAGCCCAGCGGGTCGCCCAGCTCGCCCTCGACGAGCCCGTCCACTCCGGCCGGCGCCTGCACGGCCACCTACGCGGTCACCGGCCAGTGGCCGGGCGGCTTCCAGGGCGACGTGAAGGTCACCGCCGGCTCCTCGGCGGTCAAGAACTGGACCGTGACCTGGACCTACGCCAACGGCCAGACCGTCTCCAACGCCTGGGGCGCCACCGTCACCAGCGGCGGAACCACGGTCACCGCCCGCAACGCCGCCTGGAACGGCACCCTGGCCGCCGGCGCCTCCACCAGCTTCGGTTTCCTCGGTTCCTGGACCGGCGCCAACAGCATCCCCACCCCGACCTGCACCGCCGGCTGACCGTTCTTCTCGCGTGGTGAGTCGCGGCGGACCGTCCCGCCGCGACTCACCACGCTCGGCGGCCGTGCGTCACGCGAGATAGGTGCCCAGAGCATCGAGCAGGCCCCGGCTGCCCTTCTCGCGGTTCGGCCCGTCGGCCCAGAACCGGTCGAAGAAGACGCCGTGCTCGACGTGCGTGAACCGGGTGCCCTCGTCGATCGGCTCGAACTCGAGCGACGCCACCGAGGTCGACATGTGGATCCCGTCGAGCCACATGTCGTACGTCGTGACGATGCGGACGTGTTCGACGATGTCGGTGTAGGTGGCCTCGTAGCGCGAGACCGGGCCGCCGTGGAATCTGCCCTCGGCGATGTCGCGTCCGCCGACGCGGAAGTCGGAGGCCCACTCGCTGGGCTCGACGGCGTCACCGGCGCCCCACCAGGCCCGCTTCTGCCGCTCCTCGGCGAACGAATCCCAGACGCGCTCGAGTGGATGGGGGTAGTCGCGGGTCAGAGTGAACCCGGCGTGGGCGAGTCGGCGTTCGATCGTCATCGGTGCGTCCTATCGCGTGAAGGTGACGTGGATCGTGCCGCTCTCGGCCACTTCCGTCGTCACCTTGTGGGTGTGCTCGAGGCCGCGCAGGTCGTCCCACAGCCGGGTGCCCCGGCCGAGCAGGATGGGGGCGATCATGACGTGCAGGTGGTCCACCAGGCCGGCGCGCAGGAAGGCCCGGGCGGTGCTGACGCCGCCGCCGACGCGTACGTCCGAGCCGCCGGCGGCCTCGGTCGCCTCCGCGAGCACGTCCTCGACCGTGGTGTCACGGAAGTGGAACGTCGTTCCGCCCTGCATCGGGATCGGCGGGCGCGGTGCGGTGTGGGTGAGGACGTAGACCGGGGTCCCGAACGGCGGCTGGTCACCCCACCAGCCCTTCCAATCCGGGTCGTCAGGGAACGCGTGCAGGCCGAACATGGCCGCGCCCATGATCTCGGCGCCGATGCCGTCGAAGTGCGCGGCGGCGTGAGAGTCGTCGATGCCGGTCGTGCCGGCGCCGGTGGTGTCGCCGAGGACACGCTCGTGGAACGTACGAGTCGCGGCGTAGGCAGCCGTGAGGCGTCCCCAGTCCTCTCCCATCGGATTGTCGGCGGTGCCGCCGGTCGTCGAGGCGTAGCCGTCCAGCGAGGCGAACATGTCGATGCGAACGCGGGTCATGTCAGGTGTCCTTCGGTGTGGTCCGGGTCAGGTGGATGCCGAGCCGATCGGCATGGCGTTCCGCGGGGGTTCGTTGCTCGTCGAGCCACAGGTGCAGGACGTCGAAGGCGCCGGGTCGCAAGCTCACGGTGCGGACGCGTCCCTGCTTCTGCGACGTGACCAGTCCCGCGTTCTCGAGGACGCGCAGGTGCTGCATGAGCGACGGCAGGGCCATCGAGAACGGCGCCGCGAGTTCGGACACGACGGCCGGGGATCTCGCCAGCCGTTCCACGACGGCCCTGCGCGTCGGATCCGCGAGTGCGCGGAGCACGGCGTCGATCTCGTCGTGATACTTAGGCACACGCCTTACTATTCTAGCCGGGCGGCTTCCGGTCAACCGGCTCACTCGATAGCGATCTCTGCGGGCGAGGTCCGCACCCTGGGCCGGGTGGCCGCGTCGCGTGGGACGGCGCGGATCCGGCGAGTGGCCGGTTACGCGTACCGGGGAAAGGGCGGAAGCTGAATGCGGAGCCCGGCCACAGGTGGGTTCAGAGCCGCCAGGTGCCGTCGTCGCCGACGCGCGGTGGCGCGGCGCCGGTGATCAGCGTGGTGAGGGCCGCGTCGAGGTTGTCGCCCAGGTGCCACTCGCCGCCGGCGTCGAGTGCGAAGACGCGGCCCTGTTCGTCGATCGCCAGGATGGCGTCGTCGGCGCCCTCCACACCGAGTGGGAAGAGGGGTGCGCCGAGTGCCCGGGCGAAGGCGGCGAGGGTCTCGGCGGTCGGCATCGCCATCACCGGGTCCAGCGCGAAAGGGCTTCGCCGCAGCGCGACACCCGCACCGTCCTGATCGACGTAGAGGCCCGCGAATTCGTTGAGCGCCCGCTCGGCTGCGGGAAACGGCGTGTGCCGCGTGCCGTCGGCTGCGGTGTGGGCGCACACCGTCCGGATCGCCGCAGCCGCCAGTTCCGGAACGTGGCGGCCCTCGGTCCAGCCGGCGTCACGCAGCACGGCCGCCACCCGGTCGGGGAATCGCTGCATCACTCTCCTCCCGGTGGCAGACCGAGATAGTCCAGGAACAGCAGGACCGGCAGACCGGGGCGTACGGTCGTGCCGCTGAGCGGGTCACCGTCCTCGCGGATCCGGAAGGTCTCCAGCCGGGCGCCCCGGACCAGCTTCCGCATCTCGGCCGGCGTCGGCGGAGGCTCGCCGTTCTCGACGCGGGCGGTCTCCTCGGCCCAGAAGAACTCCGAGAAGACCGCCGCCTCGGCGCTGCGCTCACCGCCACGCTCGCGGTAGTGAGCCGGAATCGCCTGGAAGAACGTGGACACCGCCGGGTGCAGCGGCCGGCCGGTGTCCGAGCGCCGGCTCCGCGCCACCCAGTAGCGGTCGCCGATCGTCAGCCGGCTCATCGTGGCGGGGAACGATCGGGGCTCCGGCACCTGCGGGGTGGGCCGGGGCGGCGGCCGGAAGTCCCGCGAATACCATGCGGCGATGTCGGGCGGCGGCAGCGTGCCACCGACGACCAGCTCGCCCGTCCGCCGGTCGAGCACCATGCCGGCCACCCAGTGGCGCTCGGCGGCGGGGAAGCGGGCGGAGATCACCCAGCCCAGCTCGAACTCGAACAGGACGGGCTCCGCGCCGGGCGCCGCCGCCGCGACCCAGCGCCGGGCGCGTTCCTCGGCGTCGGATCGGGTGAGCGTCGACATGATCTCACTTTAACGAGGCTCATCCACCGCCCCTTCGATCGATCGCGATGCACTTCGACGTAGCAGGTCCCATTGTGTTGGGAGCGCTCCCATGGCAACATCGGTGACGACGCGCCCCGCCCATCCCCGCGTTGTTCGCAGCCCTCGGCCGGTGAAGTCGAGAGCGCCACCGCATCCCGACTTCACCGGCCCGCCATTCCATCCCGCCCTCGACGGGCGGCTCCGTCCGCATGGGCGAGAGCTGCCCGTCGACGGAGGTCAGGACCAGGTGTCGAGGACCTCGGCGACCGTCGCGCGCCGGACGGCCGTGGGCGTGGCGGCGGGGGTTCGCTGCAGGCGCGGGGCCGGGGCGGGCTGAGTCACGCCGTCCACCTCGATGAAGGCGCCGCGGGCCTGGTTGTGCGGGTGCGACGGGGCTTCCGCGAGGGAGAGGACCGGGCTCACGCAGGCGTCGAGGCCGTCGAAGATCGAGGCCCATTCGTCGCGGGTACGGAGGGCGAAGCGCTCGGCGAAACGGCGGCGCAGTTCCGGCCACCCGGCGGCGTCGAACTGGCCGGGCAGGTCCGGGTCGTCGTCCAGGCCGAGACCCTTGAGCAGTGCGGCGTAGAACTGCGGCTCCAGGGAGCCGACGGCCAGATAGCCGCCGTCGGAGGCCTGATAGGTGTCGTAGAACGGGGCGCCGCCGTCGAGCAGGTTCTGGCCGCGGCCGCCCGGCCATCTCCCGTCGGCGAGGAAGCCGTGCAGGAAGGTCATCAGCAGGGACGAGCCGTCGACCATGGCGGCGTCGACGACCTGGCCGCGGCCGGACGTCGCGCGTTCGAGGAGGGCGGCCAGGACGCCGACGGCGAGGAGCATGCCGCCGCCGGCGAAGTCGCCGAGCAGGTTGATCGGGGCGTGTGGGCGTTCGCCGGGGCGGCCCAGGGGTTCCAGGGCGCCGGCGATGGCGATGTAGTCGATGTCGTGTCCGGCGGCGGCGGCCAGGGGGCCGTCCTGACCCCAGCCGGTCATCCGGGCGTACACCAGACGGGGGTTGATCCTCTCGCAGTCGGCGGGGCCGAAGCCGAGACGTTCGGCGACGCCGGGGCGGTAACCCTCGACCAGGACGTCGGCCCGGGTGATCAGGCTGAGCAGGTCGGCCTTGCCGGACTCCGACTTGAGGTCGAGGGTGACCCGGCGGCGGCCGCGCTGCAGCGGACCGGTCGGTCCGGTGCCGCCGGGGCGGTCCACCAGGACGACGTCGGCGCCCAGGTCGGCGAGGACCATGCAGCCGAACGGGGCCGGGGCGAGTCCGGCGAGCTCGACGACCCGGATCCCGGCGAGCGCGCTCATGCGCCACCCCGGCCATCGGCGCGGCCGGCCGCCCGTCCACCGGCAGGCTCGCCCGCCCGCTCTTGCGCGATCTTGGGGGATCGACCATCGGAAACGGGGGTGAATCGTCCAAGATCGCGGGCGAGAACGTCAGAGGACACGGGAGATCAACTCCTTCATGATCTCGTTGGTGCCGCCGTAGATCTTCTGGACCCGGGCGTCCGCGTACATCTTCGAGATCGGGTACTCGGTGGTGTAGCCGTAGCCGCCGAAGATCTGCAGGCAGCGGTCGACGACCTCGCACTGGCCCTCGGTGAGGTAGAGCTTGGCCATCGCGGCGGTGGCCACGTCCAGCTCACCACGGGCGTGCCGCTGGATGCAGTCGTCCAGGAAGATCCGGGACGCCCGGGTCCGGGTGGCGACGTCGGCCAGGACCATGCGGGTGTTCTGGTGGCCGAGCAGGGGCTTGCCGAAGGCGGTGCGCTCCTTGGCGTACGACACGGCCATCTCGAGGGCCCGCTGCATGGCGGCGACCGCGCCGACGCCGATGACCAGGCGCTCCTGGGGCAGCTGCCGCATCATCTGGATGAATCCGGCGCCCTCGGCGCCGAGCAGGTTGGCGGCCGGCACCCGGAAGTCGTCGAAGAACAACTCGGCGGTGTCGTTGGAGTGCAGGCCGATCTTCTCGATCCGGCGGCCACGGCGGAACCCGGCGGGGTCGCCGGCCAGCTCGCAGACGATCAGTGACATGCCGTGGGCGCGTGCGGACGCGTCGGTCTTGACGGCGAGGACCAACAGGTCCGCAAGGATTCCGTTGGTGATGAACGTCTTCGAACCGTTGATCACGTAGTCGTCGCCGTCGCGGACGGCTTTCGTGCGGATCGACTGGAGGTCGGAGCCGCCGTCCGGCTCGGTCATCGCGATCGCGCCGATCAGCTCGCCGCCGACCAGGCCGGGCAGCCAGCGCCGCTTCTGCTCCTCGGTGCCGTACTCGTTGAGGTAGCCGGTGACGATGCCGCTGTGCACGGCGATCCCGAGGCTACCCTCGCCGGCCAGCGTCTGTTCGTGCAACAGCACGGCTTCGTGGGTGAAGTCGCCGCCGCCTCCGCCGTACTCCTCGGGGATGGAGAGGCCGAGCAGGCCGAGCTCGCCGGCCCGGCGGTAGTGCGCCCGATCGGGGTGGCCCTGCCGTTCCAGACGCTCGGCGTGCGGCAGCACCTCCTTGGTGAAGAAGGTGCGGGCGAGCTCGGCCAGGTCGTCGTGTTCCGGCTTGCGCCACGGTTCGACGTAACCGTCCAGTCCAGGGGTCGGCATCGACACACCATCGAACACTATTGGCGATGTGTCAACAAGCGCGTTATGAATTGCCGCGATTCATCTGTCCACGCGATGGACGTATCGACAAATGCCCATCTCGTCGGCCGATGGATCGACGTGCCGTAAGGTTTCGCAGGTGAGTGTCGAGTCCGTGCGCCGGCGCCGACTGGAACCGGACGCCCGGCGCGAGCAGATCCTGTCGGTGGCGATCCGCCTGTTCGGGGCGAAACCGTACGCCGAGGTGTCCACCACGGACGTGGCCCGGGACGCGGGGGTGGCGCGCGGCCTGGTGAACCACTATTTCGGTACGAAGAAGGATCTGTACCTCGAAGTCGTCCGCGTGATGCTCACCGTGCCCGAAGTCGCGTATGAGCAGCTGGACCAGGGCGAACTGCCCGAACGTGCCGACTCCATCGTCGGTTACTTCCTCGACGTGGTGTCCCGCCACAGCACCTCCTGGCTGGCGGCGATCGGGGCCGGCGGGATGGCCGGTGATGCGGATGTGGACCGGGTGATCGCTGAGGCGGTCGACGGCGCGGCGGACGGGATTCTGCGCGCGGTGGGGATGCGGGAATCGGCGACTCCCGCGTTGCGAGGCATGGCCCGGTCATACGTGGGGCTGGCGATCTACACGGCGCAGGAGTGGCTGCAACGTGGCGTGCTGACCCGCGACCAGGTGCACGCCCTGCTGGCGACCACCCTGGTGACGATGGTGGAACGAGTGTTCCCGCAAGCCTGACCGGGACCGGACCGTCCGGCACGTGGACGGTCCGGTCCCGGATTGGCCCTAGCCTCCTAGGATGCTGGACAAGGTGTGAACGCGGGGGCAGCGTCGGACCATGGGTGCATACCGGGAGGCGTACGAGCGCAGTGTCACCGACCCCGCCGGCTTCTGGCGGGACGCGGCCGGGGCCGTCGACTGGATCAGGCCGCCGGACCGGATCCTCGACGACTCCGAGGCCCCGATCTTCCGGTGGTTTCCCGGCGCCACCCTCAACACCTGTCACAACGCCCTGGACCGGCATGTCCACAGTGGTCGCGGCGACCAGCCCGCGCTGATCCACGACAGCCCGGTGACCGGCACCGCCCGCACCTGGACCTACCGCGAACTGCGCGACGAGGTGGCCGTCTTCGCCGGGGCGCTGCGCCGCCTCGGGGTGGAACGCGGCGACCGGGTGGTGATCTACATGGCGATGGTTCCGGAGGCGGTCGTCGCGATGCTGGCGTGCGCACGGCTCGGCGCGGTCCACTCGGTGGTGTTCGGCGGGTTCGGCCCGCGGGAGCTGGCGGCGCGCATCGACGACGCGCGACCCCGGGTGATCGTGGCCGGCTCCTGCGGCATCGAGGCCGGCCGGGTCGTGCCGTACCAGCCGATGCTGGCGGCCGCGCTCGCCGAATCGGCCCACGCGCCGTCGCACTGCGTGATCCTGCAACGGCCGCAAGCGCCCGCCGAACTGGTGCCCGGCCGGGACCTGAGCTGGGCGGACGCGATCGACGGCGCGCAACCGGCGGACTGCGTGCCGGTGGCGGCGACCGACCCGCTCTACATCCTGTACACGTCCGGGACGACCGGCCGGCCCAAGGGCGTGGTCCGCGACAACGGCGGGCATGCGGTCGCCTTGCGATGGTCGATGGAGAACATCTTCGGGGTACGGGCGGGCGAGGTCTTCTGGGCCGCCTCCGACGTGGGATGGGTGGTCGGGCATTCGTACATCGTGTACGGTCCGCTGCTCACCGGCGCCACCACGATCCTGTACGAGGGCAAACCGGTCGGCACCCCGGACGCCGGGGCGTTCTGGCGGGTCGTCGCCGAGCACCGGGTGGCCGCGATGTTCACCGCGCCGACCGCGATCCGGGCGATCCGCAAGGAGGACCCGGACGGCCACCTCCTGGCCGGGTACGACGTGAGCGGCCTGCGGACCCTGTTCCTGGCGGGGGAGCGGCTCGACACGCAGACGTACCTGTGGGCGCAGAACCTGCTCGGCGTCCCGGTGGTCGACAACTGGTGGCAGACCGAGACCGGCTGGCCGATCGCGGCCAGCCCACGCGGCCTGGAGCCGCTGCCCACCCGCCCCGGCTCGCCGTCGGTGCCGATGCCCGGCTACCGGGTCCGGGTCGTCGCCCCGGACGGCACCGACGTGGCCCCCGAGGCGGAGGGCGCGATCGTGCTCGGCCTGCCGTTGCCGCCGGGCTGTCTGCCGACGCTGTGGCGTGACGACGAGCGGTACGTGCGTTCCTACCTGTCGCAGTTCCCGGGCAACTATCTGACCGGTGACGGCGGGGCGTTCGACGCCGACGGCTATCTGTACGTGCTGGGCCGCACCGACGACGTGATCAACGTGGCCGGGCACCGGCTGTCGACAGGGGCGATGGAGGAGGTTCTGGCCGCCCATCCGGCCGTCGCCGAATGCGCGGTCATCGGGGTGGACGACCCGCTCAAGGGACAGGTGCCGCGCGGTTTCGTGGTGCTGAGGAACGACGTCGCGGACGATCCGGTCCGGTTGCGGTCGGAGCTGGTGGCGTGGGTACGCGACCGGATCGGCCCGGTCGCCTCGCTGCGCCGCGTCGACGTGATCGACGCCCTGCCGAAGACCCGGTCCGGCAAGATCCTGCGCGGCACGATGCGCGGCATCGCCGACGGCCGTGCGGAGCCGGTGCCCGCCACCATCGAGAACCCGGCCGTCCTGGAGGCTCTGCGCCCGGTGCTTCGCTCACCGCGCTGACCGCGTGTCCACAGCGGAGTGACGTGTCGGGGTAGGGCAGGATGCGCCCATGAATCCACGGTCGCGATTCCTCGGGACGGCGGTGGTCCTCGGGGCCGTGCTGCTGGCGATCATGGCGTTTCTCGCTCGTTCGGCGGAGTCGCAGGACCTGCTGGACAAGGGCGCCGGCGTGGTCGGCGCCCTGGTCGCGCCGGCCGCCCTGCCGTTCGCGGTCTGGACGCGCGGCGATCAGGCGCCGGCCGGCCGGGCGGAGGACGACACCCTGGAGGGGTTCGCCCGGCCGCTGCGTGAGCGGTGGACCCGGGAGGCGGCCCGGCGCGGCTGCTCGCCGGGGATCCGCTGGGGCTGACGTGGCGGGAGGCGGACCGGTCGGTCCGGGTGCCGCTGACCGCGGTGACCGTGGCGGGGGAGGAGCCGCCGGCCGAGCAGGGGCGGGTCGGCGGCGGAGCGGGGGGTGCTGCGGGGCAACGGGGCGGTCTATCAGTTCCGGCATCAGCGGCTGCAGGCTTACCTGGCGGGGGAGGGCGGTGTGCGGCGCCAGAAATGACCGGGACCGCGCCGCACACCGCGTCTGGGGATGGCGCCGTCAGGGGGTGCCGGGGGTGGAGCCGAAGGCCTGGAAGAACCGGTCGCGGAAGGAGTCCATCGGCCAGACCGGGGTGGTGGCGGTGGGTTTGAGGCCGTCGGCCCAGTTCCACGAGTCGATCCGGTCGAGGACGGCCGGGTCCTTGGCGACGATGGTGATGGGCACGTCGTGGCTGGCGTTGTCGCCGGTGACGACGCTGGCCGGCTGGTGGTCGCCGAGGAAGACCAGGACCAGGTCGTCGTCGCCGTACTCGCGTACCCAGTCGATCAGGGTGGTGAGGGTGTATCGGATGGATTTGCCGTACTCGGTGCGGACCTTGTCGGCGCTGGTCCAGATGTCGGCCTTCTTCGTGCCGGCGGCGGCCATGCCGCGGTAGATCGAGCCGTCGCCGACCTTGTCCCAGTCCATGAAGGTGGGGATCGGCGCCCACGGGGTGTGGCTGGAGATCAGCGGCATCTCGACCATGAGCGGCCGGCGGTCCTTCTTGCCGTATTCGAGTTCGGTGAACTTCTTCAGCGTGTACTGGTCGGGCATCTGCGCCCAGCTGAACTTGGGGCCCTGGTAGCCGAGGTTGCGGGAGTCCCAGATCCGGTTGTACCCGTAGAAGGCGCCTTCCGGCCAGGCCCGGGTGGCGCCCGGCATGACGCTGACGGTGTCCCACTCGGCGTCCCGGAAGGCGCTGGTGAGGGTGAGCCGGTCGCTGGCGGTGAGGCTGCGGTACCGGTACTGGTTGTTGATCCACAGTCCGGACAGGAGGGTGGAGTGGGCCAGCCAGCTGTTGCCGCCGAACGTCGGCGAGGTGAGCCAGCCGGATTTGGCGCTGAAGCCGGCGGCCTTGAGTTTGGCGTCGCCGTCGGCCAGGACCGCGGCGGTGCCGGGGGCGAGTTCCGGCGCCTCGAGGGCGTTGCGGCCGTAACTCTCCACGAACGTGAGGATGACGTCCTTGCCCTGAAGGCCGCTGACGAGCTGCCGGCGGGGGGTGTTCTGGTAGGCGTCGACCTTCACCTCGTCGGCGAACCGGGCCTTGTTGACGATGCCCCGGCCGGCCTGCCGGGCCCGGTCGTAGGCGTAGGTGACCGAGGTGCGGGCGGCGACCGGGACGGTGGGGACGACCTGGACGCCGAGCGCCAGGGTGAGCATCCAGGCCGTGGCGACACCGGCGGCGGTGAACATCGACCGGCGGCGGTTCCGGGCCAGCATGTCGGACATGCGCCGGACCGCCCAGGCCATCAGGGCCATCACGGCGAGCCCGCCGAGGACCAGCCCGGCGGCGGCCGCGTAGGCGCCGGCCTGGCCGTAGGAGTCGCGGATGTAGCTGTACGTGTCGTCGAACAGTTCCCAGTCGAGGACGATGTCGAAGGGCCGGGCCAGGGTCTTGAACCAGCCCATGTCGAGGCTCTTCTGGATCAGCAGCCAGCCGAGGCCGGCGCCGAGGACGGTGCCGAGCACGACGCGGGGGCGGCGCGGCAGCAGGGCCATCACCAGGATGCCGGCCGCGAACTCGATCGGGATGCGGGCGAAGCTGCCGAGGGTGAGCCGGCGCAGCACGTTCGGCCAGAGCAGGGCGACGTAGACCAGGACGCAGGCCAGGGCGGTCAGGCTGTACGAGGTCCACCGGGAGCGCGCGATCCGGCGTACCAGGCCAGGGGTTCGTTCTTCTTCGGTTCCGGCCGTGTCAGCCGTCTCGGGGGTGTCGGCGGTGACCGGCTCGGAGACCTCGGCCTCGGGGGGTGTCTTGTCCTCCGGCGGCGAGGACGGGTCCTGCGGCTGGTCGGCGAGGTCTGTCGGCTGCACGTCATGGGGAACGTTGGGCGGGCCGGGATGGTTCATCGGGCGGGCCCGGAAAGTGGGTGTCGGAAGTCATAGCCTCTTGCCAATTTCCTATCGGAACTATAGGAAAGGTGGAGAGGAGGAACCATTCATGCGCCGTACCCGTCCCGCCGCCGCCGTCCTGGCTCTCGCTCTCGCCCTCACCGCCGCCTGTTCGTCCGGTACCACGGGAGCTGCCGATGCCGGTCAGCCGGTCAGCGGCGGGTCGCTGACCTGGGCGATCGAGACCGAGCCGATCACCTTCAACCCGCATCAGTACGCCCAGGCCAAGGCCCGGCTGCTGGTGTGGAACTCGTTCGAGGCCCTGCTCACCCACGACGCCCAGGGTGGTTACGTGCCCTGGCTGGCCACCGGTTACGAGGTCTCACCCGATGGGAAGACCTACACGTTCAAGCTGCGTACGGACGTCACGTTCAGTGACGGCACGAAGTTCGACGCCGCGGCCGTGAAGGCGAACGTCGACCAGTTCCAGGTCGAGGGCTACAACCCCCAGGTGCTGGCCGTGCAGCTGCGCAACCTGGCGTCCGTCGAGGTCGCCGACGCGTCCACGGTCGTCTTCAAACTGACGCAGCCGGACGTGCTTCTGCTGGACTTCCTGTCGTCGCCGCAGGGCGCGCAGGTGTCGCCGAAGTCGCTGAAGGAGGCCCGGAACCTCAAAGCGGGCGGGCCCGAGCTGGCCGGAACCGGGCCGTTCATCCTGGACCGGTACACCGCCGGGCAGGAGGTGCACTTCACCAGGAACCCCGCCTACAACTGGGCGCCGGCCACCGCGGGGCACTCCGGGCCCGCCTACCTGGACGAGGTCACCTACCGGTTCCTGAAGGAGTCGTCGGTGCGCGTCGGCGCGCTCACCTCCGGCCAGGTGCAGGTGATCGAGGGCGTGCCGGCCACCGACGAGGCGCTGATCACCGCGAACAAGCAGCTCACCCTCGGCCGGGGGCTGAACTCCGGGTCGGCGTTCTCCTACTACTTCAACACCGCGCACGCGCCGTTCGACGACATCAGGGTGCGGCGGGCGTTCCGGGAGGCGGTCGACGTGGACGCGGTGCTCACCGGCGTCTACCGGGGCAGCGCCACCCGGGCGTGGAGCGTGATCGGGCCGACCAGCCCGTTCTACGACAAGACCCTGGAGAAGACGTACGGCGGCGACGCCGCCGAGGCCAACAGGCTCCTCGACGAGGCGGGCTGGTCGGCGCGGGACGCCGAGGGCTTCCGGACCAAGGACGGCAAACGCCTGACGGTACGCCTGGTGCAGTCCGCCCCGTTCATCCGCGACCGCCGCGACGTCCTCGCCCAGGCCGTGCAGGCGCAGGTCAAGCAGAGCGCCGGCATCGACCTCACCGTGACCGTCGCCGACCAGGGCACCGCCGCCAAGGCCCTCGCCGACGGCGCGTACGAGGTGTTCGAGAACTCCCGCGCCGACACCGATGCCGGCGCCGCCCTCAGCCTGCTGCTGACCTCCACCGGGTCGATCAACCGGACCGGGTTCAAGGACGCCGGGCTGGACCGGCTCCTCCAGGACGGCCAGGCCTCCACCGATCAGGCGAAGCGGCTCGCCGCGTACCAGCAGGTGCAGAAGCTCGTCATCACCGACCAGGCGCTCATCCTGCCGCTGTACGCCCCGGCCGACCAGATCGCCTTCGGCAACACCGTCGGCGGGGTGGGCTTCGAGCCGACCGCCGGGGTGCCGGGCAGCGCGTACAACGTCTGGCTCAGCAAGTGATCAGGGCGGTCACGCGGCGCGTCGTCACCGGTGTGGCGGTGCTGTGGGCGGCGGCCACGGCGGCGTACCTCGCGCTGCTGGCCGCCCCCGGCGACATCGTCGACTCGATCATCGGCGACGGCGCCGACACCCCGCAGATCCGCGCCGAGATCATCTCGGAATGGAACCTGGACCGGCCCGCCGTCGTGCAGTACCTCGACTACCTGTGGCGGGCCGCCCAGGGCGACCTGGGCCGCTCCTACCTGCTGCACCGGCCGGTCCACGACGTGATCGGCGGCCAGATCCTGCCGACGCTGAAGCTCGCCGCCGCGGCCGCCGTGTTCGGGGTGCTGCTGGCCCTGATCCTGGCCGTCACCACCCGGCACCGGTGGGTGCGCCGGGCCAGCTCGACCGCCGAGTTGTTCCTCGTCTCCACCCCGCCGTTCCTGATCGGGATCGTGCTGCTCAGCGTGTTCTCGTTCCGCTTCGGGATCTTCCCGGTCTCCGGCGACCGCGGCGGGGCGGCGCTGGTGCTGCCGGCGATCACCCTCGGGCTGCCGATCGCCGGAGTGCTCGCCCAGGTGCTGCGCGACGGCCTGGACCGGGCCCTGGACGAGCCGTTCGCGGTCACCGCACGAGCCCGTGGCCTGCGGGAACGAGCGGTCCTGATCCGGCACGCGCTGCGGCACGCGCTGATGCCGGCGGTCACCATGCTCGGCTGGCTCTCCGGTGTCCTGCTCGGCGGCGTGGTGATCATCGAACAGGTCTTCGGCCGGCCCGGGCTGGGCCAGGTCACCCTCCAGGCGGTCGGTAACGGCGACATGCCGGTGGTGCTCGCCGTGGTCGTCCTCGCGGCCGTCGTCTTCGTCGTGATCAGCACCCTGGCCGATCTCGCCTACCTGCTCATCGACCCGCGTCTGCGAAGGAGCTGAGCGACCGTGACCCTCGCCCTGCCCCGGCCGGTGGCCCGCCGGCTGATCCTGCGACCGCCCCGGCCCGGCATCGCCGCCGCCGCCGTCGTCCTCGCCCTGACCCTGACCGCGGTGGTGTGGCCGTCGCTGTTCGCCGGCGACCCGCTCGCCGCGGACCCGCTGCACGTCCTCGAAGGACCGTCGGCGCAACACTGGTTCGGCACCGACCAGCTCGGCCGGGACGTGTTCGACCGGGTCGTGCACGGGGCCCGGCACTCTCTGAGCATCGGGGTGGCCGCCACCGTCATCGCGGTCGGCGCGGGCATCCTGCTCGGGCTGTGCGCCGGGCTCACCCACAAGTACGCCGACGAGGTGATCAGCCGCGGCTTCGACGCGCTCGCCGCGTTCCCGCTGGTGCTCCTCGCGCTGCTGTTCATCGCGATCGCCGGGACCGGCACCACCAGCCTGATCGTGGCGATCGGCGTCGCCACCCTGCCGCACTACGCCCGGGTGGTACGGGCACAGACCCTGATCGTGCGGCAGGCGCCGTACGTCACCCACGCCGTCGCGTTCGGTGCGTCCCGGGGCCGGCTGGTGCTGCGGCACGTGCTGCCGAACGTGCTCGGCCCGATCCCGGTCCTGGCGATGATCGGGCTCGGTGAGGCGATCCTCGTCGCGGCCGGCCTCAGCTTCCTCGGCCTCGGGCCGCAACCGCCGTCCCCGGAATGGGGCGCGATGCTCTCCGAGAGCCGCGGCTACCTGCACATCGCCTGGTGGGCGTCGGTGCTGCCGGGAGCAGCCGTCACGGCCACCGTCATCTCTCTCACCGTGATCGGCCGGCATCTGCAGAGCCGATTCGAAGGGCGGCACCAGTGATCGAGTGCACCGCAGCGGAGCAAGGGCCGCGAGAGCGCTGGAGGTTGGCACAGTGATCGAGTGCACCGCAGCGGAGCAAGGGCCGCGAGAGCGCTGGGAGATGGCACAGTGATCGAGGTCGACAACCTGCGGGTGACCTTCGCTCTCGGGAAGAAGCGGGTGGAGGCCGTCCGCGGGGTCAGCTTCGAGATTCGCGAGGGTGAGTGCGTCGCCCTCGTCGGGGAGAGCGGATCGGGCAAGAGCGTCACCGCCCGCAGCCTGGTCGGACTGGCCGGTCCGGGCGCCGGCGTCGAGACCGACACGTTCACCGTCGCGGGCCGCGACGTGCGCGGGTTCGCCGCCCGGGACTGGCGGCGACTGCGCGGCCGGTTCGCCGGGCTCATCCTGCAGGACGCGCTGGTCTCCCTCGACCCGCTGCGTACCGTCGGCGCCGAGATCGGCGAGGTGCTGCGGGTGCACGACATCGGCGACCGGCGGGACCGGCCGCACCGCGTCCAGCGGCTGCTCACCGACGTGCACGTGCCGGAACCGGAACGCCGGGCCCGGCAGTACCCGCACCAGCTCTCCGGCGGGCTGCGGCAGCGGGCGCTGATCGCCTCCGCCATCGCCGGCGGGCCGCGGCTGCTGATCGCCGACGAGCCGACCACCGCCCTCGACGCGACGGTGCAGGCGCAGATCCTGCGACTGCTCGCCGAACGCCACGAGGCCGGTGAGACGCTGCTGCTGATCAGCCACGACCTGGCGGTGGTGTCCCGGCTCGCCGACCGGGTGCTGGTGATGAAGGACGGGCGGATCGCCGAGGCCGGCAGCACCCGCACCATCCTGACCGGGGCGGGTCACCCGTACACCAGGGAACTGGTCGCGGCCGCGAGCGGGCGACGGCGCGCCACCACCGTCGAACCCGGCGACGTCGTCGCCGAGGCCACCGCGCTGCGCAAGGTGTACGGCGACCGCACCGTCGTGAAGGATTTCGGTCTCACGATCCGGCGGGGGGAGATCGTGGGGCTGGTCGGTGAGTCCGGTTCCGGCAAGACCACCGTCGCGCAGCTGCTGTTCGGCCTGGCCGAGGCCACCTCCGGGCACGTCCGGTTCGAGGGCCGCGACTTCAGCGGCGTCCCGGAACGCGCCCGTCGCCCGATCCGCCGCCGGCTCCAGCTGATCGCCCAGGATCCGCTGTCGGCGTTCGACCCGCGCTGGACGGTGCGCCGCATCCTCGGCGAGGCCCTCGGCGCGGGCGAGTCGCCGGAGCCGATCCTGGAACGCGTCGGTCTCGGCGCCGACGTGCTCGACCGCTATCCGCGGCAGCTGTCCGGCGGGCAGCGGCAGCGCGTCGCCGTGGCCCGGGCCATCGCGCCGCGCCCCAGCCTGATCATCTGCGACGAGCCGGTCTCCGCCCTCGACGTGTCGGTGCAGGCCCAGGTCCTGGACCTGCTCGCCCAGATCCGCGAGGACGACGGCACCGCTCTGCTGTTCATCTCCCACGACCTCGGCGTGATCCGCGACATCGCGGACCGGGTCCTGGTCATGCACGACGGCCGGGTGGTGGAGCAGGGCCCGGTTCAGGCCGTCTTCGACCATGCCGGGCACGAGTACACCCGGGCACTGCTCGCCGCGGTGCCCACATTGGAGGTTGCCCCATGACACTGCACCTGGCGGTCGCCCTCGCGGGCGACTCGTTCGCCGCGGACCACTGGATCGATCAGGTCGGACAGGCCGACGAGGCGGGACTCGACTTCGTCACGTTCGACGACACGTTCGGGCGGCACGGGCCGGACGCGGTGCTGCTGGCGTCCCGGCTCGCCCCGCTGACCCGGCACGTCGGCCTGGTCCCGGTGGCCACCACCACCCACACCGAGCCGTTCCACCTGTCCACCGCCCTGGCCACCCTCGACCACGTCAGCCGGGGCCGGGCCGGCTGGCAGGTGCGGGTGTCGCACGATCCGGCCGAGGCGGCGCTGCTGGGCCGCCGCGGTCCCCTCGAGATCGGGGAAACGCTCGCCGAGGCGTCCGACGCCGTCGAGGTGGTGCGGCGGCTCTGGGACAGCTGGGAGGACGACGCGATCATCAAGGACGTGGCCACCGGCCGGTTCATCGACCGGGAGAAACTGCACTACATCGACTTCGCCGGGGCGTACTTCTCGGTCAAGGGCCCGTCGATCGTGCCGCGGCCGCCGCAGGGCCAGCCGGTGGTGGCGGCGCTGGCGCACGGCCCGGACATCTGGGAGCGGCTCGACGCCGACGTCTTCTTCGTGACCCCCGCCGACGCCGACCACGCCGCCAAGCTCGTGCGGCGCATCGCGCCGGAGAAGAAGGTCTTCGCGGACCTCACGGTGGGCGGCCACGCTCCGGGTGACGCCGCGACCTTCAACGGTACGGCCACCCAGCTCGCCGACCTGATCCAGAACTGGTGGGCCGTCTCCGGCATCGACGGTTTCCGCCTGCGGGTGACCGACGTCGCCCAGGTCACCGACGAACTCGTCCCCGAACTGCGCCGCCGCGGCCTCTTCCAGCCGTCGGCGAAGACGACGCTGCGCGAACGGCTGAGCCTGCCCGTCGCCGTCAACCGCTACCAGGAGGCGACCCGTGCCTAAGCAGATCATCCTCGCCGCGCACTTCCCCGGCGTGAACAACACGACCGTCTGGAGCGACCCGCGCGCCGGCAGCCAGATCGACTTCGACTCCTTCGAATACCTGGCCCGGACCGCCGAACGCGGGAAGTTCGACTTCTTCTTCCTCGCCGAGGGGCTGCGGCTGCGCGAGCAGCGCGGCCTCATCCACGACCTGGACGTGGTCGGCCGGCCCGACACGCTCACCGTGCTCAGCGCCCTCGCCGCCGTCACCACCCACCTCGGGCTGGCCGGCACCCTCAACGCCACCTACCACGAGCCGTACGAGCTGGCCCGTCAGCTCGCCACCCTCGACCACCTGTCCGGCGGCCGGGCCGCGTGGAACGTGGTCACCTCGCCGGGGGCCTTCTTCGGCGAGAACTTCCGCCGCGGCGGCTTCCTCGACCATGCGGACCGCTACGTCCGCGCCGGGGAGTTCATCGAGACGGCCCGGGCACTGTGGGACTCCGACGGCGGCGAGTTCGCGATCCGCAACAGCCAGTTCGACATCAAGGGCCGGTTCGGGGTGCCGCGCAGCCCGCAGGGCCATCCGGTGATCCTGCAGGCCGGCGACTCCGACGGCGGCCGGGAGCTGGCGGCCCGGCACTCCGACGCGATCTTCTCCCGGCACCACCAGCTGGAGGACGCCCGGCTGTTCTACCGCGACGTCAAGGACCGGCTCGCCGGGTACGGCCGTACCGAGGACAGCCTGAAGATCATCCCCGGGGTGTCCTATGTGCTCGGCGACAGCGACGCCGACGCGCAGGAGAAGGCGCACCACATCCGGCGCCAGCAGGTCAGCCCGCAGACCGCGATCCTGCTGCTGGAACAGCTGTGGAACACCGACCTGTCCGGCTACGACGCCGAGGGCCCGCTGCCGGACATCGATCCGGTGCTCGACGAGGACGACACGATCATCAAGGGCCGGGCCGGCATGTACCCGGACCGGCTGAAGACGGCGCGGGAATGGCGGGCCCGGGCCGAGGCCAAGAACCTGTCGATCCGGGACCTGATCATCGAGGTGACCGGGCGGCAGAACTTCATCGGCACCCCGGCACGGGTCGCCGAGCAACTGAACGAGTACGTGCAGACCGACGCCTGCGACGGCTTCATCCTGGTCTCGCACCTGACCCCGGCCGGACTCGACGACTTCGTGGACCAGGTGGTCCCGCTGCTGCAGGAACGCGGCGTGTTCCGGACCGAGTATTCCGAAACCACCCTGCGCGGCAACCTGGGCCTGGGGCCGGCATGACGTTCCCACTGAAAGGGCGGTAGCCATGTCCGTACCCCTCTCGATCCTCGACCTGTCCCCGCTGGTCTCCGGAGGCGACGCCGGCGACGCCCTGCGCCGCACCCTCGATCTGGCCCGCCGGGCCGAACAGTTCGGCTACCACCGCTACTGGGTGGCCGAACACCATTTCACCCCCGGTGTCGCCAGCTCCCAGCCCGCGCTGCTGCTCGGCCAGATCGCCGCCGTCACCGACCACATCCGGCTCGGCTCCGGGGCGGTGCAGACCGGCTTCCAGACCGCGCTGTCCATCGTGGAACAGTTCGGGCTGCTCGACGCCCTGTACCCGGGCCGGTTCGACCTCGGGCTGGGCCGTTCCGGGCAGGCCAGGAAGGAGGCCGTCCGGGAGGCGGCCGAGCACGCGCAACCGCAGGAGGAACGGGTCGTCGACGGCCTGCTGATCCCGAAACCGTTCTCCTGGGCGCCGATCTTCGCCTCCCAACGGACCGCGCTGGCCGGCAGCTTCCTCACCCAGCCCGGCGCCGAACCCCTCGGCCTCACCGACGTCCTCGACCAGATCTTCGCCCTGCTCGCCGGGCCGGTCGCCGACGAGGAGGGCAACGAGGTCGTCGCCACCCCCGGCGCCGGCGCCGACCTCGACGTGTGGCTGCTCGGCAGCTCCGGCGGGGAGAGCGCCCGGACCGCCGGCGCGCGGGGCCTGCCGTTCGCGGCGAACTACCACGTCGCCCCGGCGAAGATCCTGGAAGCCGTCGCGGCGTACCGGGAATCGTTCGTGCCGTCCGCGGCCAACCCGCGGCCGCGCCTGATGGTCTCCGCCGACGTGCTCGTCGCCGAGGACGACGAGACCGCCCGCCGGCTGGCGCAACCGTTCGCCGTCTGGGTCCACAGCATCCGTACCGGCCTCGGCGCCGTCCCGTTCCCGAGCATCGACGAAGCCGCCGCCTTCACCTGGACCGACCACGCCCGCGACCTGGTCGCGGATCGGGTCGCCACCCAGTTCGCCGGCTCACCCCAGACGGTCGCCGCCCAACTGCGCACCCTGCAGCGCGTCACCGGCGCCGACGAACTGCTGATCACCACGATCGCCCACGACCACGCCGACCGGCTCCGCTCCTACGAGCTCCTGGCCAAGGAGTGGTCCGCCTGACGGGGGACACCTGCCGTCGAATCAAGGACAACGCCGGCCGGAAACGGTCGCGCGGCTCGTAGCATCCATCGTCCGGCCGTCCCACAGGCGGCGCCGACGAGTGCTTCGGCAGGTGCTTGACGTGAACGTACGACTCACCCTGGGCCACAGCGACACCGACGCCATGGTGTCGCTGTGGCAGTGGCTCGACGACCAGCCGGCCGTCCACCGGCACGGACGGCCGCAGTGGGCGCAGGACCCCGGCGAAGGGCGGATGGGCGGCGCGTTCGAGACCATCCTGGTGCTGGTGGAGAACGGGCTGACGATCGCGCAACTGGTGGTCGCGGTGCTGGAATGGCGCGCGTCTCGTCCCGGCCCCGAACCGGAGATCGTCATCGAACGGGGCCCGGTGACCTTCACGGTGTCCGGCGCCGTCGACGACGAGACCTTACGGAAGATCATCGAGGCTCTCGGCGACGAACCGCCCCACGACGAGTAGTGGCGGAGTTACCGGACCCGGCCCAGTCCCGGGCGCTCCTCATCGGGGTCAGCGACTTCAAGTGCCTGGACGCCCTGCCCGCCGTCGCCGGCAACCTCGACGGTCTGGCCGCGGCGCTGCAGGACCGGCTGCTGTGGGGCCTGCCACCGGAACGCTGCACGATCATCAGCAGCGCGGGGGACGAGCCCATCACCGTCCCCCGGGTGCTGCGCGTGCTGAACGAGACCGCCCAGGACGTCGGCAGCGGTGGGCTGTTGCTGGTCTACTACGCCGGGCACGGGCTCGTCGAGACCGACACCGGCCGCCTGCACCTCGCGGTCACCGCCAGCGAGCGAGGGGAGGAGGACGCGACGGCGATTCCGTACGAGTCGGTCCGCCGCCGGGTGTGGCGCAGCGGATCCACCCACCGGCTCGTCATCCTCGACTGCTGTTACGCCGGGCGGGCGCTGGTCGGCGAGATGTCGGCGCTCGACTCGGTGGAGGATCTGGAGATCGAACAGTCGGTCATCCTGGCCGCCGCGAGCCGGACCGTGGCGGCGCTCGCCCCGCCCGGCGAGCCGTACACCGCGTTCACCGGCGACCTGATCCGGCTGCTCAGCGACGGCATCCCGGACGGGCCGGACTTCCTCGACGCCCAGCTCATCTGGAAGGACCTGGTCCGGTCCCAGCGGGCCAAGAGCCGGCCGCAACCGGAGTTCCGGACCCGCAACGCCGGCGGCGACGTGCCACTGGTCCGCAACGCCTGGCGGCAGCGGGGCCTGCCGAAGGCCGTGCACGAGCAGATCCTGGCCGGCGTCGCCGAGGTCGCGGTGGTGGCCGACGTCATCGACCACTACGGACCGGACGAACTGGACGAGCACGTCTCCCTGGCGTGCGTCGTCTACCTCGCCGAGGCGGCGCTGCGAGCCACCGAGCCGCATCAGGGCGCGGCCGCGACCCTGCACCGGCACTGGTCGCCGCGGGTGTCCCGGATCCTGGCCGGGCAGGCGCCCCGCCTCCAGCACGGCCTGTTCGCACTGGCCGCCGGCGCCGGCGCCGATGCGCCGACCGGTCTCCTCGACGACCTGCTGGCGGCGGACACCGACCCGGACCTCCTGGTGTCCATGATCGAGGATGCTTCCGGCGTGGACCGCCAGGACCTCGTCCGGCGTGCCGCGACGACCCGGCCCGCCGTCCGGGTCGCTCTCGTCCGCTCGACCGTCGACGGCGCCCGCATCCTTGTCGAACGCCGCGGGCACAGCGAGGACATCACGGATCGGCTGCGGTGCAACCTCGGCTGGATCGCCGGTCTGGAGCCGAAGCGGCAGGCGTGGCTGGAACCGCTGCTGACGGTGGCCGGCGGGGGAACGCTCGAACCCGGCGACATCCCGCCGCTGACCGAGGTGTGCCCCGACGGGCCGCTGCTGATCTATCAGGTCGCCCATGTCACCGATCGCGCCGACGAGACGCTGCCCGCTGTCTGGCCGAGTCTCGTGGCGTCGCTGGGCGACCCGGGCCGCGACAGGGTGCTCGCCGAGTTGCTGCTCCGCCCCACGCCGAACGGGATCGAGAACCGAGCCCGGCAGGACCTGCTGCTGCTGTTGATGGGCGTCCGGTGGGACCGGACGCCGACGCTCACGAAGGACTACCTGGCCGTGCTGGCGGAACTCTGGCGTTCACCGCCCGTGGCGCCGTCGCGTGGCCGGCTCGCGGCGCCGCTGGTCGACATCCTCGGGAAAGGCGGCGTCGGCGACGGGAGGTCGGGGAGCCTGCTACCGGCCGCCGACCCGTTCGGCGACGAGGTCCGCATCGCCGCCGCCGCCGTGATCGGGGAGCGCTGGTCCCGGGCGCGCGGGCTTCTCGACCCGCTGGCCGTGCCGGCCCACTGGGTCCCGTTGATCGCCGGGCACGACGGCATGGGGTGGCTCGTGCCGGTCATCGTTCTCACCCGGCTCGCGCGGAAGGGGGCCGGGGTGTCGCCGGAGCGTCTCGGCGAGGCGTTCTGCGCCGCCGCCGGCGCGGGAGCGGACCCGCGGCAGTTGGCGGTCGCGGTGCGGCCGTGGCTCCACCTCAGCCGGCCGGAGATGATCGATGTGTTCCACGCCTATCTGGACGCGGTGGCCGCCCGCCGTGACGGCGGGGTCACCGCGCATCAGGTGTGGGCCCTCTTCCAGGACGTCGCCGGGGGGATGGGCCCGGAGATCGCCCGCAAGTGGCAGGTCCATCTGGAGAACGAGCGCCGTCGGCTGCAACGAGAGCTTCAGCGGATCCGCAAGCTGCAGAACTCCGGCGGGCCGCGGTCGCCCTCGGCGCAGCGGAACGAGCCACCTCGGGTACGCGATTCGGTCGTCCGGATGTTCCGCGAGGTGTGGCACGGACCGGAACGGCCGTGAATCACCGTGCGAAGTGGTGGTGGGGCGGAGGAAGGAGCATGATCGGCCGGGACAGCGCGATCGCTGGTCCCCCGGGAGGTCGTCATGGTCCGTCGCCGCATCCACCCACGCCGCTGGACGCCGCCGCGCCTGGCCGACCCCGGGGCGACCGGCACGCTGCGGGTCGCCCGGCGGCTGCCGACCGGCGGGCACGGGCCTGAGGACGTGGTCTTCGACCGTCGGGGGCGGATCCTCTGCGGGCTCGCCGACGGGCGGATCGTGCGTCTCGACCCGGCCGGCGGGGAGCCGACCGTGCTGGCGGACACCGGCGGCCGGCCGCTCGGGCTGCATCCCTGCGCCGACGGTTCGGTGCTCGTCTGCGACCACGACCGCGGGCTGCTGAAGGCGCACCCGGACGGCACGGTGGAGCAGCTGGCCGCGGTGCCGTTCGCCAGCAACGTCGTGCAGGCGGCCGACGGGACGATCTGGTTCACCGCCTCGACCACCGCCTGGACCCTCGACGACCACCTCGGCGACGTCTTCGAGCACTCGTGCACCGGCCGGCTGTTCCGGCGGGACACCGACGGCGCCGTCACCACCGTGCTGGACGGCCTCAAGTTCGCCAACGGCCTCGTCCTCGCCCCCGACGAGTCGCACCTGCTGATCGCCGAGACCACCGGCTACCGGATCCGGCGCCACTGGCTCACCGGGCCGCGCGCGGGGAGCACCGAGATCCTCGTCGAGAATCTGGCCGGATTCCCCGACAACATGTCGCTGGGTGGCGACGGGCTGCTCTGGGTGGGGATCGCCGCGCCCCGCGACGCGCTGCTGGACCGGCTGCTGCCGCTGCCCGGCGTGCTGCGCACCCTGCTGTGGAACCTGCCCGCGGCGATCCGCCCGAAAGCCGTCCCGATCGCCTGGGCCATGGCGTTCACCCTGGACGGCGCCCCGGTCCACGACCTGCGCGCCGCCGACGGCTCGTACGGCTTCGTCACCTCGGCCGCGTCGCACGACGGAACGGTCGTCCTCGGCAGCCTCACCGAATCCGACGTGGCGATCGTACACATCAGTCTTTAAGGTGATCTCGGGGTTAAAGGGAGTGCGGCGGTGGCCGGGCGCGCACCATCGCAGGGTGGAGTTGCGGCAGCTCAGCTACGTCGAGGCGGTGGCGCGCTACGGGGGGTTCACCCGCGCCGCCGAGCGGCTGCACGTCGCGCAGTCGGCGGTGTCGGCGCAGATCCGAGCGCTGGAGATCGAGCTCGGGGTGACGCTGTTCGCGCGGACCACCCGCAAGGTGGCGCTGACCCCGGCGGGGGAGATGTTCGTGGCGCGGGCCCGGCGGATCCTCGCCGAACTGGACGGCGCCCGCGCCGAGATGAACGAGATCACCGCCGTGGTCAGCGGCCGGGTCACCGTCGGGGTGACCGCGGTGCTGGGCGCCTACGACCTGCCGCGCGCCCTGGCCCGGTTCCGGGAACAGTTCCCGAGGATCGCGTTGCGGCAGCGGTCCGGGCTGATCACCGGGCTGCTCGGCGCGCTCGACGGCGGCGAGCTGGACCTGGTCGTCGGGCCGTTGCACGCCGACCTGCCGGTCCGGTTCGACGCCCTGCCGCTGGTCGACGAATACCTGTCGCTGGCCCTGCCGGTCGGGCATCCGCTGACCAGGGTGGGCCGGCTGACCCTGGCCGAGGCGCGCGACGAGCCGTTCGTGAGCCTGCCCCGCGGCAGCGGCCTGCGCTGGATCCTCGACGACGCGGCCCGCTCGGCCGGGTTCACCGCGCGGGTGCAGTTCGAGACCGACGGGCCGGCGGGGGTCCGCGACCTGGTCGCGGCCGGCCTCGGCGTGGGCCTGCTGCCCCGGTCGGCGGCCCGGGCGCCGAGCGGCTCCGCGGTGGAGATCCGGCAGCTGCATCCGCCGCCCGTCCACCCGCCGATCGGTGTGGTCCACCACCGGGACCGGCCGCTGAGCCCGGCCGCCCAGTCGCTGCGGCATCACCTCGCCGAGTTCGCCGGCCCCCGTCCCGATCCGGCCCCGCCGGTGGAGGCGGAACCGGAGGACGACCTCGTCGAGGTGCCGGACTGACGCGGGGCCGCACCCACCGCCCTCAGATGCGGCGGTAGTGGGTGAAGTCGGTACGCCTGCGCAGCTCGAAACCGATCGACTCGTACAGCCGGATGGCGTGGACGTTGCCGGCCGACGTGTGCAGGAACGGCGTCTCGCCGCGGTCGCGGATGCCCGCCGCCACCGCCTGGACCAGGCGGGTGGCCAGGCCCTGCTTGCGGAACGCCGGATCGGTGCAGACCGCGCTGATCTCCGTCCACCCGGGCGGGTGCAGCCGCTCCCCGGCCATCGCGACCAGCCGCCCGCCCGGTGCGCGCAGCCCCAGATAGGTGCCCAGCTCCACGGTCCGCCGCCGGAACGGGCCCGGCTGGGTACGGTCGATCAGGTCGAGGATCTCCGGGACGTCGGCCGGGCCGAGCCGGACCGCGTCCACAGCGGGCGCCCCGGCCGGCGCGGACGTGGCGACCAACTGCACCCCGCCGACGCTGCCGGCCACCTCCCACCCCGGGTGGACCACCCCACCGGCCCCCGCGATCGCGACCGTCGAGCCGGCCGGGACGAGCGCCTTCAGGTCGGCCCAGGCTTGCGGGTCGGCCGGGTCGGCGAGGGCGTGGAACGGCGCGACCTCGTGGTCGTACCGGGCGGCCCGGCCGTGGGTCACCGCGAACCGGGCGTGCGCCCCGGACAGCGAGCTCCAGACCACCGTGTCCAGCACGTCCGTCGCGGCGAGCGAGCGGGTCACTTGCCCTCGATCGGCAGGCCCGGCGGGTTGACCTCGGCCTTGGTGACGGCCTCGTTGGAGAGGTTCCAGCGCTCGAGGATCTTCGCGTAGTCACCGCTGGCGATCAGCTTGTCGAGTGCCGCCGCGTACGCCTTGACCAGGCCGTTGTCCTTCTTGGTGGTGAGCGCGATCAGGCCCTGGAGGTCCTTGCCGGCGCCGGAGTAGGTGCCGACGACCTCGGTCTCGCCGGTGGTGGCGACGTGGTAGGCGGCCGACGGGCTGGGGCCGAGGTGCAGGTCGATCTGGCCGGCGCCGAGGGCCAGGTAGACGGCCTGGTTGGTCTGGTAGTACCTGATGTCGACCTTGGGCAGGCCCGCCTTCTCGACCTCCTCGGCCCACTCGACCAGGATCTTCTCCTGGTTGGTTCCGGAGCTGACCGACACCTTCTTACCGGCGATGTCGGCGGGCGTGGTGACCTTCTTGCCGTAGCCCTTCTTCGCCAGCCACGCCAGGTTGTCCAGGCGGTAGGTGACGAAGTCGTACTTCTGCTTGCGCTCCTCGGTGACGGTGATGTTCGACGCGCCGAGCTGGAACTTCCCGCTGTCCAGGCCGATGAACAGGTTCTCCCAGGAGGTGTTCTCCAGGACCGGCTCCAGGCCGAGGACCCCGGCGATGGCGACCGCGACGTCCGGCTCGTTGCCGATCAGGGTCTTGTTGTCGGTGGCGGCGAAGGCGAGCGGCGGGAACCCGGACCCGGCGGCGCCGATGCCGATCACCAGCTTGCCGGACGCCTTCACGTCGGCCGGCAGCAGCGCGGCGGCGGCCTCGTCCCTGGCCGGCACGATCCGGTTCTGCTCCGGGCTCAGGTTGAGCTTCACCGCGGCGGCCGCCGACGGGTTCGCCGCCGCCTGCACCGGCGCGGTCTCCTCCGGCGCGGCGCAGGCGGTCAGGCTGAGGGTGACCGCCGCAAGAACTGACATCCATCGTGTACGCATGAGCTCGCTTCTTCTCGTCAACGGGTGATCAGACGAGGACCTTGGACAGGAACGCCCGGGTCCTCTCGTGTCTCGGGTGGTCCAGAACCTGGGCGGGGGTGCCCTGCTCGACGATCCGGCCGGAGTCCATGAACACGACGGTGTCGGCGACCTCGCGGGCGAAACCGATCTCGTGCGTCACCACGATCATCGTGGTGCCGGCGCGGGCCAGGTCGCGGAGCACGTCCAGCACCTCGCCGACCAGTTCCGGGTCCAGTGCCGACGTCGGCTCGTCGAAGAGGATCAACTTCGGTTCCAGCGCGAGCGCCCGGGCGATGGCGACGCGCTGCTGCTGCCCGCCGGACAACTGACGGGGGTACGCCCCGGCCCGGTCCCACAGGTCGACCAGGGCCAGCAGTTCGTGCGCCTTCTCGTACGCCTGGCTCTTGGTCTTGCGCAGTGCCGAGTGCCGGGCCTCCGCGACGTTCTGCAGGGCGGTGAGGTGCGGGAAGAGGTTGAAGTTCTGGAAGACGAAGCCGATCCCGACGCGCTGCTGGAGGATCCGCCGCTCGCTGAGCTCGTGCAGCCGGTTGCCCCGCTGCTCGTAACCGATCAGCTCGCCGTCGACCCGGACCGTGCCGCTGTTCACCTTCTCCAGGCGGTTGATGCAGCGCAGCAGCGTGGACTTGCCGGAGCCGGAAGGTCCGAGGATCACGGTGACGGTGCCGGCCTCCACGGTCAGGTCGATGCCCTTGAGCACCTCGATCGGGCCGAACGACTTGTGCACTCCGGAGATCTCGATCATTTGCGGAGCGCCGCCTTGAGTCGCTGGAACGGGGTGGGCGGCAGGGTGCGGACCGCGCCGCGGGCGAAGTGCCGCTCGACGTAGAACTGCAGGATCGACAGCAACGCGGTGAGGATCACGTACCAGACGGTGGCGACCATCAGCAGCGGCACCACCCGCCCGTTGCGGCCGTAGATCACCTGCACCTGGTAGAACAGCTCGCCGATGGCCAGCACGTACACCATCGACGTGCTCTTCAGCAGCATGATCAGCAGGTTCGCGGCGTTCGGCAGGATGGCGCGCATCGCCTGGGGCAGCACGATCCGGTAGAACTGCCGCCACCGTGGGATGCCGAGCGCCGTTGCGGCCTCGTGCTGGCCCTGATCCACCGAGAGCAGGCCGGCCCGGATCACCTCACCGGCGTACGCGGCCTCGTGCAGGGCCAGGCCCAGCAGCGCCGCGCCGAAGCTGCCGATCAGGCTCACCGTCGGGAACGAGAAGCCGGGCCCGAACGGGATGCCGATCTGCAGGCTCTCGTACAGGTAGCCGAGGTTGGCCCAGAACAGCAACTGCACCAGCAGCGGCACGGACCGGAACACCCAGATGAACGTCCAGGCCACCCCGGACAGCACCGGGTTCGCGGACAGGCGCATCGCGGCCAGCGGGATGCCGCCGAGAAAGCCCAGGACCGCGCCGGCGACGGTCAGCCCGACGGTGAGCAGCAGCGCGTCGACGACCGACTTCTCCAGGAAGTAACCGGCGAACGTCCCCCAGTCCCAGCCGGGGTTGGTGACCAGCCCGTGCACCAGCTGGGCCAGCAGGACCAGGACCAGCGCGGTGCCGGCCCAGCGCCACGGATGGCGGGCCGGGACGACGACGAGATCGCCGTCGGTGTCGCCGGCGGCGGCCGCCTGTCGCGGCGGGGTGAGGACGCTCATGGCCGAAACGCTAGGCAGCCGCGGCCATCTCCTTCAATACCTACTGGGAATATATGTTTAACGAACCTGTTGCGGCCCCGGCCGCGCGCGGCCGGGCCGGTGGGGCAGGTATTGCCATTAACTCCATAGATGCGATAGGAATAGCGGGCATTCGTCGCGTACCCCTGCCAGGAGTTTTCTTTGACCACGTCCGTCGCCCCCGCGCCGCCGGCCGAGCAGGCCGCGAACCCCGCGGCCGGCCGTCCCGCGGCGCTCGCGCCCGGCGGCGGCCTTCGCCGCCGGCTCGCGCTGCGGTTGCTCGCGCTCCTCGTGCTCTACGTGCTGTGGGAGATCACCGCCCGCGTCATGCGCAACCCCACCTTCATCCCGTCACCCGGCGCGGTCTGGGACCAGCTGATCACCACCTCCACCACCCACGACGGGGTACGCGGCTACAGCGGCCACCTGCTCATCGAGCACCTCGGCATCAGCCTCCGGCGCATCGTCGTCGGCTCCGCCATCGGCATCGCCGGCGGCCTGCTCATCGGCGTGCTCCTGGGCACCGTCAGCTGGCTGCGAGTGGTCGCCGAACCGGTCATCACCTTCGTCCGCGCGCTGCCGCCACTGGCCTACTTCAGCCTGTTCATCATCTGGTTCGGCATCGACGAGACACCCAAACTGTGGCTGCTCGCCATCGCCGCGCTGCCCCCCGTCGCGGTCGCCACCGCCGCCGCCGTCCACAACGCCCCCACCCACCTCGTCGAGGCAGCCCGCGCACTCGGTGCCGGACGCCGGCAGAGCATCCGGGACGTGGTGCTGCCCAACGCCCTCCCGGAGATCTTCACCGGTGTCCGGCTGGCGGTCGGGGTGGCGTACTCCTCGGTGGTCGCCGCCGAGACCATCAACGGCGTCCCGGGCATCGGCGGCATGATCCGCGACGCCCAGCGCTACTCGCAGACCGACGTGGTCGTCCTCGGCCTCTTCGCCATCGGCCTGTCCGGCCTGCTCATCGACGCCCTGCTGCTCACCGCCGAGAACAGGCTCATCCCGTGGCGCGGCCGTGCCTGAGCAGTGCCCGCGCTGGACAGTGCGCTCCCGAGCAGTTGGCGCCTGAATGGCGCGCCACCGACCAGCGCGCCACGGAACAGCGCGCCACCGAACAGTGCAAATCCGAATAGTTCGACTGCGAATAGTTCGATGCTGAATAGTTCGCGATCAGATAGTTAGGGATCTCCGTTGAAGAAACTCCTCGCCACCGTCATCTCCGTCGCGCTCGCCGGCTCCCTCGCGGCCTGCGGCAGCGGCGGCGCCGCCAGCGGCGGCCCGAACCCGGAGCGGAAGACCATCCGGCTGGCCTATCAGGCGTTCCCGTCCGGCGACCTGATCGTCAAGAACCAGGGGCTGCTGGAGAAGGCGCTGCCCGACTACAAGATCACCTGGACCAAGTTCGACTCCGGCGCCAGCATCAACACCGCGTTCGTCGCCAAGAGCGTCGACATCGCCGCGATCGGTTCCAGCCCGGTCGCCCGTGGCCTGTCCGCCCCGCTCGACATCCCCTATCAGGTCGCGTTCGTGCTGGACGTGGCAGGCGACAACGAGGCCCTGGTGGCCCGCAACGGCAGCAACGTCACCGACGTGGCGTCGCTGCGCGGCAAGAAGGTCGCCACCCCGTTCGCCTCCACCGCCCACTACAGCCTTCTCGCCGCGCTCGACAAGGCCGGCGTCAAGGAGTCCGAGCTGACCATCGTGGACCTGGAGCCGCAGGACATCCTGGCCGCCTGGACCCGCGGCGACATCGACGCGGCGTACAGCTGGCTGCCGTCGCTCGACGAGCTGAAGAAGACCGGCAAGGTCCTGATCACCAGCCGGGAGCTGGCCGCCGGGGGCAAGCCCACTCTCGACCTGGGCGTCGTGTCCACCGCGTTCGCCGAGGCCCACCCGGACGCCGTCGACGCGTGGCGCAAGGTCGAGGCCCAGGCCCTGACCATCATCGCGAACGACCCGGACGCCGCGGCCAAGGCGGTCGGCGCCGAACTCAACATCTCCGCCGGCGAGGCCGAGGGCCAGCTGTCGCAGGGTGTCTTCCTCAAGCCGGCCGACCTGTCGTCGCCGGAGTGGCTGGGCACCGAGGGCGCGCCCGGCAAGCTCGCCGACAACCTGCTCAGCGCCGCCGAGTTCCTCAAGTCGCAGCAGAAGATCGACGCCGTGCCTGCGCTGGCCGACGTGCAGAAGGCCATCTACGTCAAGGGCCTGCCCAGTGTCCTCGGCTGACGCGATCGTCGTCGAGGGCGTCGAGCACTCCTACGGCGACGTCACCGCGGTCGGCCCGATCGACCTGACCGTTCCGCAGGGCGAGTTCCTGGTCCTGGTCGGCGCGTCCGGCTGCGGCAAGAGCACCCTGCTGCGGCTGATCGCCGGTTTCGAGCAGCCCACCACCGGGACCGTCCGCACCGACGGGACGGCCCCGGAGCCCGGCCGCGGCGCCGGTCTGGTCTTCCAGCAGCCGAGGCTGTTCCCGTGGAAGACCGTCGGTGGCAACGTGGCGCTCGCTCTGAAGTACGCCGGACTGGACGCGTCGGCGGACCGGGTCGACGAACTGCTCGCCCGGGTCGGCCTGCACGACGTCGCGAAACGCCGTACCTGGCAGATCTCCGGCGGCCAGCAGCAGCGTGTCGCCATCGCCCGCGCCCTCGCGGTCGAGAACCCTCTGCTGCTGCTCGACGAGCCGTTCGCCGCCCTGGACGCGCTGACCCGCGAGAAGCTGCAGGACGATCTGCGGCAGGTCAGCGCCTCCACCGGCCGGACCAGCGTGTTCGTCACGCACAGCGTCGACGAGGCGGTCTTCCTCGGCAGCCGGGTCGTGGTCCTCACCCCGCGGCCCGGCCGGATCGCCCTCGACCTGCGCATCGACCTGCCACGTACCGGCATCGCCGCCGCCGAGCTGCGCGGCCTGCCCGAGTTCGCCGCCCTCCGCGCCGAGATCGGTCACGCCATCCGCGACCGCGTCACCGTCTGACCCGTGGGGCGGGAGCTCCCCGGCTGGTCGTGGGTGCTGTCTCGGGCCTGTCGAGACAGCACCCACGACCAGCCGGGGAGCACTTCGGCGTGACGCCGCCGACACCTGCCCCGGGGCGTTCCGGATCCGACCGGCCGGCCCGTCACCGGATCGAGGAACTCGCCCGGGTGACCCGGTCGATGGGCTGATCGCGGTAGACATGACCGCAACGGCCCGGTTCAGACGGCCTTGACGATCACCTGCCGGCCGGAGGCCTTGACGGTGTAGGCGACGGTCTTCTTCGTCCACGGGTTCACGGCGGACACCCGTACCCCGCCGGTGATGTCCTTGACCTGGACCATCGCCACACCCGCCGCCTTGCCGGCGGACACCGCGCCGGCGCGGGCGAGTCTGCGCAGCGAAGCGACCGTGACCGTGCGGCCCTTGGCGGCCTTGCGGGTGTCCGCCGCGCCCTTGGTGACGGCCCTCTTCACCACGGCGGCCATGTCGAGGTACGCGACGCCCTTCGCCAGGGTGCGACTGTCGACCGTGGCGGCGGCGGCCGGCAGGGTGACGGTCTGCGCGCCGTAGGTGAAGGCGATCGACGCCTCGCCGGCCTCGGTGGCGTCGGCGGGCACCGCGTCCACCCCGGTCAGCACGGACGACGCGTTCACGTGCAGGGTGACGGTGTACGGGTCGTCGCCCTCGTCGGCGAGGACGGTGAAATCGGTCGTCCCGTCCTCGTCGACCGTCTTCGTGCCGGCCAGGGCGTAGTACCGGGCCATGTCGTCCGGGGCGGGCGCGTTGTCGGCGACCAGGAAGGCGGCCAGCTCGAGACCCTTGTCCGCGGTGAACACGTACTTCACCGCGGGCCTGCCCATCATCCGCAGCGCGGCCGTCTGCGCGCCGACCTCGACGGTACGGTGGACGCCTTCCCCCGCGGCCGCGTAGGTCTCCTCGCGGCCGTACCTGCCCAGGTCGACCACGTCGGAGTACCGCCCGTGCACCGGGTCGACGACGGTGGTGTCCACCATCGTGATCGGCCCGGCCGACGGCACGTCCAGGCTGAAGTCCGTGACGGCCCGCCAGCCACCGGCCCCGGCGAGCGCCGACGCCTCGGCGACCGGCTTCAGTGCCGCCTTCATCTCGGCGGCGGTGAGTGTCGGGGCCGGGCCGGCGGCGAACGCGGCGCCGGGCGCGACGAGCAGGCCGGCCGCGACCGAGGCGGTGGCGAGCAGGACGGTGGGCCGGGACAGAACGGACATGCGGAGACCTCGGGATTCGCGTCGGGGAGGGGCACCGCTTGCGATCGGCTGTCAACCCGGCGTCACCACTGTCCGCTGGTAGCGATCGGGGAGCAGTCATGCGAATCCCGGATCTCTCACCCGTAAGTAGTGACGAGTATGGACCCGGTGCAGTGTTCTTCACTATGGTTCACGAGTTCCTCCATCATTTGCGAGTGGATCGACGACACTCAGCAGTGATATCGCTGTGCATGATGGAGTCTGGAGGCGGGTGCACGGAGGCGATGGGAGTGGTCCGGTGCCGCAGGGCTCGAGCAAGAAGGATCCTGCAACCGACCTGAGGGATGCGCTGATCAAATCGCTCATCGAGATTCCGTTCATGAGCGCGCTTCCTGATCGCCGCCTATTGCTGCAACTCGTTCGCCGCGACGTGGTCAATTTCCCGGACGTTCAGGAACACAACGAGGTCCGGATCCACGTCGTGCAGATCGTGCTGGCCTGTCTGGGCCATCCCGGCGGGCTGCGCGCGCTGACCGCCGCGCTGTCGACGATGGCGCCCGACTCGCCCGGGACCAAACGGGCGGTCGAGTTGATCGACACGGCCTCGTTGCTGAGCCTGCTGCCGGAGAGCGAGAGCAAGCGGATCCACGACCTGCTGCGCCGGGCGGAGACCGGGCCGGGGGAGCAGGGCTGGTGGCGTGCGGGGGCGATGGAGTCGGGCGTGGGCGTGCCGGTCGACGCGACCACGCTGATCGTCGCGTTCGACCGGCTCGCCGCGCGCCCGACCGGCCCGGGGACGGAGCCGTCCGCGCTGGCCCTGGTCCGGCACGTCGCCGATCGGGTGACCGGGTCCCTGGCGATCGAGCTCTCGCACTGGGCGGCGGATCAGTCCGACCGGCTGGAGATCCCGGACCCGTCCCCACCGGCCGTTCCGCCGGAGCCCGGGGGCGATCGTCGCGTCACCGGCGTTGCGGGAACCACCCCTGCTGTTCCTGATGACCCGGGCGATGACACGGAAGTGCCAGAGCCTAGTATTACCCCGGATAGTCCGGACAACTCGGGCGAATCGTCTGTAGTTTATCCGGCGGAGGAGGGCATCGAACCGGTCCGAGCGGGCGACAGCGATTCGACTTCACTGCGAGGAGATAGTGCGATGCCTCCCGTCGGCACCACCCCGCCACTGGTGAGACTGCCCCAGGTGTGGGGTGAGATTCCGCAGCGTAACCCGAACTTCACGGGGCGTGAGGATCTGCTCAGAGTCATCCACGACGAGCTCAATCGCAGCCAGGAGACGGCGGTGCTCCCGCAGGCTCTGCATGGCATGGGTGGCGTTGGGAAATCCCAGGTCGCCATCGAGTACGTGTACCGCCACAGCGCCGAATACGACCTCATCTGGTGGGTTCCGGCCGAGCAGGAGGGCCAGATCCTCGCCTCCTTCACCCAGCTGGCGCAGCAGCTGAAACTGGACGTGGGGCCCGAGGTGAACACGGCCGTGCCGGCCGTGCGGGACGCGCTCAGCACGGGCCGTACCCCGTACAAGAACTGGCTCCTGGTCTTCGACAACGCCGAGGCGCCGCAGTCGGTCAAGAAGTTCTTCCCGACCGTCGGCTCCGGTAAGATCCTGGTGACCTCCCGCGACCGGGACTGGACCAGGTTCACCCGATCGGTGGAAGTCGACGTCTTCACCCGCGAGGAGAGCCGGGACTTCCTGCTCGGCCGGGAGCTCGGTCTCGACGGCGAGGACGCGGAACGGCTCGCCGACGCCCTCGGCGACCTGCCGCTGGCGATCGAGCAGGCGGCGGCCTGGCGCGCCACCACCGGCATGCCCATCGAGGAGTACCTGGACCTGCTCGAGCAGAAGCGCATCGACGTGCTGGAGACCAGCCCGTCACCGGACTACCCGGACTCGGTGGCGGCCGCGTTCGAGCTGTCGCTGGAGAAACTGCGGGAGAAGAACCCGGCCGCGCTGCAGCTGCTGCAGATCTGCTCGTTCTTCGCCCCCGAGCCGATCTCCCGTGACCTCTTCGCCGGCTCCCCGGTCGCGCCGATCAGCGAGGAGCTGGACCCCGTCCTCAGCGACCGGTTCCGGTTGAGCCGCGCGATCCGCGACATCCAGAAGTACGCCCTCGCCAAGATCGACCACGCCCGCGACGCGCTGCAGATCCACCGGCTCGTCCAGGCCGTGCTCGTCGGCCGGATGACCGACGAGGAGCGGGTGCACATGCGGCGGGGCGCGCACACCCTGCTGGCCAACGGCAACCCGAACAACCCGAGCCGGCCCGAGGAATGGCGACGCTACCAGGGGCTGCGCCCGCACGTCGCGGTGTCGCGCGCCGTCGAGTCGGCCGACCCGCGGGTGCAGGACCTGGTGTTCGGCATCGTCCAGTTCCTCTACTACTGGGGCGACCATCCCGGCAGCGAGCAGCTGGCCGAGGAGGCGCACGGCTGGTGGGCGAAGACCCGCGGAGCCTTCCACCCGGAGACACTGCGGCTGGCCAAGTGGCTGGGCTGGATGAGGTGGGTCAACGGCGACTTCGCCGGGGCCAAGCAGCTCAACCAGCGGACTCTCGACCTGTACCAGGAGCACATCGGTGATCGTGACGAGGGCACCCTCGACGCGATGTACATGGTCTCGATCGACCTGCGGACCGCCGGTGAATTCGTCGCGGCCCGCGATCTCGACGAGCGCATCCTGACGATCGCCCGGCAGGAGTTCGGCAGGGACGACCCGGCGACCCTGATCTTCGCCCACAGCCTCGGCGTCAGCCTGCGCCTCACCGGCGAGTTCAAGCGGGCCGCCGAACTCGACGAGGACACCCACCGCCGACGTCAGATGATCCTCGGTGTCCACGACGAGCAGACCCTGAACACCCTGAACGCCCTGCTCATCGACCGGCGTGAACTCGGGCACTACCTGGAGGCCGCCCGCCGGCAGGACGAGCTGTACCACCAGCATCTCGAGCTCTTCGGCAACGACAAGCCGTCGACCCTGCAAGCCGCGCGCTATCTGGCGATCGCGCGGCGCAAGGCCGGCGACCACCCCGGCGCCCGCGCGCTCGCCCAGGACACCCTGGACCGCTACACCCGCCGCTACGGCCCCGACTATCCGCGGACCATCGCCATGGCGGTGAACTACGCCGTCGACCTGAGGCACGCGGGAGAACTCGACAGGTCGCTGGCCTACACCGTCGACACGTTCGAGCGTTACCAGCGCATGTTCGGGGCCAACCACCTCTACACCCTGTCGGTGCGGACGAACCTGGCCGTGGTGCTGCGGCTCATGGGCGATCGCGAGGAGGCCCGGCAGCACGACGCCGCCGCCCTGGCGGAACTGGAGCGGACCCTCGGCCCGGACCACGCGGTCAGCCTGATCTGCGCCACCAACCTGGCCAGCGACCTGTACGCTCTCGGACGGTTCCAGGAGGCGTACGAACGGGACACCGACACCCTGGCCCGGTCGTCGCGTGTGCTCGGTGACGAACACCCGTCGACGCTGGCCGTCGGGGTGAACCTGGCGCTCGATCTGCGGGCGCTCGGTCGCGCCAACGAGGGCGACAAGATCCTGGCTGACACGATGCTCCGGCTCCGTGCCACGCTGGGTGACCGGCATCCGGCCACGCTCAACGCCCTGCAGAGTCTCCGCGCTGACTGTGACGTCGACCCGACGCCGATCTGACGACACTCCGGGATCCCGTCCCCGGGCGCACGGCTCAGTCGACGCGCCCGGGAGGCCCGGTGCCGAGATTGGCGCGTGGGTTGTCGACCTGGGCGAGTATTTTTCTCACCGACGCGCTCAGCACCGATGGATCACAACGGTGCAAGGTCGCGAGAGAAATCTCGGAAAGGTCGATCAGATCGGTCTCCACCTCAACCGGAGAAAGATCCACAGGACGATCCTCCCTTGATTTCGAATGCGGGCACGCGCATCCATGGCCTCCACTATCGCATACGCCTCTTGATCGACCTGGCCGAGTTATTTCTGTACTTCCCCACCCCGGCGTGCCACGCTAGCGGGCGTCAATGTCCGCGGCAGTGATCGGATGCCGGGTGAACGTTCGTTCCATGAGAGCCGTCGTCGACGCGCTGGAGAACATCCCCCTGATGCGCGACGACTACCAGCGCCGCCTGGTGCTGGACCTGTTACCGGTCCGGATTCGTTCCGGGATCGCCGACAGCACCCTGCCACGGGTGCACCTCGTCGCCATCGTGCGCGGCTGTGAACAGGACCCGGCGGGCCGGCAGGCGCTCGTCGAGGCCCTCCGGCTGGTGCTCGGCGACGACTCACCCGACTTCCGGAACTTCGACGGGGTCGTCCGCGCCCACTGGTAACACCCGGTCCAGCCACCCGGCCGTGGTCAGCGGATCGGCGTGGACGCCACGGTCGCGGAGCGCGGCGTGCAGTGCGCACACCAGCTCGGGGCAGGTGGCCAGGGGTGATCTCGGAGGGGCGGTGCTCGCCAGGGCCGCCCAGGCGCGGGGGTCGGCGGGACTGGCCGCGATCCCCTCCACCGCGGCCGCACGGGCGGCGTCATCGTCGCCGGTCACCACCGCGACGTCGATGCCCGTCCGCTCTCCGGCACGGGCGGTGACGTGCGCCCAGGCGGCCGACTGCCAGCCGCTGGACCAGCGAAGCTCCGGATGCGGCCGGACGATCCGGGCGAACGGCCCGAGATCCACCGGCGACGCGGCGGGCCAGTCCGCGGCCAGGCGCCGGACCAGGTCCGGATCCGGCACCACATGCCGGATCCGCCATTCCAGGCGGTGCACCGTGCAGAGCCGTGCGGCGACCGTGGCCGCCACCGGATCCGCCTGCTCGTCCGGCCAGGACTCGACCGTCTTCGCCAAGCCGTCGACCAGACGGCGGCCGGCCTCGGTGAGGCCGTCGGCCGCGGACAGTTCCCGCAGCGCGGTCTCCACCTGATCACGGGCGTACCGGAACGCGAAATCCGCGACGGTACGCCGCCGGCCCTCGGTGTGGAGCCGGCGGACGCGCCAGAAGTCGGCGATGCCGAAGAACGCGTAGACGCCCTGCACCAGCCCGGGCAGAGGGCGGGGATCATCGCGCCAGGGCGCGTACCGCACCGGCGGGGCGGGGCCGGTGGTCAGCGCGGTCAGGTGGATGAGACCGCCGAGCTTGATGTGCTGGAACTCGTGGACCAGGCTGACCGCCAGGTCGACCTCGTCGGACGGTGGCGAGATCATCACGCTGCCGAACGCCTCCCCGGTGGAGGCGCTCCGGGTGATGCCGGTCCGGTCGTCGGGCAACGGCACGAGGCTCACCACCCCCGCCGCGAGGGCCTCCGCGGTCGCCGGATGGTCCCGGCACAGCACCGACCAGGCGCCGTCCAGCAGGTCCGTCCAGCGGGACACGGCGCCGGCGTCGAGGCGCTCGGGCGCGACCGGGTCGGCGAGTTCCCGGAACGGGTCGATGTCGTCGAGGAACACCGACAGGCGGGGCTCGTCACCGGAGCGGATCCGGCGCAGCGGCCACCATCCGGGTGACTCCGGCGCCGGGCCGTCCGGCACGAGCAGGTCGCGGCCGCCGGCCCGTAAATGGATCACGCCGTCCTCGCACCCCGCCTCCACCGTGTCCCATCGGCGCAGTCCCGGGAAACTCGCCATCCCGAGAGCCGGCAGCATCACGCGGCCGTCCCGGGCCGGCACCCGGGTCCGCCAGCTGATCCCGGCGCGGGCGGCCAGGATCAGGGCGATCGTGTGCAACGTCCCGACGTCGATCCAGAACGGGGCCTCGGACGTCGCCCGATTCCGGCTGCGCCGCACCACGTAGGCCGCCCAGGAACCGACCTGCGGGTGCAGCAGCAGATCGCCGGGGTCGACGGCGCCGATGATCGTCCAGGCCTCGTCCACCGGCGGCAGCGGGCCCATCCGCGCCGGGTCGCCGGCCGCCGCACGGAGCACGGCGTCGAGCAGGAGGATGCGGCGGCTGCGCTGCCCGGCCCAGAGGGTCCGGATGGCGCTGACGCTGCCGCCGCCGGCGTTCAGCTCGGCCAGCTGGGCGACCGGGATGCGGTGATTGTGCAGCGTGTGTTCGTGGCCGGCAGTCTGTCCCACAGATACGCCCCCCGCTCAAGCCGATCGACGACGGTCGCTGTCTGACCTCAGGGTGATCGTACGCACACGGTCGGCAGCCGTTCGAGGGCGCGGCGGGCGGGGTTGAGCAGGATCGGCCGACGTGATGGGGTGGGGCGATGGTGAACGGGGAGGTCGAGGCGGACCGGCGGCCGTGGCTCGGCGGGGTGTGGGCGCTCGCGCCGCACCTGATGCTGCTGGTGTGGATGCTCTGGTCGGCGGCGACCGCCGACGGTGATGACCGGGCGCTGTCCGGGATGCTGGTGCTGCTGGAGATCTGGCTGGTGCCCGGCGGGCTGACCGCCGCGGCCCTGATGTGGCGTTCCGACCGGTTCCAGGGGCGGACGCCGTGGGTGATCGGCGGGACCGTGCTGGGCGCGGCGATCATGTGGATCGGCGCCATGTCGCTCTGACGGTCCGCTGTGGACCCCGCCGGTCCGGCCGGTGCGGGCGGCGTATGCTCGGCGCCGATCATGACGCTCGCCGACGGGAGCCGCCGCCATGACCGAGCACCACACCGCCGCCAAACTGGACACCAGCGTGCCGCATTCGGCCCGGGTGTGGAACCACTGGCTCGGCGGCAAGGACAACTTCCCGGTGGACCGGGCGGTCGGCGACGACTTCGCGAAGCTCTACCCCGACATCGAGGTGGTGGCCCGGCACTCGCGGGCGTTCCTCAAGCGGGCCGTCACCCTCCTGGTGACCGAGCGGGGCATCCGCCAGTTCCTGGACATCGGCACCGGCATGCCGACCGCGGAGAACACGCACCAGGTCGCGCAGGCCGCCGCGCCGGACGCCCGGATCGTCTACGTCGACAACGACCCGCTCGTCCTGGTGCACGCGCGGGCGCTGCTCACCAGCACCCCCGAGGGCCGCACCGACTACATCGACGCGGACCTGCACGAGCCCGCCTCGATCATCGCGGCGGCCCGGGCGACGCTCGACCTCACGCAGCCCGTCGGGCTGATCCTGATGAACATCCTCGGACACGTGCCCGACCTGGAGCGGGCGGTGACGATCGTCCGAGAGCTGCTGGCCGAGCTGCCGTCCGGCAGCTACCTGCTGACCGCCGACGGCACCAACGTCATCGACGGCCCGGCGTTCGAGGAGGCGATCGCGGTGTGGAACGCGAACGCCCCGCTCGGCTACCACCTGCGCCACCCCGACCAGATCGCCCGTTTCCTCGACGGCCTGGAGGTCCTCGAGCCGGGCCTGGTCCCGTGCTCGAGATGGCGCCCGTCGCCGGCCGCCACCGGCGAGGACCTGCGCGAGGTCGACGAGTTCGGCGCGGTCGCCCGCAAACCCTAGGCTGCCGCCGGTCGTCCCGATGAGCGGCCGCGCGACGAGTCCTTCTCCGCCGAGCGGGGCATGCGTGGCCGTACCGGAAAAGAAAACGGCGGAGCGCGAGTCGCGCTCGCCGCCGTGGTCAGGGAATATAAGGCGGGCGTGACACCCCCCGTGAAGTGTCACGCCCATGATGACCGGCCGCCCCCAACCGTCCTGGGGGCGGTCGGCCACCGGTCTGCGGATCGGGCGCCCGTCCTGGCGGGGACGGGCGCCCGGGTCAGCGGGACGTGCTCAGAGGGACCACCACACGGTGGTGTCCGGCGGCAGGACCACCCGGTCGGGGCCGATCTCGACCGGGCTGCTGGCCAGCAGCAACTCGCCGGGACGGGCCAGGTCGACCGGCTCGTCGCTCATGTTGACCGTGCAGCGGAAGACCGGGGCGCCCTCGACCGCGCGCTCGAAGGCGAGCACGCCGGCGGGAGCGGTGATCCAGCGCAGGTTGTCGACCGGCGCGAGCGCCGGGTTGCTGCGGCGGATGGCGAGGGCGTCGCGGTACAGCTCCAGCGTGGAGCCGGGGACGCCGGCCTGGGCGGCGACGCTGAGGCCCGCCCAGGACGCGGGCTGCGGCAGCCAGCTGCCGCCACCCTCCGGGCCGAAGCCGTAGGGCGCGGTGTCGCCGCTCCACGGGATCGGCACACGGCACCCGTCACGGTAACCGTCCTGGCCGGTCGCGCGGTGGAACGCCGGGTCCTGGCGCACCTCCGGCGGCAGGTCGATGACCTCGGGCAGGCCGAGCTCCTCGCCCTGGTAGACGTAGGCGGAGCCGGGCAGGGCCAGCATCAGCGCGCTGGCGGCCCGGCCCCGGCGCAGGCCGGCCACCTCGTCGACGGCGGTGGGCTTGCGACCGGCGGCGTCGCCCTCGATCTTCTGCATCAGGCGGGTGGTGTGCCGGACCACGTCGTGGTTCGACAGGGTCCAGGTGGTCGGCGCACCGACCTGGCGCATCGCGGCGAGTGACTCCTCGATCATCTGCTGCTGCTCGTGGGCGTTCCACGCGGTGCCCAGGTAGCTGAAGTTGAACGCCTGGTGCAGCTCGTCGTCGCGCACGTAGTTGGCGACCCGGGCGAGGCTGGGCGCCCAGGCCTCGGCGACGGCGATGCGCTCGCCGGGGTACTCGTCGAGGATCTTGCGCCAGTCGCGGTAGATCTCGTGCACGCCGTCCCGGTCGAAGAACGGGCTCTCACCGGCGCCGAGCAGGTGCCACTCGCCGGTGTCGCCGATGTCCGGCAGACCGGCCTCCTTGACCATGCCGTGCGCGACGTCCACCCGGAAGCCGTCGACGCCCAGGTCGAGCCAGAACCGCAGGATGGTCTTGAACTCGTCCCGGACCGCCGGGTGCTCCCAGTTGAAGTCGGGCTGCTCGGGGGCGAACAGGTGCAGGTACCACTCGCCGTCGGGGACCCGGGTCCAGGCCGGGCCGCCGAAGATCGACGGCCAGTCGTTGGGCGGCAGCTCACCGTTCTCACCCTGGCCGGGGCGGAAGTGGTAGCGCTCGCGGAACGGCGAGCCGGGTCCCTCGGCGAGCGCGCGCTTGAACCAGTCGTGCTGGTCCGAGGAGTGGTTGGGAACGAGGTCGACGATCACTCGCAGGCCCAGGGCGTGCGCGCCGGTGATCAGCTGCTCGGCGTCGGCGACGGTGCCGAAGATCGGGTCGACGGTGCGGTAGTCCGACACGTCGTAACCCGCGTCCGCCTGGGGCGAGGCGTAGAAGGGGGAGAGCCACACCGCGTCGACTCCCAGATCCCGCAGGTACGGCAGGCGGCTGCTGATGCCGGGCAGGTCGCCGATGCCGTCGCCGTTGGAGTCGGCGAAGCTGCGCGGGTAGATCTGGTAGATGACCGCGTTGCGCCACCACGATGCCGGCGGCGCCTCCACGGTGGGCGGTGCGATCAGTTGGTCCGTCATGGCGACGAACGCTAGCAGCTTACTAACTCGTGTTACATAGCTCGACGGCTGCTTTCTTTCAGCAAGTTCTTGCAGTGATGGGTTATGTCGCTTTCGCGGTGGATTCCCGGACGATCAGCGAGGTGCCGAGAATCTGCTGCGGGTGCTGTGCCTCACCCTTGATTGCCGAGATCAGGAACTCGGCGGCCATCCGGCCCTTGGTCACGATCGGCTGGCGTACGGTCGTCAGCCGCGGCCGGAACCAGGACGACTCGGCGAGGTCGTCGAAGCCGGTCACGGACACCTCTGCGGGCACTTCGATTGCAAGTTCTTGCAAGGCATCCACGGCCCCGTAGGCGAGCACGTCGGACAGCGCCAGCACCGCCGTCGGACGGTCCGGCCCGGTCATCAGCGCCGTCGTCGCCCGGTACCCGTCCGCTCTGGTCACCGGCACCTCGGCGAGCCGCACACCGGCCATCGTGAGCCCCGCCTCGCCGAGCGCGTCGGCGATCCCGGCCATCCGCCGCGCCACCGGCCCCCGGTACCCGCGCACCGCCACGTCCGCGCCCGGGTCCATGGACAGCACGGCCAGCCGCCGGTGACCCAGTTCGAGCAGGTAACGGGTCACCTCGCGGGCGCCGCCCCGGTCGTCCACCTCCACGCTCGGCGCACCGGCCAGGCGGTCGCTGTCGATCAGCACGAACGGGATGCCGCGCCGATCCAACTCGGCCACCTCGCCGCGGTCGGTCTCCAGCCCGCACACGATGAAACCGTCCACCGCGGCGTACGGGATCGCCTTCAGCACCGAGTCCTGCAACGGCGGGGTCAACAGCAGCGTGTAGCCCTCCTGGTCGCACACCTGCCCGGCGCCCATCAGGAACCGGGAGTAGTACGGGTTCTCCAGGATCCGGGCCAGCCGCTGCGGCAGCAGCACCCCGAGCGAGTTGGTGGTGCCCGCCTGGAGCATCCGGCCCAGCGTGCTCGGCGCGTAACCCAGCGTCTCGGCCGCCGCCAGGATCCGCTCCCTGGTCGCCGTCGAGATGCGCTGCGGATTGTTGAAGGCGAACGAGACGGCCGAACGGGAGACCCCGGCCGCCGCCGCGACGTCGCTGGACGTGGCCTTTCTCGACGGCATGGGCCACCATAACGCACCGATTCCAACCGTACGGCTTCCCCCGGCCGGGGGAAGCGACGGCCCTTGAAGGCGGGCGGTGCGCCTAACGTGGGCTCGTGAGCCCGACCCTCTTACCCGACCACACGTGCTGGTCCTTCGACGACGATCGGGCCTTCGACCGGCATGCCCGCGAGTTCCTGCGAAACGGCCTCTGCTGTGGTGAACAGGTCTGGTACGTTCCCGGCCCCCGGTCCGGCGGCATCGCCGAGTGGCTGCGCGGCACATCCGCCAAGCGGGAACGGTCGGTGCGGATCCTGGACCCGGCGACCGCCTATCCGGCCGACGGGGCGATCGACCCGGACGCGCAGACGGCCGCCTACGTGACCGCGACCGAGCAGGCCCTCTCCGCCGGCTTCACCGGGCTGCGGGTGGTCGCGGACGCCACCGCCCTGGTGCGGACCGCGGCCCACCTGGACGCCTTCGCCCGGTACGAGTTCGCCATCGGCCGTTACATGCGCATCGCCCCGCTGCGGGCCCTCTGCGTGTTCGACCGTTCCGCCCTCGGTGACGACGCCATGGCCCAGCTCGCCTGCCTGCACCCGCGCAGCAACACCGCCGGGGTGTCGTTCGGGCTGCACGCCGGCGCCACCCCGCGGACCGCCGTCCTCTCCGGTGAGCTCGACGTCTCGATGACCGGCCTGCTCGCCGGCGCGATCGAGCGCGCGGGCCTGCGGCCGGTCCGCGGTGAGGTGGTGATCCACGCCGAGGCGCTGCGCTACATCGACCACCACTGCCTGCGTGTCCTGCACGCGTACGCGGAACGGCATGCGATCGTCGTCGTGCTGCGTACCGTGCTGAGCACCGTGTCGGTGATGGCCGAGCTGCTCGGCCTGCTCCGGATCCGGGTGGAGATGCTGCCATGACGGCCGCGAACCTGCACGAGGCCCTCTGCTACGACTCCGACGACCACCTGCTCGCCGTCGTCGTGCCGTTCCTGCTCGGCGGGGTGGCGGCGGGGGAGCCCACGGTCGTGTCCCTGGGCCCGCGCAACGCCGCCCTGGTGCGGGCGGCGCTGCCGGCCCTGGTCGGGGTGACGTTCCTGGCCGAGGGAGCGGTGTACGCGCGGCCGGCCACGGTGATCCGGGAGTACCGGCAGATGCTCCGCGCTCATGTGGCGGCGGGCGCCGGGCAGATCCGGATCATCGGGGAGCTGCCACCGGAGATCTTCGGCGCGACCTGGGACTGGTGGGCACGGTACGAGTCGGCGGTCAACCACGCGTTCCAGGGGTTCCCGTTGTGGAGCATGTGCGCGTACGACACGAGGATCACGCCGGGCCCGGTGCTGGCGGACGTGATGCGTACCCATCCCGCAACCGCGGCGCCCGGAGGCCGGCACCTGCCCAGCGGCACCTACACCGACCCGGCCGTGTTCCTGATGGAACCGCGGCAGCCGCTGGCCGATCCGCTGCAGGCGGACGAGCCGCACGCCGACCTGAAGAACCCGAACGGCACGGCCACCCGCGAGGCGGTCCGTGACGCCGCGTGCGGGATCCTCGCCGCGCCGTCGGCCGACGAGCTGCTCATGGTGGTCAGCGAGGCGGTCACCAACGCGCACCGGCACGGGCGGGGCGCCGTCCGGGTGCGGATCTGGACCGGCGCCGACCGGGTGCTCGCCGCGATCAGCGACGAGGGGCCCGGCCCGCAGAACCCGTTCGCGGGGCTGCTGCCACCCCGCGACGTCACCCGGGGCGGCCTCGGGTTGTGGCTCACCCACCTGTTCAGCGACCACGCGGTGCTGGACCGGCGGCCGGACGGATTCACCATCCGCCTGACCGCCGGCAACCCGCACTGGTGTTAGGCGGCGGTCACCGGAACCTTGACGACCGCGTCGAAGAGGTAGCCGAGCGTGTTGTGCCGGGTCACCTCCGGCTGGGTGTTGCCGCGGACGTCGGTGGCCCGGGCCAGCAGCACGTGCTCCCCGGCGGCCGGAGTCCAGTCGTACTCCCAGCGCTGCCAGACGCCACCCGGGGTGGAACCGTACGGCCGGGCCCGCCGCCAGGTCGCCCCGCCGTCGGTGCTGACCTTCACCTCGCGGATCGGGCCGTCCGACGACCAGGACCGGCCGGTGAGCCGGGTCCGCGTACCGGCCCGGAAGACCGTGCCCGGCTCCAGCTCGAACGCGCTCTTGACGACCTGACGGTCGAACGGCGCGCCGTCGGCCGGGAAGCCCTCGCCGAAGAGCCGGTAGAACTGGGTGTTCCAGGGGGAGAACAGCGGCTCGGCGGACACCTCGATCCGCCCGACCCACTTGATCGAGGAGATGCCGATCCACTCCGGGACCACGACCCGGACCGGGAACCCGTGGTCCGGCGGCAGCGGCTCATCGTTGAGCTCGTAGGCGAGCAGCACGTCGTCGAACGCCTTGCGCACCGGGAACGGTCGGCGGACCGGACCGAGGTCGACGCCGCCGGAGACGAAATTCGGGTCCAGGCCGATCGGCTGCACGTCGACGGCGTGCCGGGAGATGCCGGCCCGGCGCAGCACGGTGGAGAGCCGGACGCCCTTCCACTTGCCGACGCCGATCGCGCCGAGCCGCCAGGCGGTGCCGGAGACGGTCTGTCCCTGTTGGGTGGTGAAGTACCCGCGGCCGTTGCCGGCGCACTCGATCGCCACCGGACGGGTCACGCTCGGGAGCCGTTTGAGGTCGTCGAGGGTGAAGTGCGCGGTCCTGGTGCCCGATCCGGAGATCTCCAGGCTCCAGGTGGACGCGTCGATGGTGGGCGTGACCGTGTGGTTGCGCACGAAGAACCGGTCGACGGGCACGTAGTAGCCCTGGCCCTTCAGCGCGGACCACAGCGTCTCGGCGTTGGTGCCGAGACTGCGGAACAGATCGGCCGGCAGCGGTTTGACGATCGGTCCGGCGGCCTGGGCGGGAGTGCCCGGAAGCGCCGCGCCCACCCCCGCCGCCGCGGTCAGCGCCAGTAGGGTTCGCCGGGAGAAACCGCTGGTCCGGCCAGCGATGAAGTCGCGCAGCCTGCGCTCGTCGTATGCACCCTCGTTCATGGAACGTCATCCTATCGATTCAATAGGATATATAGAAGATGCCGGGTGGCCCACGGCCACCCGGCATCTCCCCGCGATCGTCTACCGCTGGGGCTCGCCGGCGTTCTCGGTGAGCGTGGCGCGGTTCACCGCGTCCCAGTCGGTCGCCGGCCGGGACGGCGTCCCGTCACCCTCGCCGGATCCGGCCACGGCCTGTGGCCGGCCCGGCCACCAGAACCGGTCGCCGGTGAGCGTGGCCAGGGCGGGAACCAGCACGGTACGCACCAGCAGCGTGTCCAGCAGCACACCGATGCCGACGATGATGCCGATCTGGGTCAGGGTCACCACCGGCAGCACCCCGAGCACCGCGAAAACCGCCGCGAGCAGGATGCCCGCGCTGGTGATCACCGCGCCGGTCACCGCCAGGGCGTGCACCATGCCGTCCCTGGTGCCGCGGGTCGCCGCCTCCTCCTTGGCCCGGGTGACCAGGAAGATGTTGTAGTCGACGCCGAGGGCCACCAGGAACAGGAACGAGAACAGCGGCACCGAGTTGTCCAAGGCCGGGTAGTCGAGCACGTTGCGGAACAGCCAGGAGCCGGCGCCCAGCGAGGCCACGAAACTGATCACCACGGTGATCATCAGCAGGATCGGGGCGACGATCGCCCGCAACAGCGCGACCAGGACCAGGAAGACCACGGCAAGGATCACCGGTACGATCACCGTCAGGTCCCGGCGGGCGGCGTCCCGGGTGTCCAGGGCCGTCGCGACCGTGCCCCCGACCAGCGCCTCACCGTCCAGATTGGCGCGCAGCGCGCGGATCGTGTCGAACGCCTCGGCGGTGTCCGGGGCGGCCTCCAGCACCGCGCTGACGGCGACCAGGGTGTCGGTCTTCTCCGCGATCCGGGCCTGTGCGACCCCGTCCGTCCCGGAGACGGTGGCCAGCACCTGCTCGGCCTTGGCCGGTTCGGTCAGGATCGCCGCCGGACCGGCGGCGCCCGCCGGGAAGTACCTGCTCAGCGTCTCCAGGCCCTGCACCGACTCGGCCTCGACCCGGAACTGCTCGGCCTGCGACAGGCCGACCTTGGTGCCCAGTCCGCCCAGCGACAGCAGGCCGAGCGCGACCACCGACAGCGCGGTCACGGCGACCGGGCGGCGCACCACGGTCCTGCCGACCCTGGCCCAGAAGCCCTTGCCGTCCTCCGGCCCGGCCTGACCGACGCGCGGGATGAACGGCCAGAACAGGCCGCGGCCGCAGATCACCAGCGCGGCCGGCAGCACCAGCAGCGCGAAGACCGCGGCGATGGCGACGCCGGCGGCCGCGGTGATGCCGAGCGCCACGTTGCTCTTCAGGCTGGCCAGCATCAGGGTGAGCAGGGCGAGGATGACGGTGCCCGCGCTGGCGGCGATGGCCGGGCCGGCGCCGCGCAGCGCCTTGCCCATGGCTTCGAGCCGGTTCTCGTACCTGTGCAGCTCCTCGCGGTAGCGCGAGATCAGCAGCAGGGCGTAGTCGGTGCCCGCGCCGAACACCAGCACCGTGACGATGCCGGTGGTCGAGCCGTTCACCGCCAGGTCGGTGTGCTGCGACAGCAGCGCGATGACCTTGGCGGAGAGCTGGTCGGCGAAGCCGACGACGAACAGCGGCACGACCCAGAGGATCGGGCTGCGGTACGTGATCAGCAGCAGCAGCGTGACCACCACGACGGTGACGATCAGCAGTTTGGTGTTCGCGCCGCTGAAACTGTTCGACAGGTCGGCGCTGAAGCCCGCCCCGCCGGTGACCTGCGCGGTCACGCCGGGTGGCAGGCCGGTGGAGGCCTTCGCCCGCAGCTCGTCGACGGCCTTGATGGTGGCGTCCGCGTCACCGGTGGCCGGCAGCACCACGGTCACGATGGCGGCCTTGCGGTCGTCGGAGAGGATCGGCTGCCCGAGGTCCTTGACCGTGACCAGGTCGGCGTCGGTGAGGGCCGCGCCGTTCTTGGCGACCACGATCAACGCCGGATTGGTCCGCCCGGAGGGCAGCTCCTTCTGCAGCTCGGCGACCCGTGTCGACTCGGCCGAGGACGGCAGCGACGAGGTGGGGTCGTTGTCGGTCTCGGTGGAGCCGGCGAATCCGAAGACGAGTCCGCCGAGCAGCAGGGCCAGCAGAAGCGTCGCCCATGCCCTTCTCATTACTGGGTCCCCCTATGGGAAGTCTTCAAGACTGAGAATCTTTATAATCGAGATTGTTCACCAATGGTACGGGATCTGCAACACTTGCCCCCGTGGAAGTGAACGAGACCGCAGAACGCCAGCGGTTGCGCAGGGAGCTCGTCGACCTGCTGAACACGTACAGTGGCGAGGCTCAGCACATCGGGCACGCCTTCGCCAACCAGCACCGCCTGCACGCCACCGACATGCATGCCCTCCTGGCCGTCATGCACGCCGAGCGCAAAGGCGCCCCGCTCACCCCCGGCAAGCTGGGCGAGGCCATCGGCCTGTCGTCCGGCGCCACCACCGCCCTGATCGACCGCCTGGAACGCGGCGGCCACCTGCGGCGCACCCGGGAGAGCGCCGACCGCCGGGTCGTCCACCTGCGGTACGCCGACGCCGGCATGGCCCTGGCGATCAAGTTCTTCGCGCCGTTGGCCCCGCGCACCGACAAGATCATGTCCGAGTTCGCCGTCGAGGAACTGCAGACCATCGAGAGATTCCTGCAAAGCATGATCACGTCCGTGGTGACGTACCGGGACGAGCTGCGCAACACCTGACCCCCGGATCGCAACGCACCTTCAACCGGCGGTTCCCGCAACCCCGGGCGATGCGGTCCGATCGAGAGCGGCGTGCAGACCGAGCTCCTTCTCGCCGAGGCCGACGCCCTGCTCGCCCGTGGGCGGGCCCACAACGCCGAACGCCTGCTCGCGCCCTTCGTCGGGCGCGAGCCGGAGAACGTCGGCGCCTGGCACCTGATCACCCGGGCCCGGCTCGAACTCGCCGACCGGGCCGGGGCGCTGGCCGCCGCGCAGGCCGCATGGCACCTCGACCCGTACGGCGCCGAATCGCTGTTCTGGCTCAGCCACGCCCGCAGCCGGCTCGGCGACCACGCCGAGGCGATCGCCGCCGCGGCGGCGGCCTGCCGGGAGGACCCCGGCAACCCGCGCCTGCACAACCGGCTCGCCGAAGCCCAACTCGCCGCCGGCCTGCCGACCGACGCGGCCGAGGGACTGCGGTGCGTCGTCGACATGGCGGGGTACGACCCGGACCTGCTCGTGACATACGGCCAAGCGCTCTTCGCGATCGGGCGGCCGCTCAGCGCCCGCGAGGCGCTCGGCAAGGCCCTCGCCATCGATTTCGGTCACGCGGGAGCGCGGGCCGCCCTGCGAGCCTTCGACAAGTCCATGAGCACGGCGGTCGACGCGGCGTCGCTGGCCCTGGCCGCCGACGAGTTCGCCGAATCGCTGCGGATCCACCCGGGCCAGCCGGTCCGGCGTCGTCCCGGCGCGGCCCGAGCGGCGCTCAGGCACTTCTCCCGGGTCGCGCTGATCTGGTTCCTCGCCGTGTTCACCCTCGCCGGAATCCTCGAGACGTTCGAGGTGATGACCGTGCCGACCAGCCTGTACTTCGCGCTGCTCTGCGCCGTCGGCGCGGCCGGATGCATCTCAGCCGCCGCCGGGCCGCCCCGCTAGCAACGTCCTCGCCGCGGGTGGAGTTCGGCCGCTGTTCGCGCCCGAACTCCACCCGCTGTCGGGTTCGGAGCGCGGACGCTCCGCCAGGTCTGCACTCGGCCGGGTCGCGCCCGCCTGATGTCCGGATCGCGCCGGATAGCCGGCGGGTGTTTCCGTTTCCCTTCTTCGTCCTGGGCCTTCCCTCGGGCGTCGACCCCGTGCCCTCTCCTGCGTGTCGGTTCGGGCTTTCTCCCGGGCGTTCAAACCCTTCGCCTTCTCCTGCGCGTCAGCCCTTCGCCTTCTCCTGCGCGTCAGCCCTTCGCCTACTCCTGCGCGTCGTCCTGGGCTCTCTCTCGGGCGTTAATGCTGTGCTGTGTCCCGCGCGTCAATCTGCGCTTCTTCCCGTGCGGGGTCCTGCGCTTCCTCCCGTGCGAGGTCGTGCGGTCTCTCCCGCGCGTCGTCCGGCCAGCGGCTCTCGCGCAGCCGGTGCAGGATGCGGGTCAGCTCGGCGCGCTCGGCCGGGTCGAGGCCCGCGAACAGGTGCTCGGCCTCGGCGGCGCGGGCCTCCTTGATCGCCCGCGCGGTGGCGGTGCCCTCCCCGGTCAGCACGACCAGGGTGGCGCGCCTGTCGGACGGGTCGGGGCGGCGCTCGACCAGGCCGCGGCCCTGCAGGTCGTCGATCACCTCGGTAGCCGAACGCGGGGCGATCCGCAGATGCTCCGCCAGCACGCTCAGGCGCATCTCGCCGTGCCGGTCGAGCACGCCGAGGGCGCGGGACTGCGACGGCGAGACGTGCCAGGGCTCGAGGGTGACCCGGGTGTGCTCGCGCAGGCGCCGGGTCACCGCCCAGAACGATTCCAGCAGGCCGTCGTCCTCCATGGGAACAAACTACCAGCGACTACCGTTGTTCCCTCATGTTGAGGTAACCTCAGTTTGTTAGCCGGGGTTCCGTGTCGGAGCGGGGCGCCGGGGGCGTACAGAAATGGAAGGCTCTTGCTCTTGGCTGGAAGAAAAGGTCAAACCCTGACCGCCGCGGAGAAGGCGCAGGCACGCGCCGTCTCGTTGCGCCGCATCGGCGCCCTGTTCATCGGCCACCGCGGGCATCTCGCCCTCGTCGTGGCCGTCATCGTCCTCTCCTCCGTGATCTCGATGGCGTCGCCGTTCCTCCTGCGTGAGGTCATCGACGTCGCCCTCCCGCAGTCCGACCTGCGGCTGCTCGTCCTGCTGGTGGCCGGCATGGTCGGGGTCGCCGCGGCGACCTCCGCCCTCGGTGTCGTGCAGACCTGGATCGCCACGACCGTCGGCCAGCGGGTCATGCACCGGCTGCGCACCGACGTGTTCGCGCACCTGCAGCGGCAGTCCGTCGCGTTCTTCACCCGCACCCGCACCGGCGAGGTGCAGTCCCGCATCACCAACGACATCGGCGGCATGCAGCAGGTCGTCACCACGACCGCCACCTCCGTCGCCGCCAACCTGACCACCGTCGTCGCCACCGTCGTGGCGATGGCCGCGCTGTCCTGGCAGCTCGCCCTGGTGTCGCTGGTCGCGCTGCCACCCGCGGTCTACTGGACGCGCCGGGTCGCCCGGATGCGCCAGGCCATCACCGCCCAGCGGCAGCGCGAGCTCGCCGACCTCAACGTGATCATCGACGAGGGCCTGTCGATCAGCGGCGTGCAACTGGCCAAGACGATGGGCGCGAGCGGTGCGCTGACCGAGCGGTTCGCCGCCTCCTCGAGCCGTCTCATCGACCTGGAGCTGCGTTCCGAGCTGGCCGGCCGCTGGCGGATGGCCAGCATGAACATCGTCTTCGCGATCATCCCCGCGGTGATCTACCTGGCCGCCGGCCTGCCCGGCACGTTCGGCGCGATGAGCATCGGCACCCTGGTCGCTTTCACCGGCCTGCAGGCGAGCCTGTTCCGGCCGCTGATGAGCCTGCTCGACGTCGGCGTCACGCTCGTCGCGTCGCTGGCGCTGTTCCAGCGCATCTTCGAATACCTCGACCTGCCGGTCGACATCCAGGAGCCGGCGACACCGGTGCGGCTTCCGGAGGTGCGGGGCCACCTACGGTTCGAGGACGTCACTTTCGCGTACGGGGACGGTGCCACCGCCGCTCTCGCCGGTGTCAGTCTCGACGTCCCCGCCGGCACGTCACTGGCGCTCGTCGGGGAGACCGGGTCCGGCAAGAGCACCATCGCCGCCCTGATCGCCCGGCTCCACGACCCCACGTCGGGCCGCGTCTGCATCGACGGCGTCGACATTCGCGACCTCGCCCTCGACGACCTGGCCGCGATCGTCGGCGTGGTCAGCCAGGAGACCTACCTGCTGCACACCACCATCCGGGAGAACCTGCGCTACGCGAAACCGGACGCCACCGACACCGAGATCGAGCGTGCCGCCCGCGCCGCCCAGATCCACGACCTGATCGACGCGCTCCCCGACGGCTACGACACCATGGTCGGCTCCCGCGGCCACCGCTTCTCCGGCGGCGAGAAACAGCGCATCGCCATCGCCCGCACGCTGCTGCGCGACCCACGCATCCTGGTCCTCGACGAGGCCACCAGCGCCCTCGACAACGAGACGGAGCGGGCCGTCCAGCGTGCTTTCGACACCCTGTCCGCCGGCCGTACCACGATCACCATCGCCCACCGCCTGTCCACCGTCCGCAACGCCGACCAGATCGCCGTCATCGACCACGGCCGCATCCTCGAATCCGGAACCCACGACACCCTCCTCGAGGCCGCCGGCCACTACGCCACCCTGGCCCGCTGACCTCCCGCTCCCGTTGGCCTCTCGCCCCCGCTTCCGCTCCCGCCGCCACGCTGCGCCATCCTCACCGTCCCCCGTCGTGCCGGTTAATGCCGGTGCGCGTGGTCTTCAGTGGAGCCGGTGCACGTGGTTCCCCTTTGTGCCGAACCGCGTGATCCTGGTCCCGCCGGGTCGCGCTGACCTCCGTGCCCTGCTGGCTCACGCTGTTTTCCTTGCCGCGCCGGACGGTCGCCGCGCCGGACGTCGCTGCGCCGGACGTCGCCGCAGCGGACGGTCGCTGCGCCGGACGTCGCCGCAGCGGACGGTCGCTGCGCCGCACGGTCGCCGCACCGGACGGCTGCCGCACCGCACGGCACCGCCATGCCGGGCCGGACAGACGGTTTTGTCAGGTCGTTCTCGCGCTGCTCGGCTTCTCTCAGCGGCTGTCTCGCGTGAGAGCGGGCGCGTTCGAGCCTGCCGGCCTGTGTGTCTGTGCTTTCTGCCCGGGGTTGCCTGTCGATCCGTGGGCGAGCCCGGCGCCGTTACGGCCGGCTGGTCGTCACTGCCGACTCTGCTGGCCGATTCGCCGCCCCCCTTGTCGATGGTGGAGCGTGCGCTGTCCGCGCTACCGCGCGCTCACCAGATCCGACCCGGCGGACGAAAAACCCGTCCGCCCGTGACGGATTCACCCCTTCCACCCCTCACGCGAGAGATCTAGTGAGTTTCGGGCGAACCGATTCACCACAACCTCACAAGATCGACAACCGGCGGGCGAGTAACTGGCCAGCCGGGCGAGTAACTGGCCGGCAGGGTCAGGGCTGTCTCAAGCGGCGGGAGGCGGCGGTGAGAGCCGGCCGGGGGTTTCCCGGCTGTGTGGGCGGTCCTCTCTGCCCGGGGTCTTCTGCGTCGCGGCCTGGCGCGTACAGCTGGTCAAGTGAGGAAGTGGCCTGTCGAAGGCGGGACCGTTGCCGTTTCGTCCCTTTCGGTAGGCGAGAATGGCTCAGGAAAGAGGGCGGAAGACCGTCAGGGAGAGGCGGAGCGGGATCTCCTTGTCCTCGTGCTGGAACGCGACCATGAACGACCACGGTTCGCGGGACCAGACGGACGCGCGGTCGAACTGGCCGTCGATCGGGAGTGGCGGGTCGTCGTACATCGAAATCAGTGAGGCCGGGCCGAGACGGGCCGTGACCTGGTGGGCCAGCCTGTCGTACTCGTCTTCGAACCGGGTGTAGAGCGCGTCGAAGTCGGCGCCTTCCTCGGGGTCGTGGAAGACGAGGTTCAACTCGAAGGCCTCCATTCCATCCGACCCTCCGCGGTGGCCGAAGTGATCACCGGCTGTCCACCGTTCCGAGGATCGGCCGGGCGGGGTGTCCAGCGTCCAGCCGAGGTTCGTGAGTGCGGTGTCCAGCGTGGGCGCGTCGGGGGCGGTGAACGTCTCGATCAGTTGCCGAGCCTGTCGGATCATGCCGGGCTCCGTGAGGCGAGGCTGTCGCGATGCGGTCGGTCGGACATGGCAGGAACCTATCGCGGCCTGTCAGGACGGTCCCGGCCGCGGATCGTGTAGGAGGGACCCCGGGATCGCTGAGATCCCGGGGTCCGGGGGTCGTCAATCGTCGGTGGAAGTGGTGGGGAAGTCGCCGCGGGACCAGCGGCCCAGGAAGATCGCGGGCTGGGTGGTGTCGGCGGCCGGGGTGTCCAGGACGGCGGCGCTGGTCAGGATGTGGTTCATGAGGGTGATCGGCAGGTGCGGGCCGGCGGCGGCTCGGCCGGTCGTCTCCGGGTCGTCGAAGAGTTCGAGGACGCGGGTGGGGGACAGCCGCGGGTCGGCGGCCGTCGAGCAGCGCACCGACGGGTCCGGGTCGCGGCTGAGCCGGTCGATCAGGTCGGTGGTGGCGTCGGGGTCGCGGACGGCCAGGGCGCGGACCTGGGGGTCGGGGGAGTCGGCGAGCCGGGCCAGGCCGGTGCTCGGGAAACTCGGGTGGGTCAGGAGGCGGCCGCGGGTCATCGTTCTCGCTTCCAGGAACGTGTCGAGCACGGTCTGCGGCGGGACGTCGTCGTGCCGTTCGCACAGCAGGAGCCGGACCGCGAAATCGTCGTCGGCGGCGAGGACGCGGATCAGGTCCGGTGGCAGATGCGGGTTCACGGCGGCGCTGCGGCGCAGGCCGATGTGGGCGGAGAACGCGCAGCGGCGCTGCTGCTCGGGATCACGGGTCCTGGCCGCCCAGGCGGCGGGCACGATCCGGTCGTCGGGGCCGACGTGGTAGTCGATCGCGGCACGCTCGGCTTCGCTGAGTTCCGCGCGCATCGACACGGCCAGCCGGACCTCCGGCGCGGGATCGATGGCGAGACGCGCTACGACGTCGGCGGAGAGTTCGGGTTCCGCGGCGGCGGCAGCACGTGTCCAGACGACGCCGGAGGCGGCACGGACCTCGGCCGGCTCGGGCGCCTGCGGTGGCTCGGTGGGGCGGGATGGCAGCAGCCGGTTCCGGAGGTCACGCGGCAGCCAGGGGTTGTGGATCAGGTGCCGTCCGAGTCGGGGGCTCCGTTCCAGCAGCCGGTGGTAGGCCCACTCGGGCAGTGGTGGCGGCAGCGGCTCCCAGGTGAAGGCGACGAACGCGTCGGGGCCTTCGGCCAGGGTCGCCAGCACCCGGAACTCCGGATCCTCGACCAGGGTGGCCCGCTGGTCGGCGCTGATGTGGACGGCCTCCGCGAGGGTCATCCGGACTTCCGGATCGGGGTGGGTGGCCAGGGCGTGGAACTGGTCGCCGGTCCACACCGTACGGGTCGTCAGCATGAACCGGACGATCCCGGCCCGTTCGGTGACGAGCCGGCGCAGCAGGCCGGCGGGGATCTTCGGGTTGACGGCGAGGCCGCGCAGCCGGGCGCGGGCGGGATGGTGGTAGTGGTCCAGGAACGCGTCGTCGACGTACAGCGGGGCCTCCGGGTTCGGTCGTTCGGAACTTCCGAGAAGCCACAGTAGAAAGTGAACGCGCAGCTCAACAGGGGTGAATGGCCGAGTGACCGCGTTCGCCGCCGGGATTAGACTGGGGACGGCACACTCCGGGCGACCAAGAGCCGCGCGACGCCGCCGAAGGTGACGGCGTGCGGGGCGGTCAGGGCAGGCGGTGGGTGATCGGCGCGGCCGGGTCACGGAGGTCGCGGATGACGACGGGGCCGGTGCCCGGCTCCGCCTCGCAGTAATGGCCGTGCACGTCGAGGGCGGCGAGGTCCGCGGTGACGGCGGCGCCGGGCGCGAGCAGGGCGGGGTCGAGGGCGAACGCGACCCGGGTGCCGGAGCCGCCCGGCGGCACGAACGGGACGGGCGGGCTCAGCGGCTGGGCGCCGGCGAGTTCCTGGCGGAGACCGCGGCCGTCCCGCCAGATCTCGACGACGGTGCGGGTGGTGAGGGCCGCGGCGGCGGCGCTCGACCAGCGGGTGACGGTGAGCAGCGAGTCGCGGTAACCGAGCGTGGGTTCACCGGAGTCGGGCAGGGTTTCGGCGTGGTCGTCGGTCACGGTGAACGTGAGGGCACCGGTGACCTCGGCGACCACCCGGGGCCGATGATCGGGGCCCACCGCGTTCGCCGGGTGGAAGGCGTGGCACACGACGACCGTCAGGATCTGCGTGGGCAGGCGGGGATCGCCGAGGCCGAACCCGAAGTACATGCCGGGCCGCTTGCGGACGGACTCGTCCAATTCCAGGACCTCGATGTTCGCGGCGCTGTACTCCTCGGCGGTCACATCCCGAAACCTATCCGCCGGGCCGGGGCGGTGCTCGTTCCCGGACCGGCGGTGGGCTGCTCGGAACGTACCGGAATCAGTCGGTGGTGAACCTGTCGAAGTGGACGACCTCGTCCAGGGGGCGGCGTTTCGGCTCGGACCAGCGGCCGCGGCTCGGGTGGCCGAGCGGGATCAGGGCCATCGTCAGCGCGTCCTCGGGCAGGCCGAGCAGTTCCCGGACGTCGTCCTCGTGGCCGATGTGCAGGGTGGTGAGGGTGGCGCCGAGACCGTAGGCGCGGGCGGCCAGGATCAGGTGCTGGACCGCGCCGTAGATCGACGAGCCGAGCCGCGGGTTCGTCGACTTCGCGGCGCCGAGCAGCACCGGGATGATCCAGACCGGCGCCTCCTCGAGGTGGTTGGCGAGGTGGTCGGCGGCGAGGAAGCTGCGTTTGCTCATCGGGCCGCCCTCGGGAGCGCCGAGGATCTGCTCGCGACGGGAGCCGTAGTGGCGTTCCCAGCCTTCCCGGTACCAGCCGGCGATCTGCTTCTTCACCTCCGGGTCGCGGACGACGATCCAGGCCCAGAACTGGCCGTTGCCGGCGGAGGGGCCACGGATCGCGGCGTCCAGGATCGCCCGGATCACGTCGTCGGCGATCGGCTCGCCGGACAGGTAGCGGCGGGCCGGGGTGGAGTGGAGCGCCTCGAGGAGGGGAAGCGCGTGCGGGTCGGGAGAGGTCATGCGCCGAGCGTACTGGCCGGTAGGGATCAGGCGGGCGGGTTGCCGGCGTAGGTGCCGGACGGGCGGAACCGGAGCGGGCGGTCGGCGTACTCCTCCAGGGCGTGGGCGAGCCAGCCGGCGGTCCGGGCCACCGCGAAGATCGCCTCGCCGGCGTCCGCCGGCATGCGGTGGTGCAGGGCGAGGGCGGCGAGCGCGAGGTCCACATTGGCCGCGGTGCCCGATCGAGTACGCATCGCGTCGTCCAGCCGCAACGCCGTCTCCTTCGCCGGGCCGTCGCCGAGCAGGTCGAACAGGGCGCGGGCACGCGGATCCCCGGCCGGGTAGAGCGGATGACCGAAGCCGGGCACCGGTGTCCCGGACCGCAGCCGTTCGGCGATGGTGGCGACCGGGCCGGGGCCGTTCATCGCTTCTTCCACCAGGGGGTACGCCAGGCCGCTCGCCGCGCCGTGCAGAGGCCCGTCGAACGCGGCCAGTCCGGCGCTGACCACCGCGTAGGGGTGCGCCCGGGTGGACGCGGCGACCCGGGCGGCCAGGGTCGACGCGGCGATGTCGTGGTCGGCGAGCAGCACCAGCGCGGCGTTGAGCAGGCGGAGCGCGGCATCGGTGGGTTCCGCCGCCGTCAGCCGGGGCCAGAGCAGCGCGGCCAGCCGCGGGGCCGGGCCGGGCCGGGGCACGAGCGGGGGCAGGGCGTGGACCATGGTGGCGATGAGCTGGCGGCCGGTGGTGACGACGGCGGCCGGGGTGGTGTCGAAGCGCAGCGGGTCGGCGGCGGCCATCGCGGCGATCGCGACGCGGAAGCGGTCGGTGCGGCGGGCGGCCGGGGGCAGCGGGTCGGTCACCGCCCGGGCCAGGGCCTGCTGCTCGGCACCGACCGGGAACGGCACGTCGTCGAGCGCGCCGGTCCAGAGCAGGCCCGCCACGGCCTCGAACGGGGTGTCGCGGGCCAGGGCGGTCGCGTCGTGGCCGCGGTAGTGCAGGGTGCCGTCGCGGATCAGCGTGATGCCGGTCTGGATGCCGGGCGTGGTGGCGCGGCGGCGGCCGGCCAGGAACGTGTCGACGTCGGCCCTGGCGAACAGGCTGTTCTTGCCGTCGGCGTTGCGTCGGCTGGTGAGCAGGCCACGGCTGACGTAGGCGTAGACGGTCGCCGGTTTGACGCCCAGCAGGGTAGCGACTTCCTCGGTGGTCAGCAGAGCTTGCGGAGACATGTCACCATCCTCTCATATTGACTGCATCAACATTGACGTCAACATGTACGTCATCCACATTGAAATCATGTTGACTGTGAATCCTGGACTCGCCGGTGTCGTCGCGTTCGACACCGAGATCGCCGAACCGGACCGGAACGGCGGAGCGCTGCGATACCGCGGCGTCGACATCACCTCGCTCGCCGGGAAGGTGTCGTTCGGCGACGTGTGGGGGCTGCTCGTCGACGGCGACTTCGCCCGCCCGCTGCCCGCCGCCGAGGAGCTGCCGGCCGTGGCGACGAGCGGCGACATCCGGGCGGACGTGCAGGCCGCGGTGTCGCTGCTCGCCCCGCGGTGGGGGCTGCGGCAGCTGATCGACATTCCGGAGGCACAGGCGCGCGACGATCTGGCACGCGGTTCGGCGGCCGTGCTGGCGTACGTCGCCCGGGCGGCCCGCAACGGCGGCCCGGCGGTTCCGCGGCAGCTGGTGGAGCGGGGGCGGACCGCGACCGAGCAATTCATGATCGCCTGGCGGGGCGAGCCGGATCCCCGGCAGGTCGCCGCGATCGACAGGTACTGGATCTGTGCGGCGGAGCACGGCATGAACGCGTCGACGTTCACCGCACGGGTGGTCGCCAGTACCGGCGCCGACGTGCCGGCCTGCCTGTCGGCGGCGGTCGCGGCCCTCTCCGGGCCGTTGCACGGCGGGGCGCCGGCCCGGGCGCTCGGCATGATCGAGGAGGTGGAGCGAGGGGCGGAGCCGCGGCGGTACGTGCGGGGACTGCTCGACAGCGGTCAGCGGCTGATGGGCTTCGGGCATGCGGTGTACCGGGCCGAGGACCCCCGGGCCCGGATCCTGCGGCAGGCCGCCCGGGAGCTGGCCGCGCCCCGCTACGAGGTGGCCCGGGAACTGGAGATCGCCGCCCTGGCCGAGCTCCGGGACCGCAAGCCGGACCGGGTGCTGGAGACCAACGTCGAGTTCTGGGCGGCGGTGATCCTCGACTTCGCCGGGGTGCCCGCCGAGATGTTCGCGGCGATGTTCACCTGTGCCCGGACGGCCGGGTGGAGCGCCCACATCCTGGAGCAGAAGCGCCTCGGCAAGATCATTCGCCCGTCGGCGGACTACGTCGGGCCCGGTGAGCGGGACGCCGCCGCGGTCGCGGGGTGGCCGGACGCCCTGACCCGCAACAGCTGATCCGTCGGCGGCCGGGGCACGCGAGGGGTGCGGCCCAGGGGCCGGCGGGCAGTCAGTGTGACTCGAAAGTCGGCCATCACCGCAGCTCATGCCTTGATCGAAAGCGTTATGGCAACCGCGTCCAGCGGCCGACTTTCACGCACGGCACGGGCGTCGAAAGGGCACGGATGGCTGTCTCAGCCGCGCCGAGACGGCACTGACAGCCAGCCAGGAGTCCGGGAGGCGCACCGGCTGTGCGCGCCACAAGGGCGACACTACGGACAACCGCATCCAAATCGGTGGCGAGTGGGTTGTCAGGTCGGATGGCGCCGCTGAGCACGGCGCGCCGGCCGGCGGCGCACACCGGCGGCCTGAGAATCATGCGGAAGGCGTTCGATGGTTGCCAGGCGGTGGGGTGTCGTGGTCGCGGCGGTGCGGCGGGAGACGCGCCGTCGGCCCCGACCGAGTGTGGTGGTCGCGGCGGTGCGGCGGGAGGCGCGCCGTCGGCCCGGACTGAGTGTGGTGTTCGCGGCGGTGGCGGCCGGGGCGGTGATCGTGTCGGTGTTCGGAGCCGCCCCGGCGCCTGCGGAGTTCCGGATGCCGCCGGTGGCCGTGCCGCAGCCGTCCGCCGTGAAGGTCTCCGCCGCGGCGGTCCACTCCGGTCTCGCGCCCTACGCGCCACCCGGCGAACCGTCGGCGGACCAGACCACGCGGGGCGGGCGTACCGGCGGCGCCCGGGACGCACGCGGTGTGCCGTCGACGGTGCCGTCCACCAAGGCCGGCGCCGTGTCGGCGCTGCCGTCGGCGAGTTCCGCGCCGGCCGGGACGACACCGGCACAGACCAGCGCGACCACGGGTTCGGCGAGCGCCGGGACACCGGAGAAGGCGGCGTCGATCCGGATCGGTCAGCCCGGCGACGGCGAGACCGTACCGCCGGGCGTGACGGTCAGCGGCGACGCGGACCTGCCCGACGGCCACCAGATCTGGTTGCTGTGGCGGCACGGCGCCGGCTCCTACCACGTCGCGGGCGCCTGCCGCGCCGGGCGGGCCTTCACCTGCGGTCCGGCCGGGCTGGAGAGCGGCGGCGAGGACGGCTTCACACTCACGGCGATCGTCGTCGACCCGCCGACCGGGCGCACGCTGAGCGCCGGAGACTCCCGGGACGCACTGCCCGCCCACGCGGCGCGGGACGACGTGACCGTCCGCCGCGCCGCGGCATGACCGGGGCGTAAGGCGGCGGCCGGAAGACCGC
>NZ_BOMZ01000075.1 GCF_016862455.1 Actinoplanes utahensis
GGAACGCGGCGGCTGGAACGCGGTGGCCGGAAGACCGCGGCCGGAAGACGGTGGCTGGAACGCGGTGGCCGGAAGGCGGTGGTCGGAGGACCGCGGCCGGAAGACGGTGGCTGGAAGGCGGTGGCCGGAAGGCGGCGTGCGGAAGGCGATGGGATGCCGGCCGGGTGGGATCGGGGCGGTCCGGGCGGCAGCCCCTTGACGCCGCCCGGACCGTGCCCCCGCATCCACACGCTGGTTGTCACTGCCGGCCGATTCGCCGCCCGCGCTTGTCGATCGTGGAGATCGCGCTGTCCGCGCCACCACGCGCTCACCGGATCCGACCCAGCGGACCAAAGCCCGCCCGCCCGCGACGGATTCACCCCTTCCGCGCGAGATCTAGTGAGTTTCGGGCGAACCGATTCATCACAACCTCACAAGATCGACGACCGGCGGGCACGCAATCGGCCGGCAGGGTCAGCAGTGACAGCCAGCATGTGAAACGCGGTCCCTAGACGGACACCGTGGCGAGCATCGGGCGGACCAGGCCCGCGAACTCCTCCGGCCGTTCGATCTGCGGCATGTGGCCGGTGTGGGCGAACAGGTGCGACTGCGCGTGCGGGAACGCGGCCCGGGCCGCCGCCAGATGCTTGCTGGGCAGGATCAGGTCCCGGTCACCCCAGACCAGCATCGTCGGTTTCTCGTGGGCCCGGAGGCGGCCGAGCAGCTCGGTGCGCCAGGCGGCGGCCACCCCACGGAGACCGCCGAGCGCCTTCGCGACCTCCAGATAGACCGCCGCGAAGTCGGGCTGCCGCGCGATCCTGATGGCCATCTCGATCCGCTCGGGGGTGACGTGCGCACGGTCGGCGAACACCATGCGCTCCATCCGGGGCGCGGTCAGCCGGTCGACGCGGCGCAGCATCTGCCGGCCGAGCACGGGAACGGCCAGCAGGCGCAGCGCGACGGTCACCTCCTTACCGAACCCGGCACTGTTGACGAGCGTCAGCGTCGACACCCGCTCCGGGGTGCCGGCCAGCATCGTCATCGCCACGGCGCCGCCCAGCGAGTTGCCCATCAGGTGTACGGGCCGGGTCTCGCCGAGCGTGTCGAGGGTCGCCCACACCCCGTCGGCGAGCCCGGCGAGCGTGGTCGGCGCGGCCAGCCGCTGTGACAGCCCGAAGCCGGGCATGTCGATGCTGATCACCCGGTAGTCGCCGTCGAGCAGCGGATGCTGCAGCGACCAGTCCTCCAGGCTGCGCCCGATACCGTGCAGCAGCACCACCGGCGGGGCGGCCGGATCACCGGTCTCGTGGACCCGGACGCGCGTACCCCGTACGTCGAGGAATCTCATCTGCGCACCACCGAACCCGCCGGGCGCGCGCCGCGGGACGCCGTGGCGACGGTGAACGCGCGCACGATCCGGGCGTGCCCGACCGGCAGGAGCCGGGCGAGGAGGTCCGGCGCCTTGGCGCTGGCCGCGATGAGCAGCCGGGCCTTCCGCTTCGCGACGGCCCGCAGGATCTGCTCCGCGGCCTTGTCCGGGGGATAGCTGAGCAGCGCGGCGAAGAGTTTCTTGTTGGGTTCGACCTCCTCCTCCGGTACGAGTGACCCGACCAGTGCCGACTCCGCGATCCGTGTCGCGATCCCGCCCGGATGCACGGTCGTCACCCCGACACCGTTGTCGATCAGCTCGCTGCGCAGTGACTCGCTGAGCCCGCGCAGCGCGAACTTGCTCGCCGCGTACGCGCTCTGTCCCGGCGGCGCGATCAGCCCGAACAGGCTGGACAGGTTGACGAGATGCCCGCCCGGTGTGGCGGTGAGCGCCGGCAGCAGCGCATGGGTGAGCAGCATCGGCGCCCGGAAGTTGACGTTCATGACCTGCTCGAACTGCTCCACCGACACCTGGTCGAAGCGGCCGCCCAGCGCGATCCCGGCATTGTTGATCAGCAGCCCGATCGCCGGATGCTCGTCGAGGATCCGGGTGGCGAGCGCCTCGACCGCGGCCCGGTCGGCCAGATCGACGGTGGCCGTCTGCACGGTGACGGCCGGGTGGGCGGCCCGGATCCGGTCGGCGACCGTCTTGAGCCGGCCCTCGTCGATGTCGGCGAGGACCAGGTCGCTGCCGCGGAACGCCAGGCCGTAGGCGAGATGCTCGCCGATGCCACTGGCCGCGCCGGTCAGCACTGCGGTACGCCCGGCGAACCGGTACTCGGGAAGTCGCGTCATCGAACCACCTCTGTCGAACGGACGGGAGCGGGCTTGCGGCTGAACCGCATGTCACGGGTGACGTCGGCGCGGGGCGTGGTGACGACGTCGCGCAGGTAGTTCTGCCGGACCAGCCAGGGATCGTGCCGGCCCTGGCGGGGGAACTTGTCGAGGGCGCGCTGCACGTACCCGGAGGAGAGGTCGAGCAGTGGCCGCCCGGTGCTGGCGGGAGTGGCCGGGGTGGCCGCCGCGTACCCGTGCCGCTCCATGTGGTCGAGCAGTTTCAGCAGGTAGCGGTGGGACAGATCGGCGCGCAGCGTCCAGGACGCGTTGACGTAGCCGATGCAGTAGGCGAAGTTCGGCACCCCGCTGAGCATCAGCCCGCGGTAGGCGGCGGTCTTCCCGACGTCGACCGGTTCGCCGTCGACGAACAGGCGGATCCCGCCGATCGGCAGCAGCGACAGGCCGGTCGCCGAGACCACCACGTCGGCGTCGAGCACCGCGCCGGACTTCAGCCGGATGCCCTCGGGGACGAACGTGTCGATGTGGTCGGTGACGACCGAGGCCCGGCCGTCGGCGATCGACCTGTAGAGATCGCCGGACGGGATCACGCAGAGCCGCTGATCCCAGGGGTCGTAGCGGGGCTTGAAGTGCTCGTCCACGTACCCCGGATCCTGCAGGAAGTGGATGGCGACCCGCCGCAGCGCGCCGCGCACCAGTGCGGGCCGGCTGCGGGCGAGGTGGTAGAAGCCCTGCGTGAGCAGGAGATTCTTGGCGCGGGCCACCCGGTTGGCCGCCTTCGGCGGCAGGAGACGCCGGGCGGTGTCGGCGATCAGGTCGCGGTTCGGGAGAGGGGTGACGTACGTGGGGGAGCGTTGCAGCATCGTCACGTGTGCCGCGTCCGCGGCCATCGCCGGGACCAGGGTGACCGCGGTCGCACCGCTGCCGATCACCACCACGCGCTTGCCGCGGTGGTCCAGGTCGGCCGGCCAGAACTGCGGGTGCACGAGCCGCCCGCGGAAGTCGTCCAGCCCGGGAAAGTCCGGCTGGTAGCCCTCGGCGTAGTCGTAGTAGCCGGCGCACCCGTAGAGGAAGGCGCACGACAGGACGTCACCTGTCGACGTGTGCACCGTCCAGCGGGCCTGCTCGCTGGACCATTCGGCGCGCACGACCCGCGTGCCGAACCGGATCCGGCGCGTGATGCCCGCCTCGTCCGCGGTCTCCTCGATGTACCGGCGGATCTTCTCGCCGGAGGCCAGCGACTCCGGCTCGCGCCATGGCCGGAACGAGTAGCTGAGGGTGAACATGTCGGAGTCGGAACGCACGCCGGGGTAGCGGAACAGGTCCCAGGTGCCGCCGATCGCGTCGCGCGCCTCCAGGATGGCGTAGGTGTCGCCGGGCCGCTGCCGCTGGAGCCGCCAGGCGGCGCCGATCCCGGACAGCCCGGCCCCGATGATCAGTACGTCGAAGTGCTCACCCGGCATGTCCGGCGCCCTCCTCCGCTGACCCGAACCACGGCGGTGTGCCGGTGCCGGAGATGCGGATGCCGCCCCACGGGTCCGGGTCGCTCAGCTTGACCGCGGTCTCCGGCGAGCCCGGCACCACGATCGTCGCCTTGCGCAGGCCGCCGCCGACGCGTTCGCGCAGCACGTCGTGCGGACCGGTGCGCCCGGCCCAGCGGAACCGGCCCTCGATCGGCTCGAACCGGGCGGACATCCGGATCTCCACCGGGACCGGGCCGTCGTCCAGCTGTAACGTCGCCGGCCCCCGGTACTCCTCTTCGTCGGTGCTCACAGATCCCTCGCCCACCCTTCGGTCGCGGCAAGTCCACCGGGGACGTCGGCGGCGCGGCGCATGCCGGCGATGCCGCCCCAGAGGAACGTGGTCAGGTAGTCGCCGAGCGCCTCGCGGCTGATCGGCTGTTGCTGGCGCAGCCACCAGTCACCGACGGACTGGACGTAACCGACGACGCCGTACGCCCATGGCAGCGCCGCCCCGGAGTCGAGGCCGCGGGCCCGCAGCCGGTCGCCGAAGATCCGGGCCAGGCCGCTGGCCACGGTGTCCATCACGTCGGCGACCACGTCGCGGCGCCGGGCGATGTCGGGCTGGTGCACGACGAACCGGTACAGGTTCAGGTCGGACTCGATCCGGGCCAGGTAGATGTCGATGGCGGCGGCGACGATGTCGCGTTCCTCGCGGACCGCGGAGATCGCCGGGATCATGTCCTCCAGGACCATCGCGCCGGCCGCCTGGCCGACGGCCAGCCACAGTTCGGACTTGTCGGCGAAGTACCGGTAGAGCACCGGCTTGCTGACTCCGGCGTGGGCGGCGATGGCCTCCATGCCGACGTCCGGGCCGTGCGTGCGGATCGCCTCGATCGCCGCGTTGGTCAGCTCCGCCCGGCGCTGCTCACGATGGCCGTCCCAGCGGCCGCGGCGGCCGTCGCCGGATCGACGGGGATTGACGGGTGGGGTGACCGAGTTCATAGTACGAGTAGTAACTGTTACCGCCGGTAACGTCAAGCATCTTCCTCGTTTCCGTGGAGGCCCCGATGACCACCACCCCGACCGACCGCACCGATCGAGACCGCACCGCCACCCGGTTGCTTCGTTCCTCGGCCGAGCACTCGTACGACCCCGAGGTGGAGATCGACTGGGAGGCCCCGTTCGTGCCCGGCAAGTATTTCGTGCCGCCGCACCGCTCCAGCCTCTACGGCACCGCCCTGTGGGACCGGATGTCCGAGGAACAGCGGATCGAGCTGACCAGACACGAGGTCGCCAGCATCGCCGGCCTCGGCGTCTGGTTCGAGACGATCCTCATGCAGCTGCTCATCCGGGAGTACTTCAAACAGGACCCGACCGCCCCGCACGCCCAGTACGCGCTCACCGAGATCGGCGACGAGTGCCGCCACTCGGTGATGTTCGGCCGCATGATCGCCCGCCTGGACGCCCCGCTCTACCAGCCCACCGGCGTCAACCAGTGGCTCGGCAAGTGGATCGCGCACACCGGCGTCGGCCCGCGGATGTACGCCGCCATCCTGATCGCCGAGGAGATCCTGGACACCCTGCAGCGCGAAGCCATGAACGACGAGAACGTGCAGCCCCTGGTCCGGATGGTGTCCCGCATCCACGTCGTCGAGGAGGCTCGGCACGTCCGGTACGCCCGGGAGGAGCTGGCCCGCCAGATCCGCGCCGCCGGCAAGGGCCGGCTCGCCTTCGACAAGCTGGTGATCGGCCGGGCCGCGTACCTCACCGGCACCCGCCTGATCGACCCGCGCGTCTACCAGGCCGTCGGCCTCGACCCGGAGGAGGGCCGGCGCGCCGCCCGCGCCAACCCCCACCACCGCGAGACCATGCGCTGGGCCGGCGACCGGATCGTCACCTTCCTCAAGGACCTGGACCTGATCGGCGGCCCGGGCACCGCCCTCTGGCACGCCTCCGGCCTCCTCCCGCGCACGGCCTGACCGGCGGCTGGCGGGTCGTCTCCGCCGGCCCGGAGCCGGCCCGGAGGCGACCCGGAGCCGCTCGGGGCCGACGGTGTCGCCGTCTCGGGTGATCCATGCCGGACATGATGCCGAGGGGGTACGACAGGAACGCGTACCGTGGCGGTTGTGGATCTGGAAGAACGCATCGCCCTGTTCCTGGACTACGAGAACCTGGCGATCGGCGCCCGTGAGCATCTCGGCGGTATGGCCTTCGACCTGCGGCCGGTGGTGGACGCGCTGGCCGAGCGGGGCCGGGTGGTGGTCCGCCGGGCGTACGCCGACTGGTCGTACTTCGACGACGACCGGCGCATGCTCACCCGCTCGCACGTCGAGCTGATCGACATCCCGCAGCGAATGGGCGCGTCCCGCAAGAACGCCGCCGACATCAAGATGGCGGTGGACGCGCTGGTGCTCGCCTTCGAGCGGGACTACGTGACGACGTTCGTGCTCTGCACCGGCGACAGCGACTTCACCCCGCTCGTGCACAAGCTGCGCGAGCTGAACAAACGCGTCATCGGTGTGGGGGTGGAGAAGTCGACGTCGGCGCTGCTGCCGCCGGCGTGCGACGAGTTCCTCTTCTACGACCGTCTGGAGGGGGTGGAGATCCCGGCCCCGCGCGGCCGTCGCGCCCGGCCGAGCGTGTCCGAGCCGGTAACGCCCGAGCCGGTCGCCGCGGAGCCCGAGGCCGAGCCGGAGGCGGGTGACCTGGATTCGCTGGCGGTGCTGGTCGCCCAGACGGTCGCGGGTCTGCAGGCGAGTTCGTCCGGGCCGGTCAACGCCTCCACGCTCAAGCGGACGCTGCTGCGCAAGGATCCGACCTTCAACGAGGCCGAGTTCGGCTTCCGTGCCTTCGGTGAGCTGCTGCGTCACCTCGCCGGCAAGTCGGTGGTCGAGCTGTCGGAACGGTCCGCCAAGGGCGATCCGGAGATCACGCTGCCGGAGCGGGGCGACCGGGAGATCGCGTTCGACCTGCTCCGCTCCACGGTCCGGGACCTCGCCGAACGCGACGGGCCGGTGGCGCTGTCCGGGCTGAAGAACCAGGTGCGCAAGGCGGCGCCGGACTTCAGCGAGAAGAAGCTCGGTTACCGCAGCTTCCTGCAGTTCTGCAAGGCGGCGGCGGCCGGCGGCGCGGTCGTCCTGGAGTGGAACGCCCCGGCCGACGACTACCTGTTGACCCTGCCGTCCTAGACGCGCCGGCGCAGGACGGTGGTCCCGCCGGCCTGCGCCGCCGTCTCGTAGTCGCCGCGCAGTCGTGCCAGCGCGGCGTCGACGGTCTCCTCGGTGGCCATGCTCAGGTGGTACGGCTCGGTGTAGACGACCCAGTCCGGGCGGATGTCCCCGTCCGGCCGGCCGGGGAAGAGATAGACGGTGCAGCGGGCCGTCAGCTGCGGGGCGAGGCGGTTGTCCGCGGCGACCGTCGCGCCGTCCGGGATCATCGCCAGCAGCCGGTTCGACGCGTGCACGGCCGGGTCGGCGCGCCAGTTCGCGGGCCGGGCCAGGCCGCTGAGCGGCAGGGGCGCGAGGAAGGTCGCGGCGACGGCGATCCCGGCCATCGCCGCGGGGAGGAGCCGGGACAGCCGGGGCATCCGGGACAGCCGGGGGAGGGCGTCGAGGGCGGCCACGAAGACGATCGGCATCAGCACGGCGCTGTAGTGGAATCCGGTGCCCCAGTAGAACCCGTTGGGGGACCAGAACCGCCACAGCAGGGTCGGAAGAGCGATCAGGAGCAGCGGCGAGCGTACGGCCACCAGGCACGTCGGCGCGAGCAGCAGCAGGACGGTCCGCCACTTCTCCGCCGGGGCGAACAGCCGGTGGAACGGATCGCGGCCGCCGGCCGTGGTGCCGGTCGTGTAGGCGTACGTCTCCGCGGGGTTGAACGCCGGAATGACGACGGTGACGATCAGGACGCCGGCCACGATCGCGGCCGCCGCCAGAGCGAGGCCCGCCCGGCGCCGGCCGCGCAGGACCAGCACCAGGCCGATCGCGGCGACCGTGGCCGGCAGGTCCTCCTTCACCAGCAGCAGCGGGATCGCCCAGCAGACCGCGGCACGCCAGCGCTGTTCGGCCAGCGCGACCAGGCTGAACGCGAGCAGCGGCACCGCGAACGCCACCTCGTGGAAGTCGAAGTCGGCGGCGGCCTGCAACCCCCAGGACAATCCGTACGCGGCGCCGATCGCGACCCCGCCCGCCGGCCCGGTGACGCGGATCGCCAGCCGGGTCACCGGGACCGCGGAGACGGCGATCAGCGCGGCCTGCGCGACCAGCAGCGTGACCGGCCCCGGGAAGAGGCGGTAGACCGGGGCGAGGGCGGCCAGGATCGGATGGAAGTGGTCGCCGAGCAGGTTGAACCCGGGCGCCTTCAGGTCGGCGACGGGACGGCCGAACCCGGCGTACCCCCGCACGGCCTGCTCGAAGATGCCCAGGTCGAAGCCGGTCGTCTCGTGCCGTCGGTGCAACGACACCGACCAGGCCGTGTACAGCGTGAACAGCACGATCCCGGTGAGCCACGACAGTCTTCGCGGAACAGGCGCGGGGGTACGGGTCACATCGGCCGGGGACACCGCGCCACGGTAGCCAGGCGGTTCACGGTCCCGCGGGCCGGGTCGCGGTCAGGGCCGGCTGTGCAGGAACCAGGTGTCGCCGCGGGTGACCGCGACGGCGATCTCCCACAGGTCCATCTCCAGGTTCGTGGCGAGGTGCTTGATCTGGACGGCCAGGTCCCACGCGGCCTCGGCGGAGGCGGGCCGGCGGCCGACGGTGAACTGCAGCATCGTGTCCCAGCAGGCGACCGGTTCGGCGGCCCACCGCTGATGCCACTGCCACAGGATCGCGGCGAGCCGGTCGGGGCGGGCCAGCGTCCCCCAGAAGTCGGTGCGGCCGGCGACCAGATGCGGCTCGGTGAACGGCAGAAGGACCAGCCGGACCGCGTCCGGCTCGTACCAGCCGCCGGTGAGACGGTCGTCGCCGGGCACCGCGGCGAGCAGATCCGGGTCGGTGCGGACCCGGTCGAAGAGGAACCGGTTGAGCTTCCGGACGGTGATCGGAGCGGTCCGGCCGGCGGCCCACTCCTCGGCCTCGGTCAGCAGGTCGGCGCCGGGAACCTCCCGCACGTACAGGCACACCTCCTCCTCGGGGACGACGATCTCCCACCACGCCGTCCCGGGCGGCGGCCACGGGTCGGCCGTCCGGGCCTGCCGGTCCAGGAGCGCGTCCTCCGCGTCGCTCCGCGCGGCCGGGAAACCGTCGAGCACGTGCGGTTCGGCGCTGAGGAAGACCGGGCGCCGCCGGGTCCGCGGCAGGACGGCGCGGGCTGCTTGCCACGCGGGCCGGACCTGCGCCGGGTCCACGCCGCCGACCTCGAGGCAGTCGCCGGGGAGCCGGCCGAGCGGCAGATCCCGGAGCATCGTCGGCTGGAGAGCCCGTCGGGTGTCGTCGATGTCGGCCGCCATCGGGCGAGTATCCATCGGGGCGGCGTGATGTATCTCGCAGGGGTGCGGAACGGTTTCGGCGAGGTTGCCGGTGTTCCTCCGCCGGCGGGCGGGAACCCGGATCCGGACGGCCCGGCGGGATCGAGACCAACGGAGGGTGGGGTGCGGCCGCACGGTGTGCGAGATTGTCGCGACGTTCCGCGCCGGAGCCGCGCACCGGGCGTGGCGGGGCGGGCGGAAGCGCGGCGACGCCGGGGGAGAGAAGACAGATGGACGACGCTCTGGTGGCCTACAACGCGGGCCGGGTGGACGGGGCGGCCGGATACCGGGACCCGCAGATCGCTGAGGACGCCGAGGTCGGTGCCGATTACCGGATCGGGCTGCTGGACGGCCGGATCGCGGCGTTCCATCTGATCATGGAGGTGCGGCGGATCCTCGGTGTGGAGGGTTCGTTGTTCGAGCGCCCGGACGATGTCACCGGCTCATGATCGACTGATCACAAGGGCGGCCTACAGCCAAGTGACCGGCCGTTATTCTGGCGGAAACATTCACTTGCCGGTCCCGAAACCAGGCCCTTGGACTCTTGCACCGGACGGGCGGCACAGGATGGGGACCGGATGATCGAGGGCGCACTGGCCGGCTTCACCGTGGCGGTGACCGCGGAACGACGCCGGAGTGAGATGGCGGCTCTGCTGGAGCGACGTGGGGCGAGAGTGATCAGCGCATCCGCGATCACGATCATCCCGCTGATCGACGACGAGGCACTGCACGCGGCGACGGCGGCCTGTATCGGCCTGGAACCGCACCTGGTGGTCGCCACCACCGGGTTCGGGTTCCGTGGCTGGCTGGAGGCGGCCGAGGGCTGGGGGCTGGGCGAGACGCTGCGCGAGTCGCTGCGGAGCGCGAAGATCATCGCCCGGGGCCCCAAACCGTGCGGGGCGATCCGCGCGGCCGGGCTGATCGAGGACTGGGCGGCGAAGACCGAGGCCTCCGAGGAGGTGCTCGAGCGGCTGCTCAGCGAGGGCGTGGCCGGCAAGCGGATCGTCGTGCAGGAGCACGGGGAGCCGCAGACCGAGTTCGTGCGGGCGCTGCGCACGGCGGGCGCGGCGGTCGTCGAGGTGCCGGTCTACCGGTGGGCGATGCCGGCCGACACCGCGCCGGTGCGGCGGCTGGCCGAGCAGGTCGCGGGCGGGCAGATCGACGCGGTGACGTTCACCAGCGCGCCGGCGGTCAAGGCGTTCCTGCAGGTTGCCGAGGAGGCCGGGGCGGACGTCGCGACGGCGTTCAACGGTGGCACCCTCGCGGCGTGCGTCGGCCCGGTCACGGCGGCGCCGATGATCGAGCGCGGCATCGAGGTGGTGATGCCGGATCGGTACCGGCTCGGCGCGCTGATCAAGACGGTCACCGACGAGTTGCCTCGGCGGGCGGTCCGGCTTCAGGTCGCCGGCACCACCCTGGAGGTACGCGGCCACGCCGTCCTTATCGACTCGGTGCCGCACGCGCTCGCCCCGGCGGCGATGGCGATCCTCTCCGCGCTGGCCCGCAAGCCCGGCGCGGTCGTCTCCAAGGACCAGCTGGCGGCGTCGTTGCCCCGGGGCAACGACGGGCACGCGGTCGACGTGGCGGTGGCCCGGCTGCGGGCGGCGCTCGGCTCCGGCAAGCACATCGAGACCGTGATCAAACGCGGGTACCGGCTCCGCGTCGACGAAGCCGCCTGACCGCAACACCGGCAACATCCGCCGGAAACGCAAGACCGGCACCATGAGTAGTGCAGGAACGCTTCGACGCCAGCCCGTGACGAGCCGGGCAGTCACAGCGGTCAGGCCGGCGACGAGGCCGGTGCTCCGAGAAGCCCGATGTCCATGCCGGGCCACTGGAGGAGAAGACGAACGGCCGGGGCCGTCACCGAAGGGAAGCCGGTGGCGGGTCCGGCCGTACGAGAAGAGCCTGTTGTGAAGCCGGGCCGATCCGCACCGCGCGACCCGAGGAGATACCCCGTGAGTGAGAACACCACCCTGATCGCTGTCGCCCACGGCACCCGGTCCCCGGCCGGGCGGCGCCAGATCGAGCGGCTCGCCGCCGCCGCGGCCCGCCGCCGGCCCGGCCTGGACGTCCGGCTCTGCTACGTCGACGTGCAGGAACCCAAGGTCGCCGACATCGTGGCCGGTGTCGTCGCGGAGGGCCGGCCGGCGGTCGTCGTCCCGCTGCTGCTGTCCTGCGGCTATCACGTGCGGGTGGACATCGCCGAGGCGGTGGCCGGCACCGGTTTCCCGGTCAGCGCCCCGCTGGGGCCGGACCCGGTGTTCACCGGGAGTCTGCGCCGCAACCTTCCGGCCGGGGCCGACGCCGTGGTGCTCGCCTCGGCCGGCTCGTCGGATCCGCTGTGGGTCGCCGGGATCCGCGAGGTCGCCGCGGAACTGCCCGGCCGGGTCGAGCTCGGTTACACCTCGGGCAGCGGCCCGCGGGTCGCCGACGTGGTCGCGCGGCTGCGGGCGGAGGGCGCCCGGACCGTGGCGGTGGCGTCGTACCTGCTCGCCGAGGGCCTCTTCTACCGCACCCTGCACGCGGCCGGCGCGGACGCGGTGACCCCGCCGCTCTGTGCCGACCCGGCGGTCGCCGACCTGGTGCTGCGGAGGTTCGACGCCATGCGGCTCCTCCCGGTCTGAGTCCCCCCGATGCGACGAGAAGCGCCGTCCCGGCCGGGGCGGCGCTTCCTTGTGTCCGGGAGCCACGCCCCGGAGTCGGTTCCATGGCGCAAACCTCACAACCGTCCGTAGCGGTTTGTGGTCACAAGCGTGGCGAGCCGGTTGTAGGGATTCTTGTACAACAGCGTCACCGCGAGGCGTCGTAAGGGTTAACGGCGGCCGTAGAACATCAATGGCGTGACGGCGACCCAGACGCATTGCCCGTACTGCGCCCTGCAGTGCGGAATGACGCTGACGCCCGAGATCCCGCTTCGACCGGGGATGCCGGGTGTTCGGCTCGAACCGGCCGAGTTCCCGGTGAACCGGGGCGGCCTGTGCGCCAAGGGCTTCACCGCGGCGGACCTGCTGGACCACACGGACCGGCTGCTGACGCCGCTGGTGCGTAAAGAGCCCGGCAACCGGGACTCTCCCTTGCGGGAGGCGTCCTGGGAGGAGGCGTACGAGCGGATCGTGACCGCGATCCGCACCAGCCAGCAGGAGTACGGCCCGGACAGCGTCGGATGTTTCGGCGGCGGCGGCCTGACCAACGAGAAGGCGTACACGCTCGGCAAGTTCGTGCGGGTGGCGCTGCGCTCGTCGGCGATCGACTACAACGGCCGGTTCTGCATGTCGAGCGCGGCGACCGCGGCCAACCGGGCGCTGGGCATCGACCGTGGCCTGCCGTTCCCGCTCGCCGACGTGGCCGAGGCGCGGACGGTGCTGCTGGTCGGCGCGAACCCGGCCGACGCGATGCCGCCGTCGATGCAGTACCTGGACACCGGCCGGGCCAACGGCGCCAAGCACATCGTCGTCGACCCGCGCCGCACGAACACCGCCAACGGCGCCCACCTGCACCTGCAGCCGCTGCCGGGCACCGACCTGGCCCTCGCCAACGGGCTGCTGCACATCGCGATCCGCGAGGGCTGGGTCGACGAGGCGTTCATCGCGGCGCGGACCGAGGGCTTCGCCGCCGTCAAGGCGGCGACGAACGCGTACTGGCCGGAGCGGGTCGAGCGGATGACCGGCGTCCCGGAGACGCAACTGCGCGAGACGGTGCGGCTGCTCGCCACCGAGGGCCCGAGCATGATTCTCACGGCGCGCGGCGCGGAGCAGCACAGCAACGGCACGAACACCGCGCAGGCGTGGCTGAACCTGGCGCTCGCCCTGGGCCTGGTGGGAAAGCCCTTCTCCGGGTACGGCACGATCACCGGCCAGGGCAACGGGCAGGGTGGCCGCGAGCACGGTCAGAAGGCCGACCAGCTGCCCGGTTACCGCCGCCTCGACGACCCGGCCGCCCGGGCTCATGTCGCGTCGGTGTGGGGCATCGACCCTGCGGAGCTTCCGCAGCCGGGCCGTTCGGCGTACGAGATGATCGATGCTCTGGGCAGTGACGCCGGGGTGAAGACCCTCTGGATCCTGGCCAGCAACATCGTGGTGTCGGCGCCGCACAGCGGCAACGTGGTCGGCAAGCTCAGGCAGCTCGACTTCCTGGTCGTCTCGGACATCTTCCGGTCGGAGACCGCCGAGCTCGCCGACGTCGTCCTCCCGACCGCCCAGTGGGCGGAGGAGGAGGGCACCATGACCAACCTCGAGGGCCGGGTGATCCGGCGGAGGATGGCGCTGCCCCCGCCGCCGATGGTCAAGAGCGACCTGACGGTGCTGAACGAGCTGGCCGGCCTGCTGGGCCGCGGCGAGTTCTTCACCGACGAGCCGGAGGCGGTCTTCGAGGAGCTGCGCCGGGCCAGCGCCGGCGGGATCGCCGACTACGCCGGCATCAGTTACCAGCGCATCGACGAGGAGCAGGGCGTCTTCTGGCCGTGCCCCTCCGAGGAGCACCCGGGCACGCCGCGGCTGTTCGCCGACGGCTTTCCCACCGCCTCCGGCCGGGCGAGGTTCATCCGGGTCGATCACCGCGATCCGGCCGAGGTCCCGGACAAGACCTTCCCGTACGTGCTGACGACCGGCCGCAACATGCAGCAGTACCAGTCCGGCACGCAGACCCGGCGGGTACGGGCGCTCACCGTGGCGCTGCCCGAACCGCGCGCCGAGATCCACCCCGACCTGGCCCGCCGGCACGGCATCGCCGACGGCGACCTGGTCGAACTCCGAAGCCGCCGAGGCGCCGCGACGTTGCGCGCCCGGCTCAGTGACGGCATCCGCCCGGACACGGTGTTCGCGCCGTTCCACTGGCCCGGAGCCAACGCCTTGACCAACCCGGCACTGGATCCCCATTCCAAGATGCCTGCTTTCAAGGCGTGCGCGATCGCCATTTCGCGTGCGCCGGAAGGGATCCCTGTGTCCGCTGCAAGCCCTGAAGAGATGGTGGGAAACTGATGACTCAGCGACTGGTTGTCATCGGCAACGGTATGGCGGGCGCTCGCACGGTCGAGGAGATCCTCGCCCGCAACGGCGACTTCACCATCACGATGTTCGGTGACGAGCCGTACGGCAACTACAACCGGATCATGCTGTCCAACCTGCTCGCCGGGGTGGAGGACGAGGCCGGGATCTTCCTGAACGACCTCGGCTGGTACGCCGACAACGACATCACCCTCAACGCCGGGGTCAAGATCGAGAAGATCGACCGGGCGAAGAAGGAGGTGATCGCGGCCGACGGGACGCGTACCCCGTACGACAAGCTGATCATCGCCACCGGCTCCAGCTCCTGGACCCCGCCGATCAAGGGCATCAACAACCCGAAGCGCGGCTTCCACCAGGGCGTCTTCGCGTTCCGGACGCTCGACGACACCCGCGGCATGATCCGGTACGCCCGGGACCACGAGCGCGCGGTCGTCATCGGCGGTGGCCTGCTCGGCCTGGAGGCGGCGCGCGGCCTGCAGAACCACGTCAGCGAGGTGACCCTGCTGCACGCCATGGGCCACCTGATGGAGCGCCAGCTCGACGAGAAGGCCGGCCACATGCTCCAGGCCAGCGTCGAGAACAAGCTCGGCATCAAGGTCGTCACCAACGCGATGACCACCGAGATCCTCGGCAAGGACAGGGTCGAGGGCGTCAAGCTGGCCGACGGCACGGTGATCCCCTGCGACGTCGTGGTGATCGCCGCCGGCATCCGGCCGAACACCCAGATGGTCGCCGACAGCGGCCTGCCGGTCGAGCGTGGCATCGTCGTCGACGACCAGATGCTCGTCCAGGGCGAGCAGGACATCTACTCGGTCGGTGAGTGCGCCCAGCACCGCGGCAACCTGTACGGCCTGGTCGCGCCGCTGTGGGACCAGGCGAAGGTGCTCGCCGACCACATCACCGGCCGGGACACCGCGGCCGCGTACACCGGCTCGAAGCTCTCCACCAAGCTGAAGGTGGCCGGCATCGACGTCGCCTCGATGGGTCTCATCGCCCCGGAGACCGACGACGACGAGGTGATCATCTACAACGAGCCGAAGAAGGGCGTCTACAAGCAGCTGATCATCCGGGACGGCGTGCTGGCCGGCGCGATCCTGGTCGGCGACAACAGCAAGGCCGCCGGCCTGATCCAGGCGTTCGACCGGGCGCAGGCGCTCCCCGAGGAGCGGGCCGAGCTGCTGTTCGACATCGGCGGGCCGGCGGGCGAGGTCAAGCCCGAGGACATGGCCGACGACGCGCAGGTCTGCAACTGCAACGGCGTCAGCAAGGGCGCCATCTGCGGCGTCGTCGACGCCGGCTGCAAGACCGTCAGCGGCGTGATGGACAAGACCCGCGCCGGCAAGGGCTGCGGCACCTGCAAGCCGCTGGTCCAGCGGATCGTCGAGTGGGCCGCCGGCGGCGAGGCCGAGGAGGACCCGGCCGCGTCCTGGTACGTGCCGGGCGTCCCGATGCCCAAGCCCGAACTGATGGCCGCGATCCGCAAGTACGAGCTGAAGAGCGTCTCGTCGGTCTTCGAGAAGCTGGTCCCCGGCGGCGAGCACGACGCCAAGAGCAAGATGGGCCTGGCCTCGCTGCTCAAGATGATGTGGGCCGACCAGTACGTCGACGAGCGCGACGCCCGGTTCATCAACGACCGGGTGCACGGCAACATCCAGAAGGACGGCACCTTCTCGGTGGTCCCGCAGATGAAGGGCGGCGTCACCACCCCGGCCGAGCTCAAGCGGATCGCCGAGGTCGCCGAGAAGTACCAGGTGCCGATGGTGAAGCTCACCGGCGGCCAGCGCATCGACCTGCTCGGGATCCCGAAGGAGCAGCTGCCGGCGATCTGGGCGGACCTCGACATCCCCTCCGGGTACGCCTACGGCAAGAGCTTCCGCACGGTGAAGACCTGTGTCGGCTCCGACTTCTGCCGGTTCGGTGTCGGCGACTCCACGGCGCTGGGCATCGCGATCGAGGAGCGGTACCAGGGGCTCGAGGGCCCGGGCAAGATGAAGCTCGCGGTCACCGGATGCCCGCGCAACTGCGCTGAGGCGTACGTCAAGGACCTGGGAGTCGTCGCCATCGACGGCGGTAGGTGGGAGATCTACGTCGGCGGTGCGGCCGGCGCCCACATCCGCAAGGGTGACCTGCTCACCACGGTCGACACGGCCGAAGAGGTGATCCGCCTGACCGGCCGGTTCCTGCAGTACTACCGCGAGAACGCGAACTGGCTGGAGCGCACGTACGCGTGGGTTCCGCGAGTCGGCATCGAGAAGATCCGGGCGGTCGTCGTCGACGACGCCGAGGGCATCGCCGAAGCTCTGGACGCCGCGGTCGAAGAGGCCGTGCAGGCCTACAAGGACCCCTGGAAGGAGCGGGCCGTCCCGGCCACGCCCGGCCAGTTCCGTACCTCCCTTCCCCTGACCGTTCTCCCCCAGGTTCCGGTGCGCTCATGACCATCGCCATTGACAAGACAGTTCTCGGCCCCGTCGACGAGATCCCGTTCGGTGAGGGACGCACCTACGCCGTCGGGACCGACATGATCGCCGTCTTCCGCCTCCGCGACGGCTCCCTTCGCGCGGTGTCGGCGGTCTGCCCTCACAAGGGCGGCCCGCTCGCGGACGGACAGATCGACAACAAGGTTGTCGTCTGCCCGTTGCACCTGTACTCATGGGACCTCTCCACCGGGTGTTCCCAGTCCGGCCAGCCCCCGATCAACGTCTACCCGGTCCGGGTCGATGACGGTCACATCATCCTGGGAGACTGAAGATGACTGCGACACTTCCGCCCGCTTCCGTCGACGCGGCCAGACCCGGCGCCGCGACGCTGAAGGGTCACTGGATCGACGACTGGCGGCCCGAGGACCAGGCCTTCTGGGACAACGGTGGCAAGCGGATCGCCAAGCGTAACCTGATCTTCTCGATCTTCTCCGAGCACATCGGCTTCTCGGTGTGGTCGCTGTGGTCCGTGATGGTGCTCTTCCTCGGCCCGGCCTACGGCTTCGACGCGGCACAGAAGTTCCTGCTCACGGCGGTGCCGACGCTTGTCGGCGCGAGCCTGCGGATCCCCTACACGTTCGCCGTGGCGAAGTTCGGCGGCCGGAACTGGACGATCGTCAGCGCCTCGCTGCTGCTCATCCCGTCGATCCTGATGTCCTTCATGATCAAGCCGGGGGTCGACTACAACACCCTGCTGATCCTGGCGGCGCTCGCAGGCGTCGGTGGTGGCAACTTCGCCTCCTCGATGGCCAACATCAACGCCTTCTACCCGGACCGGCTCAAGGGCTGGGCGCTCGGCATCAACGCCGGCGGCGGCAACATCGGAGTCCCTGCCGTCCAGTTGGTCGGACTGTTCGTCCTCGCGGTCTTCGGTGCCGGCAGCCCCGGCATCGTGGCGGGCATCTACATCCCGCTGATCGTGGTCGCGGCGGCCGGCTCGGCGATCTACATGGACAACTTGTCGCAGGCCCGCAACGAGAAGAAGGGCATGCGCGACGCGGCCAGGGAGAGCCACACCTGGGTCATGTCGGTGCTCTACATCGGCACCTTCGGGTCGTTCATCGGCTTCGGGTTCGCGTTCGGCCAGGTGCTCCAGGTGCAGTTCGCCGACACGTTCAACACCCCGGTCAAGGCCGCGTACCTGACCTTCATCGGCCCGCTGCTGGGCTCGCTGATCCGCCCGTTCGGCGGGGCGCTCGCCGACCGGTTCGGTGGCGCGAGGGTCACCTTCATCAACTTCCTGGCGATGGCGGTCGGCGCGTCGATCGTGCTGGTCGCGGCGCAGCAGCGGTCGCTGCCGCTCTACCTGGTCGGCTTCATCAGCCTGTTCGTCCTCAGCGGGCTCGGCAACGGCTCGACCTACAAGATGATCCCGGCCATCTTCAAGCAGAAGTACGCCGGTGACGAGGCCAACGCCCGCCGGATCTCCGGCGCGGTCATCGGCATCGCCGGCGCGATCGGCGCGGTCGGCGGCGTGCTGGTCAACCTGGCCTTCCGCCAGTCGTTCCTGACCTACAAGGACGCGGACGCCGCGTACATGGCGTTCATCGGGTTCTACGTGATCTGTGTGCTGATCACCTGGGCGGTCTACCTCCGCCCGGCGGCCCGTACCAAGATCGCCGTCTGACCGATCCCGGATCCTCTCCACAGGGGATCCGGGCATGGGCTGAAAGTATGAACTCCCGCAGCTGAGCTGCGGGAGTTCACTCTTTCGGGGTGCGTGTTTCCAAGGTCAACACCCCCGGTCGATCATACGATCCATCTTGTCCAGAAATTACCCTTTCTTGAGGAAATGGTGATCGCATGAACAAGGTGACACGCGCCTTCGTGATGACCGGCGTCGCTGCCGCCGCCGGTCTGGCCATGGGCGCCGGGCCTGCCGCCGCCGCGCCGGCGACGACCTCGGCCCCGTCGGTGACGGCCGCCGGGACCGCCGCCGGCCAGGAACAGGACGTCCGGCGCCGGGACCGGATCTACGGCTTCTACAACAACCCGGGCACCTGCCACCGGATCGGCAAGATCGGCCAGTACAAGCGCCAGTGGCAGCGCTACAGCTGTTTCAAGGTCTACCGCGGCTTCCACAGTGGCGACTGGGCGCTCAAGGTCTACTACGGCTGGAACTACAACCACGGCAACAAGCACTGGAACAACGGGCCGGACATGCACCACTGGAACAACGGCCCGCAGGGTGGCCACAGTGACTACGGCCAGCCCGCCTACGGTCAGCCCGCCTACGGTCAGCCCGGGCCGTACCAGAACTGAACATCAGCGCGATCGGCCGAGGGCCGCACTCCGTCCGGGAGTGCGGCCCTCGGCCGTGATCCGCCCGCACACCGCACCGAGCGCGCCGCTGCCGCGCATCGGTTCACCCCGGACCCCCGGCAGCGGTCCGGTCGCACGGTCGCGTCGACCGACCTGACCGGCCCCGGTGTGCCGATCCGCACCGCCCGTTTCGCCGCGGCATAGCCGCTCGTCACCCTTCCGCAACCCGCCGGTCCGGTGCGGGATCCCGCGGCGTTGCGCCCGATCGGTAAGCTGCGCCGTCCGGCATCTCCGCCAGATCGGGAAGGCTCCTCACGTGCGCGACGACACCACCACCAGCATCGAGACGCTGCCGCGGACCGTGCCGCCCGGCGCCTTCGACCAGCCCGGCCACGACCAGCCCGGCCACGACCAGCCCGGCCACGACCAGGGCGACGACGACCACGACGAGGCCGACACGCTGCCCACCCCCGACGAGATCATCAACGAGCTCGCCGCCCTGCTTCGGGACATCCTCCCGACCGGGGCGGACGAGATCGTGCTCGACGGCGAGGTGGACGACGAGTGGTCCAGTCACGCCTACACGATGTGGCGCCCGGACGGCACGTCGTTCACGTTCGACAGTGACCCCGAGGAGGCCGACGACGTCGCCGCGCTGCTCGGTGACCTGTGGGACGCCACCCAGGAGAACGGCGACGACCCGTGGAGCGGCGTCACCCTGACCGTGCGGCAGGACGACACGTACGAGCTGACCTTCTGGGACGACGCGGCGGAGGACGACGCCGTGGGAGCCGCCGGAAAGGTCTGAGCGTCGCGCGCGGGCCGCCCGGGGCACCGGGCGGCCCGCGGCGTTCAGGGGGCGGGTCGGGGGCGGCGTCCCCATAGGACGAGGCCGGTCAGCAGCATCGCGCCGCCGAGGGCGACCATGGCGACCGCCGTGCCGGTGCGCGCCGGACCGGTCAGGTGGGATGCCACGATCCAGCCGCCCGAGATGTCGAGGACCAGCACCATCAGCCCCTGCGGGACGACCGGCACCCAGCCCACGGTCAGCAGGATCAGCGCCCACGCCGTGGCCCGGTTCTCCCGGTACCACGCTGCGTCGATCCGCATCGGGATCACCGTCTCCGGCGGCCTGGTCCGCTGCCCGGCGGCGGTGAGCACCTCGGCACCCCGGTTGGCCAGCCGGTCGTCGGCCAGCCACGCGCCACCGAACCAGGCGGCCACGCCGGCCGCGATGCCGAGCAGAGCGGCCACCCCGCCCGTCCCGTCCGGTCCCCAGATCAGCCACGCCATCGGAACGGCCGCGGCGACCAGCCCGCCACCGCTGGCGACCAGCGCGCTGACGATGTCGGTGGGGTTGTCCGCGGAGGTGGGATGCCGCACGTCGGGCACCGGCCGGACCCGCAGCAGCGACACCCACACCGGCAGGGTCGCGCCCGCCCCGAGCACGGCCGGCAGCACCGCGAGGGCGGGCAACGGGTCGACGTCCGGCGCGAGGAGGACTCCGGCGACCGTGAGCAGCAGCGCGATCGGCGTCACCAGCAGCAGCCAGGCCAGCGCCCGCCCGCGGACCTCGGCCCGCTCACCGCCCGGCATGGTCAGCGGCATCCACAGCGCGGTGCCGTCCAGGCCGATCAGCCCGGCCGACATGGCCGCGGCCCACAGCGCGGTGAGCACGCCGGCCCACGGCACGAGCACCTCGGTGCCGGCGAGCATCGGGAGCCCGGCCAGCAGCGCCCCGTACACCACCGCGAACGTCAGGTACTGCAGTCGCAGCGGGTGCCGCGCCCACGTCCGCGACTCCCGGCCGGCGACCGCCCACACCGGTCCGGGACCCCACCGGCCGCCGGGGATCCCGCGGGGGCCGGCGGTGGTCACGGCGGGTTTCGCGGCGTGCGGGAGGCGAGGGCGCCAGGACGACCTCGCCACGAGGGTACGGCGTACCAACGCAAAATATCCGCCGGCGGCCACGGCGACCACCGCCAGCAGCGCGAGGAACGGCCCGGCCGCCCCGCCGGCCGCGGACAGCGGCCAGCTTCCCGGGAAGTACACCAGCCACCGGGCGATGTGCTCGGGCGTGCCGGCCAGCAGTTCGGTGATCCACGGCGCGACCGCCCACACCGATCCGAACAGGCCCATCACCGTGCCGGTGAACGTGCCGGTGAGGACGGCGCCGGCCGGCCCGCCGGCGTGCCCGATCGCCTCCAGCGCGAGCGCCGATCCGATCAGCCCGGTGAGCCACAGCAGCAGCGCACCGAGCCCGGCGGTGAGGACCGCGCCCGGGCTGCCGGAGGAGGCGGCCGCGTGCACCGGCAGCGCGGCGAGCGCCACGAGCGACACCAGCGGGCCGATCCCGACCGCCGACGCGATCAGCAGGCCGGCTGCGGCGGGCAGGCTGCCGACCGGTTCCAGGCGCAGATGCGACGGCCGGACCCGGCCGCGCCCGCCGCCGAGCATCAGCGGCAGCACGATCCAGCCGAGCACCCAGGTGCCGGCCAGGATGGACAGGGTGTCCCCTTCCCCGTGCACCGCGTAGCGGATCAGCCAGGCGGCCGCGAGCAGGCCGGTCAGCGCGGCCACCGCCGGTCCGGGGTTCTCCCGCAGCGAGCGCCGCAGCATGACCGCCCGCATCCGCGCGGGCGTGCCGATCGCGCCGGCCGCGCTGACCGGTCCGGTGCCGACCAGTGCGGTGCCGGCTGTTCCGGCGCTCACCGGACCAGCCAGGACAGGCCGTCGGTGCCGGTGGTCTCGGCGCCGACCAGCTCCACGAAGCGGTCCTCCAGGGGCAGGCCACCGGCCACCTCGGCGACCGTGCCGGCCGCCACCACGGTGCCCTGGTGGATGACGGTGACCTCGTCGCACATCTGCTCGACGAGCATCATCGAGTGGGTGGAGAGCACGCAGGTGCCGCCGCTGTCGACGAAGCGGCGCAGGACCCGCCGGATGCTCGCCGCGGACACCGGGTCGACGGCTTCGAACGGCTCGTCGAGCACCAGCAGCCGGGGCGCGTGCAGCAGGGCCTGGGCGAGCCCGACCTTCTTGCGGTTGCCGGTGGAGCAGTCGGCGAGCGGTGTGGCGGCCGCCTTGGCGAGGCCGAGGACCTCGATCAGTTCGGTGACCCGCTCGGCGGCCGCGGCCCGGGACAGCCCGCGCAGCCCGGCGCTGTACCGCAGCAGTTCCGCGCCGGTGAGCCGTTCCGGCAGGTCCAGGCCGTCGGGCAGCACGCCGGTCAGGGCCCGCGCGGCGGCCCGGTCGCGCAGCGCGTCGTGGCCGAGCACGGTGATCTCGCCGGCGTCCGGAACTATCAGCCCGACCGCCATGCCGATGGTGGTGGACTTGCCGGCGCCGTTGGGGCCGACGATCCCGTGGAACGTGCCCTGGCGAACGGTCAGGTCGATCCCGTCGACCGCCCGGAAGGTTCCGAAAGTTTTGCGAAGTTGACGTATCTCTAACGCGGGGGGCGGCATGGCCGTCAGCGTAATCAATGCGAGACATGCGGGGGTTCCCCTGGGCATTCGTAGATGGAAATGTGTCCCCCCATGGGATGGAGAAGGTCTTTCACCGTGACGGTCGTCGCGGTCCTGTTGGGAGCGACGGCGGGACCCGCCGCCTCCGCGGGGGCCGCACCGTCGCTCGGCTATCTGCAGCCGGGCGGCCAGCCGCGCCTCGTCGAGAAGGTTCCGGTCAACGTGGTGTTCGTCGGCTACGAGCCGGAGCAGGTCGCCAAGAGCGCCTTCACCGCCGAGCTGGCGAGCGGGTACGAGCCGGTGGTCCGGTCCCGCCTCTGGTACGGCGTGACCGAGAAGCTCGGCATCACCTACAAGTACGACTACAAGCTCACGTACACCGGTAAGTCGTACGAGGACCGGTTCTTCAAGCAGCTCGGCAAGCTGGCGAAGCCGGCCCCGCTGACGGCGTACCAGCAGGCCTACAACGACCAGGCGAAGAACGTCCTGGACATCACGAACAACCACACGATCGACGCGCCGAGCGTGGAGAAGTGGCTGGCCTTCAACCCGCCGGCGGGTGTCGACACCCGCCGCAACACCGTCTTCTTCGTCAACTGGCACGGCCGGTCCGACTTCAAGCACCACGTCTACACCAAGACCGGTGAGCCGGACCCGGACACCGGCTACGACTTCGGCGTCCAGCGCGAGAGCCGCAAGATGATCGCGTGGGGCGGCACCACCGCCGACGACGAGGAGACCGGTCTCGGCGCCACCCGGCGGGTCTGGTTCCACGACCTGTCGGCCGGCCCCGAGTCGTGGACGATGAACTACGACATCACCAACGCCGACGTCGACGGTGACGGGGTGCCCGACTACCGGATGCCGCCGATCTGGGAGTACGCCGCCAACGGCTACCGTGCCCCCGCCGCGCTGGCCGGCGACCTCGGCAAGATCACCCGGTACGTGGCGCTGAACCTGCTCTTCACCACCTCGCCGCTGTACCCGGTCGAGCTGCCGACGTCCGGGCCGCCGAAGACCCTCGACCTGGACAACAACACCTACGAGGGCTGGCCGGGCGTCGACGCGTCGTCGCAGTACATCACTCCGGAGCTGCTGGTCGACGAGCTGTCCGAGCTGCGCTGGCGCAACCGGTTCTCGCACGACCTCCAGGACCTGCCGTACGACGCGAAGGCCGAGGAGTGCTACGTCGGCTACCTCGCCGGTGAGCAGTGCTACCCGGACAGCGACCTGCCGGCGAGCGCCAACCTGTTCCTCTACAACCAGGCGAACCTGGACCGGGCCCTGGACGACGAGGGCCGTGTCGACTACGAGATCCCGATGTTCAACTACGCCGTCGGGGCGGGCGTCGGCACGCCGGGCCTCGGGTTCGCCGACGACAACTGGGTCGACGGCACCCAGTCGTACGTGTTCTCGTTCATCTCCCCGGAGGTCGTCGAGCGCGGGTACGGCCTGACCACCACCCAGATCCACGAGGTCGGCCACCACCTGGGCCTGAGCCACCCGCACGACGGTTACGACAGCGCGACCGGCGTCGACTACGGCCCGGGCGGGGAGTTCTTCTTCGTCAACGCCGGCGACGAGAACAACTCGATGATGAGCTACATCGACGTGAACTGGGACTTCAGCCAGTTCGACCGGGACAACAACGACCGGTTCCTGACCGCCGCCTACTGGGAGGCCGCGAACAAGCTCGCCGCGACCGTCCCGGCCGGCAAGGGCAAGCTCGCGCTGAAGGCCGCCGACGCTCTGCTCGGCGGCGCCACCAAGGCGTTCGCCGCGCACGACTACCGGGCCGCCTACGCTCTCGCCGAGAAGGCGTACTACACGGTCGGCGCCATCCCCGGCGTCGACAAGGCGGGTGTCGCGGCCACGCTCAAGGCCGAGGCGAACGCCGCCCGTACCAGCAGCAAGGTGCACGAACCGCACGAGTTCATCGACACCCTGGCGCCGGAGAGCCCGCGCAGCCAGCCGTGACGATCGGCCGGCCCCGGGGGAGACCCGGGGCCGGCCCTCACATCTCGCAGAGTCTGCCGCCGGACCGCATCTGCTCGAGGTGCGCGCGGAGCGCCGCCATCCGTTCCTCGGCCTCCCGCACCAGGGTGTCGGCGATCCGGCCCCAGTCGCCGGGCTCCGGGTCCTCGGGCAGGTCGGCGAAGACGTCGGCGATCTCCCGGACGGTCAGGCCGACCCGTTGCGCGACCTTCGCCACCCGGATCCGGCACGCCGCGTCCGCACTGAATCTGCGCTGGTCGCCGGAGGTGCGCACGGCCTGGATGACACCGTGCTGCTCGTAGAAGCGCACCGCCGACGGAGCCGCGCCACTGGCGGCGGCGACCTCGCCGACGGTGAGGGTGTACGTGGTCGTGCCCGGTATGGTCATGTCCCCATCCTGCTCCGGCCCGCCCTTGACTTCAACAATGGTTGAACGACGAGCCTGGCGTCATGAGTGAGACATCCTTCGCCGCATCGCCCACCGTCCCCGACACCGGCGACGGCTCGCCGGACCGGCCGCTGCGGATCGCGGTGATCGCCGGCAGCGTCCGTGACCAGCGGATGGGCCGCACCGTCGCGGAATGGGCGGCGTTCCGGGCCGCCGCCGGCGGAACCGTCGAGGTGGACCTGATCGACTGCGCCGAGTGCGCGCTGCCGGACGACGCCGAACTGCGCCCCGGCGGCAGCTCCGGCTCACCGGTGTCGGGCCGGATCGCCGCCGCCGACGCGTACGTGTTCGTCACGCCCGAGTACAACCACAGCTACCCGGCCGGTCTCAAACGGCTGATCGACTGGCACTACCGGGAGTGGATGTTCAAACCGGCCACCGTGGTGTCCTACGGCGTGCAGGGCGGGCTGCTGGCCACCGAGCACCTGCGGGCCGTCTTCGCCGAGCTGCACATGGTCACCACCCGGCGGGTCGCCGCACTGGCACGACCGTGGGACCACCTGACCCCGGCCGGCTACCAGCCGCCGGAGGAGGTGGCCGGAATGCTCGACGGCGCACTGCACGAGCTCGGCTGGTGGGCGGGCGTGCTGCGGACGGCCCGGCGCGAGCAGCCGTACGCCCGCTGATGGCCGGGCTGCGCATCGGCCGGCCGGCAACGCCCACCGGGCGGCGGACGGATGCCGGCCGGCGGTCCGGCGGGCTCGACCGGCGGACCCGGGCGATCGGGCTGAGCCTCGCCCTCGGCGGCCTGATGGTGGTCGTCGACACGACGGTGACCGCGGTGGCCGTCCCGGCGATCGTCGCCGGACTCGACGTGCCGCTGCCGGCCGCCCAGTGGGCGACGATCGCGTACCTGCTCGGGCTGGTCTCGGTGATCCCGCTCGCCGCCCGGTCGATGGACCGCTTCGGCGCGCGCCGGGTCTATCTCGTGGCGCTGCTGGTCTTCACCGTCTTCTCGGCCCTGGTGGGCGTCGCGTGGGACATGGTGTCGCTGGCGGTGTTCCGGTTCCTGCAGGGCCTCGGCGGGGGCCTGCTCAACCCGGTCGCCATGGCGATCGCGCTGCGGGCCGCCCCTCGCGACGCGCGTGGCCGGCTGATGAGCCTGCTGGTGTTGCCGCTGGTGATCGGCCCGGTGCTCGGGCCGCTGCTGGCCGGGTGGCTGATCGACGTCGCCTCGTGGCGCTGGATCTTCCTGATCAACGTTCCGGTCGGTGTGCTCGCCCTCGCGGTGTGCGCCCGCGTCCTGCCCACCGTTTCCGCTCCGCCGCCGTCCGCGGTGGAGTCCGCGCCGGGCGGCGCGGCCCGCCGCCCGGTGGACTGGGCCGGGCTGGTGCTGCTCTCCGGTGGGGCGGTGCTGGCGGTGCTCGGCGGGACCCTGCTCGAACAGCCGCTCGGCACGATGTTCGTGGCCGGGCTCGGGCTCCTGGCGGCCGGGGCGGGCATGCTGGCGGTCTTCGTGCGCCGCGCCCGCGGCCAGGCCGATCCCCTGATCGACCTGCGCCTGACCCGGCACCGGCCGGTCCGGACCGGTCTCGGGGTGCTGAACACCTTCGGTCCCGCCTACTTCGGCTCGATGACCGTGCTGCCGCTGTTCGTGGTGGGTGTCCGGGGTGACCCGGCGGCGCTGATCGGGCTGCTGACCCTGCCGTCGGCGCTCACGGTCGGGCTGGTGGCGCAGGTGGCGACCCGCCTGGTGGACCGGATCCCGGGCCGGTGGATCATCCGGACCGGGACGGCGCTCGGCGCGGCGGGCGGGGCGGGTCTGCTCACGGCGTGTGTCACCGACGCCGGGTATCCGTGGATCGTGGCGGCGTCGGTGCTGCTCAGTGCGGGTTCCGGGGCGACGCTGATGCCGGCCATGACGCTCTCGTTGCGGGACCTGGATCATGCCGAGACGCCCCAGGGAACCACCCTGTTCGCGCTGGTTCAGCAGTTGTCGTCGGCGGCGGGCGGGGCCGTCGTGGCGATCACGCTCAGCATGGCGGTCTCGGCCCGGTTGCCGGACGGGGTGGCGGGGATGCTGGCGCTCGGTCCGGAGGCGCGTGCGGCACTGCGGCCGGAACTCGCGACGGCCGTCGGTACGGCGTACCTGATCCCGATGATCCTGTTGGTTCTCAGCTGCCTGATCGCGTTCCGCAGGCCGCGGGCGGTCCCGTCATGAGGAAGGGCCGCACCGGATTCCCGGTGCGGCCCTCATCTTCTGTCCCCGGGGGTCAGCCCTTGACGCTGCCCGCGAGCAGGCCGCGGACGAAGTAGCGCTGGAGCAGGAGGAACACCGTGACCGGGACGACCATCGAGACGAACGCGCCGGCCGACAGCAGGTACCACGCGGTGCCGCGGGTGCCGGTCATGTTCGACAGCTGCACCGTGATCGGGGAGATCTGCGGGCCGGTGAAGGTCAGCGCGACCAGCAGGTCGTTCCACACCCAGAGGAACTGGAAGATGCCGAACGCCGCCAGCGCCGGGGTCAGCAGCGGCAGCAGCACCCGGAAGAAGATCGACACGTGGCCCGCGCCGTCGATCCGGGCCGCCTCGATGAGGCTGGACGGCACTTCCTTGATGAAGTTGTGCAGCAGGTAGATCGCCAGCGGCAGCGCGAACGTCGAGTGCGCCAGCCAGACCGTCCAGAACGTGCCGGCCAGGCCGGCGTCGACGAAGAAGGTCAGCAGCGGGATCAGCGTGACCTGCAGCGGAACGATCTGCAACGCGAAGATCACGATGAACAGGAGGTTCTTGCCGGGGAAGTTCATCCAGGCGAACGCGTACGCCGCGAGCGATGCCAGGAACAGCGGGATGATCACCGAGGGGATGGTGATGATCAGCGAGTTCAGGAAGTAGTCGGCCAGGTTGACGCCTTCCTCGGCGCCGAAGACGGCCTCGTAGTTCTCGAACGTCACCAGCGGGTTGGAGAAGAACGTCCACCAGCCCGTCTTCTTGATGTCCGCCTCGGGCCGGAACGACGTGACCAGCAGCCCGAACGTGGGCACGGTCCAGAGGACGGCGATCACGATCGCGGCCAGCGACGCCCACGGCGACGACAGCTTCTTCTTCGCGGCGGCGGCCGGGGTGGTGACCTTCTTGACGGCCCCGCCGACCGGCGCGGTGGTGAGGGGTGCTTCGGTGGTCATCACGCCTCCGAACGGCGAAGCTGGCGGATGTTGTACACGACGATCGGGATCACGAGGACGAACAGCACCACCGCGAGCGCCGCGCCGAAGCCCCGGTCGCCGGTGCGGATGGCCTGGCTGTAGAACTCGTTGGCGATCACGCTCGTGTCGAACCGGCCACCGGTCATGGTCTGCACGATGTCGAAGACCTTGAGGGTGCCGATCGCGATCGTGGTCAGGACGACCACGAGGGCCGGCCGGATGGCCGGCACCGTGACGAACCGGAACATGCCCCACGGGGTGACGCCGTCGAGACGGGCCGCCTCCACGATGTCGTCCGGGATCGCCTTGATGGCCGCCGACAGCACCGTCATCGCGAAACCGGCCTGGATCCAGATCATGATGGCGATGAGCAGGAACGTGTTGAGCGGCGAATCGATCAGCAGCTGCTGCGGCTTGCCGCCGAACAGCACGATGATCTGGTTGATCACGCCGATCTGCTTGATGTTGCTCTGGTCGGGCCGGTACTCGTACATGAACTTCCAGATGACCGTCGCCGCCACGCCGGAGATCGACATCGGCAGGAAGATCAGCGCCTTGGCGAACGCCTCACCCCTGGCCTTGTCGACCAGGATCGCGTAGAGCAGGCCGATGCCGGTGGCCGCGAACGGCGTGACCAGCACCCAGAAGAACGTGTTGCGGAGTACGAGTCGCTGCTCGGGATCCTCGATGATCCGCTGATAGTTGTCGAACCCGACGAAGTTCTGCAGCGAGGCGTCGAGGAACGACTGGTAGACGGTCCGCAGACCGGGGTAGAGCAGCCCGACGCTCAGCATGACGACGACGGGGGCGAGATAGAGCGCGGCGACCGCCCGGTCGCTCTTGCCGGTGAACCGGCTGGCGATGAACAGGATCAGGCCGATGATGGCGGCGAACAACAAGATCGCTGCGACCATCTGCAGCAACTTGTCGCTGGTGGTGGAGGCGGTGGTGAACACGCGGCCCGTTCCTCCCTGGCGAGTTTCCGGTAAGGGGATCAGTGAAGAACAAAAGTGATCGGACTGCCAGGGGCCGGTCGGGTATGTCCCGACCGGCCCCTGTGTGCTAACCGATTACTTCGGCCACGATGCTTCGATCTTGTCGAGCGTGGTCTTGGTGTCCTGGCCGGTGAGCCAGGCGGTGGTCTGCTTCCAGAAGGTGTTCTGGCCGACCGCGGCGGGCATCAGGTCGGACGCGTCGAAGCGGAAGGTCGCCTTCGGGTTGAGCAGGATCTCGGCGGACAGCTTGTCGACCGGGTTCTGCAGGTTCGCCGGGTCGAGGCCCTTGTTGGCGGTCACCCAGCCGGCCGAGACCTTCGCCTTGACGTTGGCCCAGGTGTCGCTGGACAGGTAGGTCTGGAACGCCTTGACCTCGGGACGGTCCGCGAACGCGGCGACGAACTCGCCACCACCCAGAACCGGCGCGCTGTCGGCGGTCTCACCCGGCAGGTAGAAGGCGAAGACGTCGCCGTCCGGGCCCACCTTCGCGGTCTTCGGGAAGTTGGCCGCGTAGAAGGACGCCTGGCGGTGCAGCGAGCACTGGCCCTCGAGGATCGGCAGGCCGCCGTCCTGGAAGGTGGTGCTGGCGATGCTCTTGACGTCGCCGTAGCCGCCGTTGACGTACTTGTCGTTCTTGAGGTACTCACCGACGGCGTCGAGGGCCTTGGTGGCCTCGGGGCCGTTGAACGGGATCTCGTGCTTCAGCCACTTGTCGTAGGTCTCCGGGCCGGAGAGCCGGAGCATGAAGTCTTCCATCCAGTCGGTGAGCGGCCAGCCGGTCGCCTCGCCGGAGTTGATGCCCGCGCACCACGGCTTCTTGCCGTCGGCCACCATCTTGTCGGTGAGGGCCTTCAGGTCGGCCAGGGTCTTCGGCTCGGCGTAACCGCTGTCCTTGAACTCCTTGGGGGAGAACCACACCAGGGACTTCACGCTGGCGCCCAGCGGGGCGGCGTAGAACTTGCCGCCGACGGAGCCGTACTCCTTCCAGTCGGCGCCCCAGAACTTGTCGACGTTCGCGGCGACCTCGGCCGGAGCCTCCTTGACCTTGCCGGTCTGGACGAGGCGCTGGAGCAGACCGGGCTGCGGCACGAAGGCGACGTCGGGCGCGTTGTTGGCCTCGGCGCGGACCAGGATCTGCGTCTCGAAGGCCTTGTCGCCCTCGTACTTGACCGTGACGCCGGTGCACTGCTCGAAGGGCTTGTAGGACTCCTTGTGCGGGGTGTCCTCCGGAGTCACGATGCCCGTGTAGATCGAGACCTCTTTGCCGGTCAGGTCGCCGAACGCCTTGTAAGGGGTGCAGTCGATGGCTGCGAGCGAGGTCGCGCCGGTGCCGGGCTCCTCGTCCTTGCTGTCACCGCACGCACTGAGACCGAAGACCAGGCCCATGCTGAGGGCACCGGCGATCGCGACCCGCGAACGCGAACTCCCACGTTGAACGAACATACCGCTCCCTATGTCATAGCGCCTCCGGCGTCTTGCGACGCCGCCGTCCGAAGCGCTTCTTGACCAACAGTCAAGAGGTAACCAGCAAGTTGCGCAATGATTTCCGCGCGATCGAGTCGGTAACGATATCGCTGCGACCCTTCGGCACCTTAACCGGTTAAGAAGATTGGCGGAAGAGCCTACCGACACCCGAGTCTCTTCGCGCCGCTATACCCATATTTGTCCGGACTAAACGGTTATCCCGTATGGTGTGAGTCGGTTTTGTTGGGGCCTCGCGGAACCTATGCGCTTATCCGTCACCAGAGCCCCCAAAAAGGAACCGCCGCGGCAGCCCGGAGGCCGCCACGGCGGTGGGGTCGCGTACGGCACACGTACGCCGGCGTAACGGTCTAGCCGGCCACCGCCACGTAACGGTAGCCGAGCCGGCGCATCCGGTCCGGGTCGAGCACGTGCCGGCCGTCCAGCAGGATCGGCGTCCGCATCAGGCCGACGAACTTCGACCAGTCCAGCTCCAGGTACTGGGCCCATTCGGTCACCAGCACCACGGCGTCGCAGTCGGCGAACACGTCGTCGATCGTCGGGCTCAGGTACGCCGCCAGCTCGGGCTGCTCGGCGCGGAACCGCTCGGCCGCCACCGGGTCGTGCAGCTTGACCCGGGCGCCCCGGGCGATCAGCGAGTTCGCGATGTCCAGGGCGGGCGCGTCGCGCAGGTCGTCGGTGTTCGGCTTGAACGCCAGCCCCAGCAGGCCGATCTTGCGGCCCTTCAGGATGCGCAGCTCGTCCTGGAGCCGCTCCACGGCGATCGCGCGCTGCCGGCTGTTGACCTCACGCGCCGCCTTCACGATCGGCATCTCGAGGTTGTACTCGGCGGCGGTGGCGATCAGCGCCTTGGTGTCCTTGCCGAAGCAGGAGCCGCCCCAGCCGACGCCGGGCTGCAGGAACCGCGAGCCGATCCGCTGGTCCAGGCCCATGCCACGGGCGACCTCGGTGATGTCGGCGCCGACCTTGGCGGCGAGCTGGCCGATCTCGTTCGCGTAGCTGATCTTCAGGGCCAGGAACGCGTTGGCCGCGTACTTGATCAGCTCGGCGGAGGCCAGGTCGGTGGAGACCAGCGGGACCGCGTTGGCGTCCTCGGGGCGCGGCAGGAAGGTCGGCGGGGTGAAGGTCTGGTTGATGATCGGCCGGTAGAGGCGGTTGAGCACCTCGAGGCTGCGCGGGTTGTCCGAGCCGATGACGATCCGGTCCGGGTAGAGGGTGTCGGCGATCGCGTTGCCCTCACGCAGGAACTCCGGGTTCGACGCGACGGCGAACTCGGCGCCGGCCGGGCGGTCCTCTCGGGTGGCGAAGGAGTCGCGCAGGATGGCGTCGACCCAGTTGCCGCTGCCGATCGGCACGGTGGACTTGTTGACGACGACGGTGAAGTCGTGGTCGAGGGCCTGTGCCACGCTCTCCGCGGCACTGCGCAGGTAACGGAGGTCGGGGCTGCCGTCCGCGGCCGACGGCGTCTGCACCGCCACGAAGACCACGTCGGCGCCGGGCACGCCCTCCTCGTAGGAGGTGGTGAACGTCAGGTTCGGCGCCGCCTCCGCGAGCAGGTCCTCCATCCCGGGCTCGTAGATGGGGCACCGGCCGCCGCGCAACATGTCGACCTTGGCCTGGTCGAGGTCCACACAGGTGACCTCGTGACCGAGGAAGGCCAGGCTGACGCCAGTGGTCAGGCCGACATAGCCGGTACCGACAACGCAAACCTTCATGCAATCTCCTCCACCGCTATGCCGGACCGCGGTTACGCCACGTGTTCGGATCGTGGCCTAACCGGCCTCTTCCGGGCCGGCCGGCCGGCTCCTCGGTTGGTGCCGGCCTGCGTGTTCCGGCCGAATGATACACACGCGATTCGCCTCTTCTTTGTCACTGAATGTCGTCTTCATTCCCTGGGTCACCCGCGATCAATCCGGTCGCCGTGCCTCATCGCCCGACTGTCACCGGGAAGTTTCCGGCTCTTGACAGGGCGATGACAACGGAAGACGCTTCTGGGAGCGCTCCCACTCATTGTCGTCTATACGCATGCTCTTCTATGAAAGGGACGTCCCCGATGCGTACCCCCGCACGCAGATTCGGCGGCGTGTTCCTCGCCGCCGTGGTGACCGCGGCCACCGTGGTCGCCGTCGCCTCCGGCCCCCACGTGGCGGCCGCCGCCCCCGCGGAGCCCTACTCCTGGAAGAACGTCCGGATCGACGGCGGGGGCTTCATCCCCGGCATCGTCTTCAACCACGGCGAGAAGGACCTCGTCTACGCCCGGACCGACATCGGCGGCGCCTACCGCTGGGATCGGTCCGCGCAGAGCTGGACCCCGCTGCTCGACTGGGTGGGCCAGGACGACTGGGGCCACAACGGCGTGCTCAGCATCGCCGCCGACCCGGTCGACACCGGCCGGGTCTACGCCGCCGTCGGCATGTACACCAACTCCTGGGACCCCAACAACGGCGCCGTCCTGCGCTCGGCCGACAAGGGCGCCACCTGGCAGCGGACCATGCTGCCGTTCAAGGTCGGCGGCAACATGCCCGGCCGCGGCATGGGGGAGCGGCTGGCGGTCGACCCGCACGACAACCGGAAGGTCTATTTCGCCGCCGAGGGTGGGAACGGACTGTGGCGCAGCACCGACTACGGCGCCACCTGGGCGAAGGTGGCCGGCTTCCCGAACGCCGGGAACTACGTGGCCGACCCGTCCGACCCCAGCGGCTACCAGAGCCAGAACCAGGGCCTGACCTGGGTCACCTTCGACCCGGAGTCGCCGGCCGTCTACGTCGGCGTGGCGGACAAGGAGAACCCGGTCTACCGGTCGCTCGACTCCGGGGCCACCTGGGAGCGGATCCCCGGCCAGCCGACCGGCTACCTCGCGCACAAGGGCGTGGTGGACGGTAGGTACCTGTACATCGCCACCAGCGACACCGGCGGGCCGTACGACGGGGCCGCCGGTCAGGTCGCCCGGCTGGACACCACGACCGGCGTGTGGACCGACATCTCGCCGGTCCCGGCCGCCGACCGCTACCACGGGTACTCCGGCCTGACCGTGGACCGGCAGAAGCCGGGCACCCTGATGGTCGCCACCCAGATCTCCTGGTGGCCGGACGCCATCTTCTTCCGGAGCACCGACTACGGCGCCACCTGGACCCGGATCTGGGACTGGAACGGCTACCCGAACCAGACGAAGCGTTACACCATGGACATCTCGGCCAACCCGTGGCTGGACTTCAACGGCAACCCCACCCCGCCGGAGACCGCCCCGAAGCTGGGCTGGATGAACGAGAGCCTGGAGATCGACCCGTTCGACTCCGACCGGCTGCTCTACGGCACCGGCGCCACCCTGTACGGCACCACCGAGCTGACCAACTGGGACCGCGACACCACGTTCACCATCAAGCCGTTCGCCAAGGGCATCGAGGAGACCGCGGTCCTGGACCTGGCCAGCCCGCCCACCGGCGCGCCCCTGGTCAGCGCCCTCGGCGACGTCGGCGGCTTCCACCACGCCGACCTCGACACGGTGCAGCCGAGCTTCCACGACAGCCCGACGCTGGGCAGCAACACCGGCCTCGACTTCGCCGAGCTCGACCCGGCGTTCTTCGTCCGGGTCGGCAACGCCGAGGCGGCCCCGCACATCGGCATCTCCACCGACGGCGGCAAGAACTGGTACCCGGGCCAGGAGCCGTCCGGCGTCACCGGCGGCGGCACGGTCGCGGTCGGCGCCGACGCCGGCGCGGTGGTCTGGTCGCCCGCCGGCGCCGGGGTCCACTACTCCACCACCCGGGGCAGCACCTGGACCGCCTCCACCGGCATCCCCGCGGGCGCCGAGGTCGAGAGCGACAGGGCGAACCCCAAGACCTTCTACGGGTACGCCGCCGGCAAGCTCTACACCTCCACCGACGGCGGCGCCACCTTCACCGCGTCCAGCGCCGCCATGCCGGGCGAGGGCCGGGTGAACCTCAAGGCCGTGCCGGGCGCCGCCGGTGAGGTGTGGGTGGCCGGGAATACCGGGCTGCTGCGCTCCACCGACGCCGGCAAGACGTTCACACCGGTCGGCGGTGGCGTCACCGAGGGCGTCAACGTGGCCTTCGGCAAGGCCGCCCCCGGCGCCACCCGTCCCGCGGTGTTCCTGGTCGGCACGGTCGACGGCGTCGACGGGGTGTTCCGCTCCGACAACAGCGGCGCGGCCTGGGTACGGATCAACGACGACCAGCATCAGTACGGCAACGCCGGTGACGCCCTGGCCGGCGACCCGCGCATCTACGGCCGGGTGTACCTGGGCACCAACGGCAGGGGCATCCTCTACGCCGACCGGCAGGGCGGGCCGTCCGGCCCGACGCCGTCGATCTCCGCCTCGGTCTCCCCGTCGGTGTCCGTCTCGCCCTCGGTGTCGGTCTCGGCCGGCACCCCGGGTGGCTGCACCGCCACCTACCGGGTGACCGGGCAGTGGGCCGGCGGCTTCCAGGGCGAGGTCACCGTCAAGAACACCGGCGCCTCCGCCACCACCGGCTGGAGAGTCGGCTGGACCTACACGAGCGGGCAGACCGTCACGCAGAGCTGGGGCGGCACCGCCACCCAGTCCGGCACGGCCGTCTCCGTCGTCAACGCCGGATACAACGGCACCCTCGCGTCCGGGGCGTCCACCACGGTCGGATTCCTCGGCGGCACCACCGGCTCCAACCCCGTCCCGTCCCCGATCACCTGTTCCACCACCCCGTAGGCCGGGCCCCGGCGGCGCCCGCGGTCCGACTGGGCGCCGCCCGTACCCCGGCGGAGAGGAACAACCCCCGTGAGTCCCTTCAGACAACGCCTGCGACGCAGGCTCGCCGCCTCCGGCGTCGCCGTTCTCGGCGCCGGCGCGGTCCTGGCAGCCGGCGCCCCGGCCTATGCCGCGGCCGGCTGCACCGTGGTCTACAAGGTGCAGAGCCAGTGGCCGGGCGGCTTCACCGGCGACATCCAGATCAAGAACACCGGTGACCCGCTCAGCACCTGGAAACTCGAGTTCGACTTCCCGGACGCCGGGCAGAAGGCGGTGCAGGGCTGGAGCGGCGTCTACAGCCAGACCGGCCGGCACGTCACCGTGAACAACGCCGCCTGGAACGGGTCGCTGCCCACCAACGGGACCATCAGCAGCGGTTTCAACGGCACCTTCACCTCGGCCAACCCGGTGCCGGCCGCGTTCACCCTCAACGGCACGGCCTGCAACCAGGCGGCGAACGCGCCGACCGTGGCGATCGACAGCCCGGCCGCGAACACCCGCTTCACCGCGCCCGCGTCCATCCCGATCGCGGCCACCGCGACCGCCGGGAGCGGGCAGACCATCAGCCGGGTCGAGTTCTACCACGACGGGCTGCTGCTCGGCACGGACACCACGGCGCCGTACTCGTACTCCTGGGACGGGGTGCCGGCGCAGAGCGCCGCCTACCGGGTGCAGGCGGTCGCCTACGACAACGCGGGCACGAAGAGCAACACCGCCGACGTGCCGGTCTTCGTCGACGCGGCCACCACCCCGGCCATCGTCGCCGACGCCACCTCCCTGGCTCTCGCCCCCGGCAAGAGCGGCACGTACAAGATCGCGCTGAGCAAGGCCCCGGCGGCGAACGTCACCGTGGCCGTCGCGCGCAGCGCCGGATCCACCGCGGTCACCGCCACCCCGGCGACGCTCACCTTCACCCCGTCGAACTGGAGCACCGGCCAGTCCGTCACGGTCGCGGCCGCCACGACCGCGGCGATCGGCGCCACGGCGACGATCTCGGCCACCTCGTCCGGCCACACCGCGGCCCAGCTCGGCGTCACGGTGGTCGAGGAGGGCGCCGTCGACGCCCGGTTCACGCAGCTCTACAACGACCTGAAGAACCCGGCCAACGGGTACTTCAGCCCGGAGGGCGTGCCGTACCACTCGATCGAGACGCTGATCGACGAGGCGCCCGACCACGGCCACGAGACCACCAGCGAGGCGTTCAGCTACTGGCTGTGGCTGGAGGCCGAGCACGGGCAGGTCAGCGGTGACTGGGCGCCGTTCAACGCCGCCTGGGCGACGATGGAGAAGTACATCATCCCGTCGCACGCCGACCAGCCGACCAACGACAAGTACGACCCGTCCAAGCCGGCGACGTACGCGGCCGAGCACCCGCTGCCCTCCCAGTACCCGTCGCAGCTCGACCCCGGCGTCTCGGTCGGGCAGGACCCGCTGGCCAACGAGCTGAAGAGCACGTACGGCACCTCCGACATCTACGGCATGCACTGGCTGCTGGACGTCGACAACACGTACGGCTTCGGGCACTGCGGCGACGGGACCACCCGCGTCGCGTACATCAACACCTTCCAACGCGGCCCGCAGGAGTCGACCTTCGAGACCGTGCCGCAGCCCTCCTGCGACACGTTCGCGCACGGCGGCCCGAACGGCTACCTCGACCTGTTCACCAAGGACTCGTCGTACGCCAAGCAGTGGAAGTACACCAACGCCCCGGACGCCGACGCCCGCGTGGTGCAGGTCGCCTACTGGGCGCTCCAGTGGGCCACCGCCCAGGGCAAGCAGTCGCAGTTGACCACGGCGGTCGCCAACGCCGCCAAGATGGGTGACTACCTGCGGTACTCGTTCTACGACAAGTACTTCAAGACGCCCGGCTGCGCGTCCACGTCCTGCCCCGCCGGCACCGGCAAGAACAGCTCCAGCAACCTGATGTCGTGGTACTACGCCTGGGGCGGGGCCTACGACACCAACGCCGGCTGGGCGTGGCGGATCGGGTCCAGCACCAGCCACTTCGGCTACCAGAACCCGATGGCCGCCTACATCCTGTCCAACGTCAGCGCCTTCAACCCGAAGTCGCCGACCGCGAAGGCCGACTGGCAGGCCAGCATGGACCGGCAGCTCGAGTTCTACCAGTGGCTGCAGTCGTCCGAGGGCGCCATCGCCGGTGGCGCGACCAACAGCTGGAACGGCAACTACTCGGCCCGGCCCGCGAACGTCCCGACGTTCTACGGCCTGGCGTACGTCGAGGCCCCGGTCTACGCCGACCCGCCGTCCAACCGTTGGTTCGGCATGCAGACCTGGTCCCTGGAGCGGCTCGCCGAGCTGTACTACGTGACCGGCAACGCCAAGGCCAAGGCGGTGCTCGACAAGTGGGTGCCGTGGGCGCTGGCCAACAGCACCATCAGCGCGGACACCTTCTCCATCCCGTCCGACCTGGCCTGGACCGGTGCGCCGGCCACCTGGAACCCGGCCGGCCCGGCCGCCAACACCAACCTGCACGTCGAGGTCACCAGCCACGGCCAGGACCTCGGTGTGGCCGGCTCGTTCGCGAAGGTCCTGACCTACTACGCCGCCAAGTCCGGCAACGCCGAGGCCAAGGCGGCGGCCAAGGGCCTGCTCGACGCGATCTGGACGTTCAAGGACGACAAGGGCGTGTCGGTCACCGAGACCCGCGCCGACTACAACCGGATGGACGACGTCTACGACCCGGCCACCGGTCAGGGCATCTACATCCCGCCGGGCTGGACCGGCGAGATGCCCAACGGCGACGTCATCAAGCCGGGCGTCTCGTTCCTCGACATCCGCAGCTTCTACCGCAGCGACCCCGATTTCGGGAAGGTCGACGCCTATCTGAAGGGCGGCCCCGCGCCCACCTTCAACTACCACCGGTTCTGGGCGCAGGTCGACGTGGCCACCGGCTACGCCGACTACGCCCGCCTCTTCCCCCAAGGGTGACGATGTGAAGAAAGCACTGAGAATGGCCGCGGTGGTCCTGTTCACCGCCGCGGCCGGGATCCTGGCCGTACAGGCCGCACCGGCACAGGCGCACGGGGCCATCCAGGTCCCCGGCAGCCGCACCTGGTTCTGCTATCAGGACGGCCGCAACCCGCAGACCGGAGCGATCGAGCCGAAGAACCCGGCCTGCGCCGCGGCGGTCGCCCAGAGCGGGGTGACCTCGCTCTACAACTGGTTCGCCGTGCTCCGCTCCGACGGGGCCGGGCGGGTCGACGGGTTCATTCCCGACGGCCAGCTCTGCAGCGGCGGGACCGGCGGGCCGTACAACTTCAGCGGGTTCAACCTGGCCCGCAACGACTGGCCCACCACCCACCTGACGGCCGGCGCGAACGTCCAGTTCAAGTACAACAACTGGGCCAAGCACCCCGGCACGTTCTCCCTCTACATCACCAAGGACGGGTACGACCCGACCAAGCCGCTGGCCTGGAGCGACCTCGAGCCGACCCCGTTCGACCAGGTGACCAACCCGCCCGCGAACGGCGGGCCGGGCACCGACGACGGGCACTACTACTGGAACGGGAAGCTGCCGGCCGGCAAGACCGGCAAGCACCTGATCTACTCGGTGTGGTCGCGCTCGGACAGCCAGGAGACCTTCTACGGCTGTTCCGACGTGGTCTTCGACGGTGGCAACGGCGAGGTCACCGGCATCGGCGGCGGGGGCACCACCAGCCCGTCGCCGAGCACCTCCACCTCGACCCCGCCGGACCCGACCGAGCCCGGCGCCTGCACGGCGATGTACCGCATCGCCTCGGCCTGGACCGGCGGATTCCAGGGCGAGATCATGGTGCACGCCGGCGCGACGCCGGTGAACGGCTGGAACATCTCCTGGACGTGGCCCGGCGGGCAGCAACTCGCCCAGGTGTGGAGTGGCAAGTCCACCAGCAGCGGATCCCTGGTCTCGGTCGGCAACGAGAACTGGAACGCGAGCGTGCCGGCCAACGGGTCGGTGACGTTCGGATTCCTCGCCTCGGGCGCCACCGCCCCACAGGTGCAGAACTTGACGTGCACCACAGGCTGACGCCCTTGTGACGGCTTCTCCGGCAGTGTGTACCTTCCTCATGCTGCCGGGGGAAGCCATACACGGGGGAGAGCTTGACGCGTCTTCGCGACTATACGTATTTTACCCGTATAGGTGATAAAAGGTCTTTTACTGGAATTGTGAACCGCGTCCGACGGCTCGGCGCCTTCGCCGGGGCGCCGCGCTGGTCGCCATCGGGCGGGTCGCCGTTGCATCGCGCGGTGACCCGCCGTGGTCTGCTGCTGGGCAGCACCTCCGCGGCCGTCGTGCTGGCCACGCCCAGCGAGGCGGCCTTCCCGGATCCGGTCCGGGTCGGCACCTGGACGTGCGTGCCGACCGCTGTGCCGCCCGCCTCGGTGCTCACCCTGGAGGGCGGCCACACCGTGCGCCAGGTGATCCACGTCAGCGTGGGCGGCGATCTGCCCCGCGTCACCCTGACGAACGAATACGGCGCCGAACCGGTACGAATCGGCGCGGCCCGCCTCGCCCTGCGCGCCGGAGTCGGTGATTCCTGCGACACCGTTCCGGGAACCGACCGCCCGCTCACCTTCGGCGGCGCCGCCGAGACCGTCCTCCGACCGGGCGAGGCACTCACCAGCGATGCCGTGCGGATGGCCGTCAAGCCCGGCGAGGACCTCGTGCTCAGCCTGTATCTGCCGGAGCGCACCGTCACCGGCACGGTCAGCCCGCGCGCCCGGCAGACGAACATGATCCTGCCCGGCGACGAGACCACCACGACCGTGGTCCGGCTCCTCGGCGCCCGGCGGGTCAACGAATACCTGTGGGTTCGCGGCGTCAGCGTCCGCACCGCCCACGGGGTGTCCGCCATCGCCGCCTTCGGCGACTCGATCACCTCCGGCATCGCGACCACCGAGAACGCCAACGTCCGCTGGCCGGACCTGCTCGCGGCTCGGCTGCGGGCGGCCGGCCGGTCGCGCGGGGTCCTGAACGCCGGGCTCAGCGGCAACCGGCTGTTCTACGGTTACGAGGACCCGACCGGGCGGGCGGCGCCGCACGCGTACATCGGTGCGCCCGGCGTGCGCCGGTTCGACCGGGACGTGCTCACCCAGCCCGGTGTACGCGACGTGGTGACCCTGATCGGCGTGAACGACCTCGCCCACGACCCGAACATCCCGGTCGCGCGGCTGATCGCCGGCCACCGCGACCTCATCCGCCGGGCCACCGCCGCCGGGATCCGGATCACCGGCGGCACGCTGCTGCCGTTCGGTTCCTACCAGCCCATCGCCACCCGGAGCAACCTGGCGAAGCGGGAGGAGCTCAACGCCTGGATCCGGACGTCGGGGGAGTACCCCGCGGTGATCGACTTCGACGCGGCGGTGCGCGATCCGGCCGATCCGCAGCGCCTGCTACCGGACTTCGACGCCGGCGACGGACTGCATCCCAACGACGCGGGAACGGCGGCGCTGGCCGAAGCCGTACCCCTGGAGATCCTCGCCTGAGGGAGTGCCGGAGGCGGCATGACCGCCTCCGGCGTCGCCCCCCATGGACGTCAGGACGTCCACGACCCCCCGTGGTCGTCGTGGACGCGGGCACCATGGTGACGGCTCCCGTTTGCAAATCGCTTGCACATCGGCAATGGTTTCAACCCCGCACTCGATCGCGGCAGGTACAGGAAACAACGGGGGATCGACGCGATGCGCTGGCGTCTGCTGGGGCCGGTAGGGCTGTCCGACGGGCCGGAGGGCGTGGATCTCGGCACCGGGAAACAACGCTGCCTGCTCGCCGCCCTGCTGCTCACCCCCGGCCAGGTGGTGCCGGCCGGCACCCTGATCGACCGGATCTGGGGTGATTCCCCACCCCGGTCGGCCACCCCGCTCGCCCCGTACGCCACCCGGCTGCGCCGCGTCCTCGACCCCGTTCCCGGCGCCGGCGCCATCCGGTTCACCGCCGGCGGATACCTGATCGACTGCCCCGCCGACATGGTCGACCTGCACCGGGCCCGGCGGCTCGTCTTCACCGCGCGCGCCGCCGAGGAGGCCGGCGACGACGCCCGCGCCGCCTGGCTGCTGCTGGACGCCCTGGACGGGTGGGACGACGAGAGCCTGGCCGGGGTGCCCGGCGGCTGGGCGGCCCGGATGCGCGACGCGCTCGGACGGGAACGGCTCGACGTCCTCACCCGGCTCGGCCGGTGCGCGCTGCGGCTGGGCCGCGCCGAGGAGGTCGCCGAACGGCTCGCCCCGTTCGCCGCCGAGTACCCCACCGTCGAAGCCCTGGTCGCGGTCTTCATGGACGCCCTGGTCGCGGCCGGGCGGCCGGCGCAGGCCCTGGAGGCGTTCGCGCGTACCCGGGAAGCCATCGCCGACCGGCTGGGCAGCGAACCCGGACCGGAACTGACCGGCCTGCACACCCGCATCCTGCGCGGCGCGGCCGGGCCCGCGGCGGCCGGCCGGCTCCGCCCCGGCGCGCCCGCCCAGCTCCCCGCCGACGCCCTCGCGTTCACCGGCCGCCGCGCCGAACTGGCCGAGCTCGACCGGGTGCTCACCGGCAGCCCGCGCCTGGCCGCCGTCACCGGCCCGCCCGGCGTCGGCAAGTCCGCGCTCGCCGTGCACTGGGGACACCGGGCCCGGCACCGGTTCCCGGACGGGCAGCTCTACCTCAACCTGCGCGGTTTCGACCGCGGCGAGGACGTGATGTCGCCCGAGGAGGCGGCCCGCAACCTGCTCGTCGCGCTCGCCCCCGGCCACCCCGTCCCGGCCGGGCTGGACGCCCGCACCGGCCTGCTGCGCAGCCTGCTCGCCGGGCGGCGCCTGCTGATCGTGCTCGACAACGTCCGCGACGCCGCCCACGTCCGGCCGCTGCTGCCCGGCGCCGGCGACTGCGTGACCGTGGTGACCAGCCGGGACCGGCTCACCGGGCTGGTCGCCTCACACGGCGCGCTGCCGGTCCCGCTGGACGCCCTCGACCCCGGCGAAGCCGGCGAACTGCTCGCCGGGCGGCTCGGCGCGGGCCGGCTCGCCGCCGAGCCGTGCACGGTCGCCGCCCTGGTCGCCGCCACCGCCGGGCTGCCCCTCGCGCTGGTCACGGTCGCGGCGCGGGCGGCGATGCGGGCCGGGCAGACCCTCGGCGAACTCGCCGCCGAGATCGCCGAGTCCCGCCTGACCGGCCTCGGGGATCCGGAGCTGCTCGGCGACGAGACCGACCCGCGGACCGTGTTCTCCTGGTCCTACCGCGCGCTCAGCCCCGCCGGGCAGCGGATGTTCCGGCTGCTCGGCGTCAACCCGGGACCGGACCTCTCGGTGGCCGCGGCGACCTCGCTGGCCGGCTGTTCCACCCCGGCCGGCGGCGGGCTCGGCGACGCGGTGACGGTCGCGGCGCTCGACGAGCTGGTGGCGGCCAGCCTGATCACGCGACACCGGCCGGGCCGGTACGTGATGCACGATCTGCTCCGGGCGTACGCCGCCGATCTCCTGACCGCGACCGAACGCGAACCCGCGGCCCGCCGCCTGCTGGACCACCACCTGCACACCGGCCACGTGGCCGCGCTCCACCTGGACCCGCAGCGGGAACCGTTGCGCCTGGCCGCGCCCGCGGAGGGCGTGCGGCCCGAGTCGATCCGCGGCGAGGCCGCCGCCCTGGAGTGGTTCGCCGCCGAGCACGCCGGCCTGATGGCGCTGATCCGGCACGCCGACGGCGACCACGGCTGGCAGCTGCCGTGGGTGGTGATCGACTTCCTGGACCGGCAGGGCCACTGGGACGACTGGGTCACCGTGGAGCGGATCGCCGTCGCCGCCGCCCGGCAGCGCGGCGAGGTCCGCGCCGAAGCCCTCGCCCAGCGGGTCCTGGCCCGCGGTTACGTGCAGCTCGGCCGGTACGACGAGGCCGAACCGCACTACGCCGAGGCGGAGCGTCTCTACGAACGGGCCGGCGACCTGGTCGGCCGGGCGCACACCCTGTTCAGTCTCACCTGGCTCCGCGAGCAGCAGGGCCGGGAACAGGACTGCCTCGACCTCACCACCCGCGCCCTCGATCTCTACCGCCGGGCCGGGCACCGCTGCGGGGAGGCACGGGCGCTCAACGCGCTCGGCTGGTACCTCGGCCGGGCCGGGCACCCCGAGCTCACCCTGCGGCACTGCGAGGAGGCGCTGCGGTTGCAGCGCGAGCTCGGCGACCGGTACGGCGAGGCGGCCGCCTGCGACAGCATCGGCTGGGCCCATCACCACCTGGGCGACCACGACCGGGCCGTGGCGGCCTACCAGCGGGCCCTCGACCTGTACCGGGCGGCCGGCGACCTGCTCAACGAGGCCGAGATCCAGCAGCATCTCGGGGACGCGTACGCGCACGTCGGCGACCCGTCCTCGGCGACCGCCCACTGGCGGCAGGCGCTCGCGCTGCTGGAGAAACTCGACCACCCGGGCGCGGCCGGCCTGCGGCTCAAGCTGCGCTCGGACTGAACCGGGCCGGGTCGCCCGCACCCACCCGCAGGATCTCCGGGGCGCCCTCGGACAGGTCGACGACGGTGGTCGGCTCGGTGCCGCACTCGCCGGAGTCGATCACCGCGTCGATCACGTGGTCCAGGGCCTCCTTGATCTCCCAGCCCTGGGTCATCGGCTCGTCCTCGCCCGGCAGCAGCAGGGTGCTGGAGACCATCGGCTCACCGAGCTCGGCCAGGATCGCCTGGGCGGTGGTGTGCGCGGTGATCCGTACCCCCACGGTCTTCTTCTTGGGGTGCAGCAGCCGGCGCGGCACCTCCTTCGTCGCCGGGAGGATGAACGTGTACGGCCCCGGAGTCGCGGCCTTCACCGCCCGGAACAGCGCGTTGTTGATCGTCACGAACTGCCCGAGCTGGGCGAAGTCATGACACAGCAGGGTGAAGTGGTGCCGGTCGTCCAGATGCCGGATCGCCCGGATCCGGTCCAGGGCGTCCTTGCTGCCCATCCGGCAGCCCAGCGCGAAACACGAGTCGGTCGGATAGGCGATCAGCCCGTCTCCGCGGATCAGGTCGACGACCTGGGCGATGCTGCGGGGCTGCGGGTTGTCCGGGTGCACGTCGAAGTACTTGGCCACTCCGAACAGCCTAGGCGGCGATCATGTCCGCCGTTCACCGCCCGGCCGTCGTCGCCGGGTCAGGCCGGGACGCGGGCGGTGTTCACGCACTCGGCGACGTCCAGCACCAGCAGCAACCGGCCGTCGGTCTTGTACGCGCCGGTGACCAGCGCCCGGGACGGGCCGGTCAGGGTCGCCGGCGGCTCCTCGAACAGCTGCGCGTCCAGGTAGGCGACCTGCCCGATCCGGTCCACCAGCAGGCTCACCGGCTCACCGGCGTACCGCACGATCACGTTCATCACCAGGCCGGACATGTCCCGGCGAGGCAGACCGAACTGCACCCGCAGGTCGACCGCGGCGATCACCTGCCCGCGGAGGTTGAACAGGCCGCCGACCGCGCTCGGCGCCATCGGCACCGGCGTGTACTCGCTGTACGACAGGACCTCCTGCACGGCGTCCACGTCCACGCCGAAGAACTGGCCGGCGACCTCGAAAGTGACGAACTGGCGACTGGACACGCGTGACTCCCCGAGGACGATGACCGCCGAGGGGACTCGCCGCGACGGGTTACTTGAGTCATCGGACGATCAGGCCTCCTACCTAAGGATTTGCGGCGCCGATCCAGGCGGCGGTGTCCGGCGGGAGGGCGCCGCCGGGGGTGAGGGGGCCGCTGGCGAGCAGGAGCCGCCCGGGTGGCAGCGGGACCGGGGTGGCGCCCATGGCGACGGCCAGGGTGAGGGCGGGGCGGTGGGCCAGCAGCCGGTCGTCGTGGTCGACGGTGACGGTGACCGGGTCGTCGGGGGACAGGGCCAGGTCACGGCGCAGGGCGATCGCGGCCCGGGTCAGGGGCAGGGCCGGCGACGCCAGATGCTCGTCCCAGGAGTCCGGGACGGGGAGCCACGGTGGCGCTGAGCCGGGTGGGGAGAATCCGTCCGGCCAGGGCAGCGGGACCCGGCAGCCGTCGCGGGAGAAGCCGGAGCGCCGCCACGCCGGGTCCTGGCGGGCGTCGCCGGGCACGTCCGCCTCCGGCAGGCTGTACTCCTGACCCTGGTAGAGGTAGGCGGCGCCGGGCAGGCCGAGGATCGTCAGCAGGGCGGCCCGGGCGCGGGCCGGGTTGCCGTAACGGGTGGCCGTGCGGACCACGTCGTGGTTCTCGACGACCCAGGTCACCGGGGGATGGGCCAGCAGGCGGGTGATGGTGTCGCGCCACGCGGGCGCGTTCCACGGGGCGATCAGGAACTCGAAGGCGAACGACTGGTGCAGGCGGTCCGGGCCGACGTAGGCCGCGGCGCGGTGCGGGTCGAGGTTGACCTCGCCGATCAGGGCGCGCGGGGGGTCGTACGTCTCGGTGATCGCCCGCCAGCGGCGGTAGACCTCGATGGTCTCCGGCTGATCGCAGCACAGCGGGTTGCCGCGCAGCCGGCCGGGCTCGGGGACCGTGCCGGCCGGCAGCGACGGCAGGCCGTCGGCCTTGAACAGGCCGTGCGCGACGTCGATGCGCAGCCCGTCGGCGCCCCGGTCCAGCCAGAACCGGAGCACGTCGTCGAAGTACGGCGCGGTCCGCGGGTCACGCCAGTTCCAGTCGGGTTGCTCCGGCGCGTACAGGTGCAGGTACCACGAGCCGTCCGGGACCCGGGTCCAGGCCGGGCCGCCGAAGACGCTGGGCCAGTCGTTCGGGGTGTCGGCGAAGTGGAAGCGGGCGCGGGCCGACGGGTCACCCGCCAGCGCGGCCCGGAAGAGCGGATGCTGGTCGGAGCAGTGGTTCGGCACGATGTCGACGATCACCCGCAGGCCGAGGCCGTGGGCGCGGGCCACGAACGTGTCGAAGTCCGCCAGCGAGCCGAAGAGGGGATCGACGTCGGTGTAGTCGCTCACGTCGTACCCGTGGTCGGCCTGGGGCGACCGCTGGAACGGCGTCAGCCAGACGGCGTCGGCGCCCAGCCCGGCGATGTGATCGAGGCGGGCCGTCAGGCCCGCCAGATCACCGACGCCGTCCCCGGAGGCGTCCGCGAACGAACGCGGATAGACCTGATAGACGACTCCGTCGCGCCACCACATGACCGCCGGGGTCAGCGGCGGTGCCCACGGCCCTGCAGCCGGGCGAACAGGCTGCGGAGGCGCTGCTGGTTCTCCGGTTTGGCGAGCTGACGGCGGCCCTGGTCGGCCAGCCGGCGGCCGTTCGGGCCCTGCAGGAATGCTTGGATGCGCTGAGTGATCGTAGCCATGTACTTCATGTGCCCAGTCGAGGCGTAGCACAACCCTGCACGGGGGACGATGCTCTCCGGGGGGACCCCTTCGACGTGAGGAGCTGCCGTGGAGACCGAACTGTTCATCGCCGGGAAGTGGGTGCCCGCCTCCGCGGGCGGCCGGTTCGACGTGCACGACCCGGCGACCGGTGACGTGATCGCGTCGGTGGCCGACGGCGGTGAGGCGGACGCGATCGCCGCGGTGGACGCGGCGGCCGCGGCGGGCGCGGGCTGGGCGGCGACAGCCCCGAGGGTACGGTCGGAGGTGCTGCGCCGGGCGTTCGAGCTGATGACCGAGCGGGCCGCCGAACTGGCGCGACTGATCAGCCTGGAGAACGGCAAGGCGCTGACCGACGCCAAGGGCGAGGTGACGTACGCCGCCGAGTTCTTCCGCTGGTTCGCCGAGGAGGCGGTCCGGGCCGACGGCGCGATCGCAACCGCCCCGTCCGGCGCCAACCGGATCCTGGTGACCCGGCAGCCGGTGGGCGTCTGCGTGCTGGTCACGCCGTGGAACTTCCCGGCCGCGATGGCCACCCGCAAGATCGGTCCGGCGCTGGCGGCCGGCTGCACGGTGATCCTCAAACCGGCCAGTGACACCCCGCTGACCGCCCTGGCCATGGCGGCGATCCTGGCCGAGGCGGGCGTGCCCGAGGGCGTGGTGAACGTGCTGCCGTCGCGCAGCTCGGGCCGGGTCGTGTCGGCGATGCTGCGCGACCCGCGGGTGCGCAAGCTGTCCTTCACCGGCTCCACCGAGGTGGGCCGGATCCTGCTCGCGCAGGCCGCCGACAACGTCGTGAACACGTCGATGGAGCTGGGCGGGAACGCGCCGTTCGTGGTGTTCGCCGACGCCGACCTGGATGCCGCGGTGGACGGCGCGATGATCGCGAAGATGCGCAACGGCGGCGAGGCGTGCACCGCCGCGAACCGGTTCTTCGTCGAGGCGCCGGTCGCCGGGCAGTTCGCCCGCAAGCTGGCGCAGCGGATGTCCGCGCTCGTCGTCGGCCCGGGCACGGACGAGAAGACGCAGGTCGGCCCGCTGGTCAACGAGGACACCGTGGCGAAGGTGGACAGCCTGGTCAAGGGCGCTCTGGACGGTGGCGCGGAGGCGGTCACCGGCGGCAGCCGGCCGGACGGGCCGGGCTTCTACTACCCGCCGACGGTGCTGACCGGGGTGCCCGCGGACGCGCCGATCCTGCGCGAGGAGATCTTCGGGCCGGTCGCGCCGATCGTCGCGTTCACCGGCGAGGAGGAGGCCGTGCGGCTCGCCAACGACACCGAGTACGGCCTGGTGGCGTACGTCTACACGCAGGACCTGGCGCGCGGGCTGCGGGTCAGCGAGGCGATCGAGGCCGGCATGGTCGGCCTGAACCGGGGCCTGGTCAGCGACCCGGCGGCGCCGTTCGGCGGGGTGAAACAGAGCGGGATCGGCCGCGAGGGCGGGCACGAGGGGCTGCTCGAATACCTGGAGTCGAAGTACATCGCGGTGAACTGGTGAACGCTCGGCTCGCGTAACCCGCCCACCGGACTTACCGTCTTTGATGTAACCCATCCGTAACGGGGGTGCGTCTCGATGACGAGGTCCAGGTGGTCGGCTGCGGCAGCGGCCCTGATGCTCAGCGTGACAATCGCCGGGTGCGGCGACGACGGCGGCGGCGGTGAGGACGGCGGCACACTCACCGTCTGGAGCCTGGAGAACCTGACCGACCGGGTGCAGGCGACCCAGAAGATCGTCGACAAGTTCACCGCCGCCACCGGCATCCAGGTGAAACTCGTGGCGACCGACGAGAACCAGTTCAGCAACCTGATCACCAACGCGGCCGCGGCCGGGACCCTGCCGGACGTCGTCGGCGCGCTGCCGCTGGCGGCCGTGGCGCAGATGCACACCAACGAGCTGGTCGACACCGAAGCCGCCAAGGCCGTGGTCGACCAGCTCGGCGCGAGCGGGTTCTCCCCCCGGGCGCTGGAGCTGACCAGCCAGGACGGGGCGCAGTTGGCCGTACCGTCGGATGCCTGGGCACAGCTGCTCTTCTACCGCAAGGACCTCTTCGACGCCGCGGGCCTGCCGAAACCGGAGACGTACGACGCGATCCGCGCCGCCGCGCAGAAGCTGAACTCCAAGGACGTCGCCGGCATGGCCATCGCGACGGTCGGCAACGACGCCTTCACCCAGCAGACCTTCGAGAACCTGGCGCTCGGCAACGGCTGCCAGCTCGTCGACGAGGCCAAGAACGTGCAGCTGGAGTCGCCGCAGTGCGTGGCCACCTTCCAGCTCTACTCCGACCTGGTGAAGAACTGGTCGGTGCCGGGCGCCCAGGACGTCGACACCACCCGGGCCACGTACTTCTCCGGCAAGGCGGCCATGGTCGTCTGGTCGTCGTTCCTGCTCGACGAGCTGGCCGGTCTCCGCAACGACGCCCTGCCCACCTGCGCGCAGTGCAAGAGCGACCCGGCCTGGCTGGCGAAGAACACCGGGGTGGTCACCGGCATCGCCGGCCCGGGCGGGCAGCCCGCCCAGTTCGGCGAGATCACCAGCTGGGCGATCACCAGGGAGAGCCCGCGCAGCGAACAGGCGCGGAAGTTCGTCGCGTACATGATGAACGAGGGCTACGCGGACTGGCTCGCCATCGCCCCGGAGGGCAAGATCCCGGTACGCCAGGGCGCCGCGGACTGGAAGTCGCTGCCGGCCGGCGTGGACACCAAGAAACCGCTGGCCGAGATCTACCCGGCGGACGTGCTCGACACCCTCAGCAAGAGCCCGGACACGTTCCAGCGCTGGGGGTTCCCGCAGAAGCAGGGCGCCCTGGTCGGCGCCACCCTCGGTGAGCTGCCGGTGCCCAAGGCGATCAACGATCTCGCCGGCGGCCAGCTGGACGCGGCCGAAGCGGCGAAACAGGCCAGTGAGGACGTCAAAGTGATCCAGAAGTCCCTGGGCTGACAGGTGGGCAAGCCACTCACCGCCCGGCAGCGGGAGAGCCGCGCCGGGCTGGCCTATCTGTCCCCGACCCTCGTCGTCGTCCTGGTCGTGGTGGTGCTGCCGATCCTCTGGACGGTCATGCTGGCCTTCCAGCGGATCCGGCTGATCAACCTGCGCCGGGCCGGGGTCTTCGGCCAGTACACCCTGGCGAACCTGGAGACCGTGCTGAACTCGCCGGGCTTCTGGTCGTCGCTGTGGACCACCCTGGTCTACACGGTCGGCTCCACCTTCGGCTCGATCGTGCTCGGCCTGATCGCGGCGCTCACCCTGCGCAGCCGGTTCCGGGGCCGCACGCTGGTCCGCGGTTCGGTGCTGCTGCCGTACGTGGCGCCGGTCGTGTCCGTGGCCTTCGTCTGGAACGTCCTGCTCAGCCCGCAGTTCGGCCTGGTCAACGACTGGGGTGTGCGGTTCCTCGGCTGGGACCGCCCGATCGCGTTCCTCAGCCAGCGCGAGTACGCGCTCAACCTGCTCGGCTGGCACATCGACGTGCCGATGGCGCTGCTCACCGTGATCGCGTTCGAGACGTGGCGGTACTTCCCGTTCGCGTTCCTGTTCCTGCTGGCCCGGCTGCAGGCGGTGCCCGGCGACCTGGAGGAGGCGGCCCGGGTCGACGGCGCCGCGCCCACCCAGATGTTCCGGCACATCCTGCTGCCGCAGCTGGGCGCGGTGATCGCGCTGCTCAGCGTGCTGCGGTTCATCATGACGTTCAACAAGTTCGACGACGTCTATCTGCTGACCGGTGGTGGCGCCGGGACGGAGGTGGTGAGCGTCCGGGTGTACGAGTACCTCACCGCCCGCTTCGACATCGGCGCCGCCGCCGCCCAGGCGCTGGTGCTGGCCGGCGGCCTGCTCGTGCTGCTGGCGATCTACCTGCGCTTCTTCGCGCCCCGCATCGAGGCCGCCGAGGGGGAGGGCTGATGGCCGACCGTGCCGAGGTGGAGACCCGGATCCTGCGGGTGCTCCGGCCGATCGTGATCACGCTGCTGGCGCTGATCACCCTGTTCCCGTTCCTGTACATGCTCCTGCTGTCGATCCGCCCGATCGAGGACCTGCTGCGGGCCCCGGGCCAACTGTGGATCGAGCCGTCGGAGTGGACCGTCCGCACCTACCGCGAGGTGCTGACCTCGGTGGGGGAGGGCGGGCAGGGGTTCCTCAAGTTCCTGGCCAACTCGGCGATCGTGTCGGTGGCAGCGACCGCGCTGACCCTGCTGGTGTCGATCCCCGGGGCGTACGCGGTGGCCCGTCTGCGATTCGCCGGCCGCCGGCAGGTGCACTTCCTGTTCCTGTCGGTGTACCTGTTCCCGTCGATCCTGCTGGCGATTCCGCTGTTCGTGCTGTTCACCCGGCTCGGGCTGCGCGGGTCGCTGGGCGGGCTGACGCTGGTGTACATCGCGCAGACCGTGCCGGTCTCGATCTACATGCTGCGCAACTACCTCTCCACGATCCCGGCGAGCCTGGAGGAGGCGGCGGCGATCGACGGCTACAGCCGCCTGCAGACGCTGCGCAAGGTGATCCTGCCGCTGGCCGCGCCCGCCGTGATGGCGAACGCCCTCTACGTCTTCATGATCGCCTGGAACGAGTTCCTCTTCGCTCTGCTCTTCCTGGTGGAAGATCGAGCCGATTGGACCGTCTCGCTCGGCCTGGCGCAGCTGTCGGGTGGCATCGAGGTCAGCAAAACCGTCCTGATGGCCGGTTCTGTTGTGCTGACCCTGCCGATTGTGATCATATTCTTCGCGGCGGAGCGGCTTCTCACCGAAGGATTGACGGCCGGCGCCGACAAGGGTTGACACGGGGGACGTACCACGCGATCACAGCCAGTGATTGTTGGCAGGATCGCGACGAAAATGAATAATCTTGTTCCCCGGCCCCCACCCGATGTTGCGACCGTGACGCGCTGGCCGATACTTGGCGGACCGTTCAGCGTTCCACGCAGCTCGGGAACACCGTGAGAGGAAACACATCGCCATGCGCAAGTCTCTGGCCACCCTGGTCACCGCCGGCCTGCTGACTTCGGTCATGCTCACGGCATGTGACGACGGGGGCGAAGACGGGGCCGCCGGCAACGTGGCGACCACCAGTGGCGGCAGCGAGAAGGTCACCGGCAACGACGGCATCGCCGTGATCCTCCCGGACACCAAGACCTCGCAGCGGTGGAGCACCGACGACCCGAAGTACCTCGAGGCGGCGTTCAAGAAGGCGAACGTGCCGTACCAGATCTTCAACGCCGAGGGCGACAAGAACGAGTTCCAGCGCATCGCCGAGACCGCCCTGGACAAGGGCTTCAAGGTGCTGATGATCGTCAGCCTCGACTCGGTCAGCGGCAAGGCCGTCATTCAGAAGGCCCACGACCGCAAGGTGCCGGTGATCGACTACGACCGGCTCACCCTCAACGGCGGCGCCGACTACTACGTGAGCTTCGACAACCAGGAGGTCGGCCGTCTCCAGGCCAAGGAGCTGGAGAGCTGCCTGAAGGCCAAGGAGGTCGAGAAGCCGGTCATCGCCGAGCTGAACGGTTCGCCCACGGACAACAACGCCACCCTGTTCAAGGAGGGCTACGACGCCTACCTGAGCACGATGTTCAACAGTGGCCGGGCGGTCCAGGGACCCGACCAGTTCGTGCCGGAGTGGGACAACGACACCGGCCGCGAGATCTTCGCGCTGATGCTCAAGCAGTTCCCGAACATCAACGGCGTCCTCGCCGCCAACGACGGCCTCGGCAACGCGGCCATCGAGGTGCTCCGGGAGAAGGGCCTGGCCGGCAAGGTCCAGGTCACCGGCCAGGACGCGACGACCCAGGGCCTGCAGAACATCCTCGCCGGCGAGCAGTGCATGACGGTGTACAAGGACGTGAAATCGGAGGCGGACGCCGCCGCCGATCTGGCGATCAACCTGTACCAGAACAAGAAGCCGCAGCTCAAGGACAAGCTGAAGGACCCCGAGTCGGGCGCCTACATTCAGTTCCGGAAGCTGGCCCCCAAGGCCATCACGATCAAGAACGTGAAGTCCGTGGTCGAGGCCGGCTTCGTGGACCCCGCCGCGCTCTGCACCGCCAAGTACCGCAAGGCCTGCCGCACCGCCGGCATCATCAAGTGACCGGCCGGTCCCCGGCGCCGGACGACTCCGGCGCCGGGGACCGGGTTCAGGTACGCAGCACGACCAGGCGGCGGGTCGCCCGGGTCATCGCGACATAACGGTCGACGGCGCCCTCGATCCCGTCCCCGAACGTCTCCGGGTCGACCACCACGACGAGGTCGAACTCCAGGCCCTTGGACAGTTCGGGCGTGAGGACCCGTACCCCCGGGGCGGTGATCGGACCGGTGGCGATCACGCAGGCCGTGCCCTCGCGGTGATCCGCCAGGATCTCCTCCAGCTCGGTGACGCGACCGTGGTGGACCGGGATACCGCTGCTCCGGATCGAGGACGGCACGTTGGCGTCCGGCAGCGCGGCCCGGATCACCGGCTCCGCCTCGGCCATCACCTCCTCCGGCGTCCGGTAGTTGATGGTCAGCGACGCCATCGCGATCCGCTCCAGACCCACCCGTTCCAGGCGCTCGCGCCACGACTCGGTGAACCCGTGCCGCGCCTGCGCCCGGTCCCCGACGATGGTGAGACTGCGCGACGGGCAGCGCGACAGCAGCATCCGCCACTCCGCGTCGGTGAGCTCCTGCGCCTCGTCCACCACGATGTGCGCGAACGGACCGGCCAGCAGGTCCGGATCGGCGGCCGGCAGCGCGCCGCCGGAGTCGAGCACCTCGCGCAGATCCTGCTGGCGCAGCATGGACATCAGGCCCTCGCCGTCGTCGTACTCGTTCGACGCGATCAGATCGTCGACGACCCGGTCCATCGCCCGCCGGCCGGCCGCGACGGCGGCCCGCTCCCGGCGCCGCCGCTCGGACGCCTCCGGATCGCCGAGCCGCTGCCGGGCCGCGTCGAGCAGCGGCAGATCGGACACCGTCCACGCCCGCGGCTCGGCCCGCTGCAACGCGCGGACCTCCTCGGCGCTCAGCCAGGGAGCGCATCGGCGCAGGTAGGCCGGGACCGACCAGAGATCGGCGACCAGGTCCGCCGCCTGCAGGATCGGCCACGCCCGGTGCAGCGCGGTCCGCAGCTCCCGGCTGCGCGCCAGCTCCGCCTCACCGGCGCCGGAACGCTCGGCGAGGATCGCCAGCAACTCCTCCCAGATCTGGTCGCGCGCCTCGTTGTGCGGGGTGCCGGGATCCGGCGCCTCGAACGCCGCCGCCCAGTCGGCCCCGGTCACCCGGACGTCGCCGTCGTCGGTGCTGACGACCAGCGGCGCCATCGGCGGCTCCTGATAGAACCGGACCGCCGCGTCGATCGCGCCGACCAGATCCGCCGACGCCTTCAGCCGGGCCGCCGCCGGATCGGCCTCGGTTCCGGCGTGCGCGCCCTCGGCGACCAGGTCCCGGACCGTGCACGTCTGCACGTCGTCCTCACCCAGGTTCGGCAGGACGTCGGCGACGTACGCGAGATAGGGCTCGTGCGGCCCGACGAACAGCACGCCGCCCCGGCCCCGGCCCAGGCGTGGATCGCGATAGCGCAGGTAGGCGGTCCGGTGCAGGGCTACCACGGTCTTGCCGGTGCCCGGCCCGCCGTCGACCACCAGGGCGCCCGCCGACCCGGCCCGGATGATCGCGTCCTGGTCGGCCTGAATCGTGCCGAGCACGTCGCGCATCCGCGGCGACCGGCTGCCGCCCAGACTGGCGATGAACGCCGACTGGTCGTCCAGCGCCGCGTTGGCCGCCAGTTCGCCGGCGTCGAACACCTCGTCCCAGTAGTCGACGACCCGGCCGTCCGTCCACCGGTACCGGCGGCGGCTGACCAGGCCCATCGGGTCGGCGTGGGTGGCGCCGAAGAACGGCTCCGCGGCCGGCGACCGCCAGTCCACCAGCAGCCGGCCGCCCGCGCCGTCGGTCAGCCCGAGCCGCCCCACGTAGACCGTCGCGCCGTCCTCGAACACCATCCGGCCCAGGCACAGGTCCAGGCTGTACCGGCGCAGCGACCGCAGCCGCGCGTTCATCCGCCGGATCGCGTCGTCCCGGTCGACCGCCTGCCGCCCTTTCCCGGCGGGCGCCCGCCGTTCCGCGTCCAGCCGTTCCGACAATTCAGCGATCGACTGCCCGAGGCTTTCCGCCATCTCCGCGAAATGCTTGTCGTCGGCCGCGGTCATCGCCGGATCAGCCTTCGCGGCGAGCCGCTCAGGCAAGGCGAAAGCACTGGTGGTCGTACGGTTCACGGCATCCCCGATTCGGCAGACTGCGTTACGGTGTGCGATTCTCCGCCGTATCCGGGGTCTTGCCGCAAGCCCCACCCTGTGCTATAGCTTAGAAGTGGCGGGGGAGTGGTTGTTCCTCCTCAATCGCCATTCATCAATTCTCGCACCCGCGGAATCACCTGCTCGGCATAGAGCGTGATGCAGGACATCAGCTGATCGTGCGGCAGCGTCCCGTGGGAGTACTTCAGGTCGAAACGGTCGATGCCGAGCGCCCGGATCGTCGCCGCGATCTTCCGGGCGACCGTCTCCGGCGAGCCGACATGCCAGGCGCCCTCGGTGACGTCGGCCTCGAACCGGTCCCGGGTCATCGGCGGCCAGCCCCGCTCCCGGCCGATCCGGTCCAGGTTGCGGCGGGCGTGCGGCCACAGCACGTCCACCGCCTCCTGATCGGTGGCCGCCACGAAACCGGGACAGTGCACGGCGATCGGCTGCGGCTCCTGCTCCAACTCCGTCAAGGCGCGGTGGTACAGCTCGGTGTACGGGGCGAACCGTGCCGGAGCGCCACCGATGATCGCCAGGACCAGCGGCATGCCGTACCGGGCGGCACGGACCACCGACTCCGGGCTGCCGCCGACACCGATCCAGGTCCGGATCGCGCCCGACTCCGTCTTCGGGTACACCTGCTGGTCGCGCAGCGGCGGCCGGATCGAACCCGTCCAGCTCACCGGGCCCTCGGTGAGCAACTCCGACATCAGGTCCAGCTTCTCGGCGAACAGGCGCTCGTAGTCGCCCAGGTCGAAACCGAACAGCGGGAACGACTCGGTGAACGAACCACGGCCCAGGATGATCTCGGCGCGGCCGCGGGCGACGGCGTCCAGGGTGGCGAAGCGCTCGAACACCCGTACCGGATCATCGGAGCTCAGCACCGTGACCGCCGTGCCCAGCCGGATCCGCTCGGTCCGCGCCGCGATCGCCGCGAGAACGATCTCCGGCGCCGAGACCGCGTAATCGTCGCGATGGTGCTCGCCGACGCCGAAGAAGTCGAGCCCCAGACGGTCGGCGAGCACACCCTGCTCGACGACGTCCCGGATCACCTCCGGATAGGGCTTGCCGTTGACGTCACCGAAAGTATCCAGGCCGAATTCCACGGCAAGATCCTAACGGCGGCCCCGGACGCCCTTCAGGCGTCGGCCCATCTCCTTCGCGATCTCCTTCTTGGCGTCCCGCTCGGCCATGACCTGCCGTTTGTCGTACGACTTGAGCCCTCGCGCCAGACCCAGCTCGATCTTGGCCCAGCCGTCCTTGAAGTACAGCGACAGCGGCACCAGGGTGAGACCCGAACCGTCCTTGAGCTGGTTCAGGATCTTGATGATCTCGACCTTGTGCAACAGCAGCTTCCGGGTACGGCGCGGAGCATGATTCGTCCACGAACCGAACCCGTACTCCGCGATGTGCAGGCCGTAAAGCATGATCTCGCCCTCGTGCTCCTGCGCGAACGTGTCGACGAGCGACGCCCGGCCCAGGCGCAGCGACTTCACCTCGGTGCCCGCCAGCACCAGACCCGCCTCGAACGTCCTCAGAATGGCGTAGTCGTGCCGTGCCTTCTTGTTCGACGCGACGAGCTTGACACCGGTCTCCCTAGGCACGCTCGTCCACCGCGGAGGTCTGCATCGCCACCAGATCGGCGGGAATGGGGCGGCGCATCGAATACGTCACGCTGCTGAGCCGGTGCGGCTCACCGATCACATGAATCACCGAACGCTCGTACGCCTGCCAGCCGGCCGCGCCCGCCCGGTTCAGGTGCCGCAGGTCGTCGAACCGCTCGTCGGTGCCCCAGCGCAACACCCCACCCGGATGGTGGAACGTCGCGGTCCAGTCCATGAAACGGTCGGCGCCGAGCGTGCCCGCCGCGCGGTACTCGAGTCGCGCGTATTCCCAGTTGTCCACCGGATGATTATGCCGTCCGATTCAGCCCCTCGCCGTCCGGGAAACGACCTTCGTTCGACTTCCGCCAGCCGGCCCCGGGCGCCGGTGCGCGACCCCCGGCAGTGGGCTCTCGGGGTGCCGGTGGGCGGTGCCTGGCGGTGGGCTCTCGGGGTGCCGGTGGGCGGTGCCTGGCGGTGGGCTCTCGGGGTGCCGGTGGGCGGTGCCTGGCAGCGAGCTTCGGGGTGCCCGTGCGCGGCACCTGGCAGCGAGCTTCGGCGTGCCGGTGGCCGGCAGTGGGCCTCGGGGTGCCGGTGCGCGGCGCCTGGCAGCGAGCCCGGGGCGACGGTGCGCGCCGCGCTGGCCGGGTCAGCGCGGCTCGGTGGTCACGGTGCGGCCGGCGAGATGCCGGAAACCGCGGCCCACCAGGTCCGTCAAGACCGCGTGGTCCACGTCGGCGAGCCGTTTCAGATAGAGGCAGGACTTGCCGGTACGGTGCGGGCCGAGCCGGGCCAGCAGTTCGTCGTGGCCGTCGAAGCCGGTGGAGATGTAGAGGGTCAGCGCCTGCTTGCGCGGCGACAATCCGACCGGCGGCCAGTCGCCTTCGCGGCCGGACGCGTACCGGTAGTGGTAGGTCCCGAAACCGATGATCGAACCACCCCACATCGCCGGCTCCACCCCGGTCGCCTCGGTCATCAGCGCGACAGCCGCCTCCGCGTCGGCCCGGCGTGCCGGATCCGTGACCGCGGCGAGGAACGCCGCCACGCTCTGATCGTTCCGTGTCGTCTTCGCCTCAGCCATCCCGTCAGTCTGGACCGTCACGCCCGCTACCGGGATCGCCCGCACGGAGCAACCGCCGACGGTCGGCAACCCGCGTGGGGTCGGGCGCGGACGACGGCCTGATGCGGCTACGGCGGACCCTGGCGCGTATCGGTTCCGTGCCGGTTGCGGTTTGTCCGGCTGGTTGTGGCTGCTGACTCGGAAGTCGGCCATCACCGAAGCTCATGCCTTGATCGAAGACGTTATGTCAACCGCGCCCAGCGGCCGACTTTCCCGCACCGCACGGTCGTCGCAAGGACACGGATGGCTGTCTCAAGGCGCTCGAGACAGCAGTGACGACCAGCTGGTGTGGATCTTGTCCGGCTGGTAGTAGGGGCTGTCTCGGCGCAGCTGAGACAGCCCCACAACCAGCCGGGGGTGACCGGGGCGGGCATGCATGAGCCGCACCCGGGGGCGGTCGGGAGGGGACGCCTGCCGTTGCCGCCGCGAGGCACGGGACGCTTGCGTGGCCCGTACGAAGGCATGGTGTGAGAGAAGTGCCGCGGACCGGAAGCGGACAGGGGTCGTGGCGGTGCTGACTTCGCGCGCGGGGTGCTGTGGTCCCGGGAAGTGGCCCGTGCGCGGTGTGGAAGCCGGGCGGGGTGGACGGGCCGTCGCAGGCGGATCGGATGACGGGTGCGGGGTTCGGGCGGGTGTGACGGCCGAACCCCGCACACCGGATTCCGGGTCAGGGGAGGGCGGCCCGGACGGCGGGGAGCCAGCGGGCGGCGATCTTGGCGTTGCCCGCGTTGTTGGGGTGGACGCCGTCGTAGGTGTCGGTCGTGGTGTCGAAGCCGGTCCACTGGTCGACGACGGTGATCGGGGAGGCGTCGGTGGACAGGGCGGCGGCCCAGGACGGGATCGCGGCGTTCAGGGTCACCACGCGCTGGCCGCAGTCGGTGCAGGTGGGCGGGTTCAGCGGGATGATCTGGGCGACGATGATCTTGATACGGGGGTTGGCGGCGCGCATCTGGCCGACCAGGGTGGTGTAGGCGTTCAGGATCGTGGTGGCCGGGATGTTGCTCCACGCGTCGTTGGTGCCGAAGTGCATCAGGACCACGTCGGGATCGCTCGCGGCGAGCCAGGCGGGCAGCATGTTCTGGCCGGCGACGTTGGTGACCTGGTAACCGCCGTGGCCCTCGTGCTCGCCGTCGTAGGGGAAGCCGCAGCCGTCGCCGGGCAGCGTGCCGACGAAGTCGACCTCGGCGGCGGGCAGCTGCTGCCACAGCATGGCGCGCCAGCAGCCGGGGGAACCGGTGATCGAGTCGCCGAGCGCCATGATCTTCGTCTTGGGGTCGCCGGTGGGGTCCGGTGTCGGCTCGGTGGGCGTGGGGTCGGTGGGCGTGGGATCGACCGTGCCGGTGCAGGCCACGCCGTTCAGGGTGAACGACGTGGGCACCGGGTTGGAGCCGGTCCACGAGCCGTTGAAGCCGAACGAGGCGGTGCCGCCGGTGGCCACGGCGCCGTTCCAGCCGGCGTTGCGGACGGTGACCGAGGAGCCGGACTGGGTGACCGAACCGTTCCACAACTGGCTGACGGTCTGGCCGGCGGGGAATGTGAACGCCACCGTCCAGCCGGTGACGGGGGCGCCGAGATTGGTGACGTCGACGTTTGCGCCGAAGCCGCCGGACCATTGGCTGGACACCGTGTATTTCACCGAGCAGCCCACGGCGGCTTGCGCGGCCCCGCCGGTGACCAGGGTGAACGCTGCCGCGGTGGTCGTGGAGACGAGTGTGGTCAGGCCGAGGGCGGCCCATTTCCGTCGATGCATGGGGATGCCTTCCGGAGGAGGTGCTTGACGGGACGTGTGGAACGGCGCACGCTGGGAGCGCTCCCAATTTAACGTATGTCAATGTCTGGGAGGGGCTCCCATCCGTCATTCGACCAGAACGCCGCCACGCGAGGTGCTGGATCAGACGTGCGGCGCGATGGGATGGGTGCCGCACGGGTCGGGTGGCCGTGGTGGGGGAGAGGTCGGCAGCGCGGGGGCGCCGCGGCCTCGCTCGGCGGTCACCGGCCGGGAGAGCGCGGGGAGAGCGGGTGCTACGGGACCCGTCTCCCCGCGGTTCCGGCAGCCTCCGCTCGGCGTCTCCGGCCGGTCATCGCGCTGACGTCAGAGCCCTCTGTTGGGCGTCGTCTCCAGCCGGTCATCGCGCTGACGTCAGGGTGGCCGGGGGCAGGCCGCGGATCGAGGCGTCGAGGACATGGGCGGTGTGGGCCAGCGCGATCGTGCCGCCGCGGCGGTGGACGGCGGCGGCGACCTGCATGAGGCAGCCCGGGTTGGCGGTGACGAGCAGTTCGGCGCCGGTGGCGAGGACGGCTTTCGCCTTGCGGTCGCCGAGTTCGGCGGCCGGGCCCGGATTCAGTACGTTCCACACGCCCGCGGAGCCGCAGCAGATCTCCGGGTCGGCGATCGGGCGCAACTCCAGGCCGGGGATGCCCCGCAGCAGGGCGCGGGGTTGCGCGCGGATGCCCTGCGCGTGCCCCAGGTGACAGGCGTCGTGGTACGCCACCGTCATCGGCAGCGGGTGCCGGGGCGCGACCGGGCCCAGTTCGGCCAGCAACTCGGACAGGTCACGGACCTTGGCGGTGAAGTCGGCGGCCCGCCGGGCGTAGGCGGGGTCGTCGGCGAGCAGCTCGTCGTACTCCTTCAGCGACGAACCGCAGCCCGCCGCGTTGACCACGAAGTAGTCCATGCCGGTCCGGGCGAACGTGTCGATCAGGCGCCGGGCGAACCGCTGCGCCTCGGCCCGGCGGCCGTTGTGCACGCTCAGCGCGCCGCAACATCCCTGGCTCGGCGGGATCAGCACGTCACAGCCCTCGGCGGCGAGCACGCGTACCGTCGCCGAGTTGACGTCCGGGAAGAACGCGCCCTGAACACAACCGGTCAGCATGCCGACGACCGCTCGGCGTTCGCCGCGGGCTCGGACGCGGGCCGGCGGGCGCGGCACGCCGCGCAGGCGCGGGGCGAGGGACTCCAGGGTGGCGAGGGTCGGCGCGAGACGGTCGAGCAGGCCGGTGCGGGCGACGAGCTTCTGCAGACCTGATCTCTGGTACGCCCGGAGCGGTCCCCGCAGCAGCCGGAGCCGGCGCGGGTACGGGAACAGCGCGAAGATCGCCGCACGCACGGCACGCTCCCGGGCGCTGCGGGAGTGGCGGCGTTCCACCTGGGCGCGGGTGTCCTCGATCAGCCGGTCGTAGCGGACACCGGACGGGCACGCGGTCACACACGCCATGCAGCCGAGACATCTGTCGAAGTGGGTGACCATCGAGTCGGTCAGCGGCTCGCCGGAGACGCCCTGCCCGATCAGGTGGATCCGGCCGCGCGGCGAGTCCATCTCCTCGCCCCACAGCACATAGGTCGGGCAGGTCGTCAGGCAGAAGCCACAGTGAACACAATCGGACACGATGTCGGCGCTGGGTGGGTGATCGCCGTCGAACGCGGGCTCGTCGTGCACCGTGGTCCCGGTCTCCGCGGCCCGCAGCGCGTCGACCGGTGGCGTCCCGGTGCCGTGCGTCGCGCCGACCGGCGTCCGGCTGCCTGCGACAGCCCCGACCTGGCCAGCCTGACCGGGCTGATCTGGTTGTCCGGGCTGGCCGGGCTGATCGGGCTGGCCGGGCTGATCGGGCTGGCCGGGCTGATCGGGTTGATCGGGCTGGCCGGGTTGATCGGGCTGATCGGGCTGATCGGGCTGATCGGGTTGATCGGGTTGATCGGGCTGATCGGGTTGATCGGGTTGATCGGGCTGATCGGGCTGATCGGGCTGATCGGGCTTGAGCATGTCGGACGAGGTGGCGGGAATCGGGTCGGGCGGCAGGGTGCCGTCGCCGCGGGTGGCGTCGATGCCGGACATCAGATTCCTCCCACGAAGCGGCCGGGCGCGAAACGGTGATCAGGGTCGAACCGCTCTTTGACCCGGCGCATCAGATCGAGGCCGGGCACCGGCCCCCACATGTCGAGGCCGTCCCGGGTGCCGTCGGGCGCGGACAGCACGACGGCGTGCCCACCGGCCGCGGTCGCCGCCGCCCGTACCGACGCGACGACTTCGGCGACCGTGTCGGCGCCGGCCGGGGCACCGGCGTACAGGACGCCGGTTCCGGCGGAGCCGCGGACCGTGAGGCCCGCCCCGACGGCGGCGGCGACCAGGTCCGGGACGCGGGAGAGGGTGGCGGTCAGTTTCAGGGCGAGGCCGCCGGGTGGGTCGGGCGGGGTGTCCCACCAGGACGGGGGTTCGGTGGTGACGTCGCCGCCGAGGAGACGGGCGAGGGTGGCGGCGCGGTCGCGGACCCCCGCCGGAGTGCCCTCCAGCAGGACGGCGATCTCCGGCTCGGCGCCCGGCGCGGCGTTGATCTCGATGGCGCTGGGCGCCAGTTGGGCGGAGAGGACCGCCGCCACGTGGGTGGGCGCCGCGGTGGCCCGTACGACAGCGGTGGTGACCGGAACCGGATGCAACCGGAAGACGCACTCGGTGATCAGGCCCAGCGTGCCGAACGATCCGGTGTAGAGCTTGCCCAGGTCGTAGCCCGCGACGTTCTTCACCACCTTGCCGCCGGATTTCGCGATCCGGCCGTCCGGCCGGACGACGGTGATACCGATCAGCAGGTCGCGGGCCGTGCCGTAGCGCAGGCGGCGCGGGCCGCTGGTGTTCGCCGCGACCGTGCCGCCGGCCGTCGCCCCGGCGGGCGCGTCCAGGGCGAGCTGCTGGCCCGGCAGGCGGTGCAGCTCGGCCATCGGGGTTCCGGCCCGGACCACGGTGATCAGGTCGCCGGCGGCGTGCTCGACCACCCCGGCCATCCGCCGCGTGTCGATGATCAGGTCCAGGTCGCGGGGTGGCGGGCCCTGCTGCAGCCGGGTGCCGCCGCCGCGGATCACCACGGTCAGATCCCGTGCGGCGGCGATCAGGGCGGCCGCCTCCCGGGCGCTCGCGGGCGCGGCCACGAACCGGGCGGGCATCCCGCAGACCACGTCGTCGTCGCCGGCCTTCACCGCGAGATCGTCGAGCACACTCATCGGACGGCCCTCCCGGGTGTGTGGCCGTTGCGAGGCTGAGGACGCCGGTTCATCAGAAGACCTCCGCGCCCTCGTGCTCGAAGGCGCCCTGCCGCCGTCCGGGCCGTTCGCCGCACAGCCGTGGGGTGGGGAACACCTTGCCCGGGTTGGCCAGGCCGTCCGGGTCGAACGCGCACCTGACCAGCTGCATCGTGTCGAGGTCGGTGTCGCTGAACATGCGGGGCATGTACCGGGCCTTGTCCACACCGACGCCGTGTTCGCCGGTGATCGAGCCGCCGTACTCGATGCACAGGTCGAGGATCGCGCCGGAGACCGTCTCGGCGCGTTCGGCCTCACCGGGCACGCGATCGTCGAACAGCACCAGGGGATGCAGGTTGCCGTCGCCGGCGTGGAACACGTTCGCCACCCGCACTCCCTGCGACGAGGCGACCTCGGTGATCCGGCGCAGCACCTCGGGCAGCGCGGTCCGCGGGATCACCCCGTCCTGGACGATGTAGTCGGGACTGATCCGGCCGACCGCCGCGAACGCCGACTTGCGGCCCCGCCAGATCAGCTGCCGTTCGGTGTCGTCGGCGGCGACCCGGATCTCGAACGCCCCGTTCTTCTCGCACAGCGCGGTGACCTCGTCGAACTGCGCGTCCACCTCCGCGGACGGGCCGTCCAGCTCGACGACCAGGACCGCGCCGGCGCCGGCCGGGTAGCCGCAGTGGACGGCGGCCTCGGCGGCCTCGATGGACAGCGCGTCCATCATCTCGATCGCGGCCGGCACCACCCCGGCCGCGATGATCGCCGACGTGGCGGCGCCGGCCTGGTCGGTGCCGTGGAAGGCGGCGAGCAGGGTCCGGACCGTCTCCGGCAGCCGGGTGAGCCGGACCGTGACCTCGGTGGCGACGCCGAGCGTGCCCTCCGAGCCGACGAACGCGCCGACCAGGTCGTAGCCCGGGACGTCCGGGGCGGCCCCGCCGAGCCGAACCAGCTCGCCGTCCGGGGTGACCACCTCCAGGGCGGTCACGTGGTTGGTGGTGAACCCGTACTTGAGACAGTGGGCGCCGCCCGAGTTCTCCGCGACGTTCCCGCCGATCGAGCAGATCTGCTGGCTGGACGGGTCGGGGGCGTAATAGTAGCCGTGCGGGGTGGCGGCCTGCGTGACCTGGAGGTTGATCACGCCGGGCTGGACGACGGCACGTTCGTCCGCGGGGCGCATCTCCAGGATGTCGCGCAACTGCGAGGTGACGATCAGGACGCCGTCGGCGTGCGGCAGCGCCCCGCCGGACAGGCCGGTGCCGGATCCGCGGGCCACGAACGGCACTCCCGCCGCGGCGCAGGCACGAACCACGGCGGCGGCCTGGGCGGCGGTGCGGGGGAGAGCGACCAGCGCCGGGATGACCTTGTAGTGGGCGAGGCCGTCACACTCGTACGTCCGCAGCTGTTGCCTGTCGGTCAGCACCTGGTCGGGGCCCAGATCGGCCCGGATCCGGGCGGCCAGCGCATCGATCCCGCTCATCGTGGACCTCCTTGGCGACACTGCCTTGGAGTCACGCTAACCCTGATCGACCCCTGGCGCGAGAAGCCAGTGCCGTTCGGTCGTCCAGCCGGTCAGCGGGCGGGACTTGCGCCCGGCCAGCACCGACCACAGCCCGTCGACGGCCGGCCCGAGCCGCCCGTGCCGGGGCAGCGCCTCCACGAACGTCAGCGCGTCCCCGGTCAGCGAGTCGCCGGTCAGCGACAGGAAGAAGATCATGTGACGCCAGGCGTACGCGATGTCCTTGATCGACCGGTGCGACAGCGGCCGGGAGGCCAGCCGTTCCACCGTCGTCCAGGCGCCGGTGGCCGCGTCCAGCGGATCGACCGCCACCCCGGCCCCGTGCACCAGCGTGGCCAGATTGTGCGTGGTCAGGATCTGCGCCTGCTCGATGATCATCCCGTTGTGCGCGGGCCGCCCGGTGGCCTGGCGGACCCCGGCGCGCTCCCGGCACAGCCGCGCGAACTCCGGCGAGACCGCCTTCCCGCCCTGGGGTGCCGGCAGGGCGTCCAGGTACGCGTAGTCGATCCGGTAGTACCGCTCGTACAGCGTCCCGGCCAGCAGATTCCCGGCGAGCCGTGCCGCTGCCGGGAACTTCGCCACGAACCGGCCGTCGAAGATGTCCGCCGCCAGCTCCTCCACCCAGGGCAGGCGCAGGCGCGCCTCGCGGCTCAACGTGCGCAGCTCGCTGACCAGCGGGTTCGGCAGCAACGTGCCGGGGAACGAGCACAGCGTCAGCCCGCCGATCCGCCGCAGCGCGACGGCGGCGCCGGCCTCGGTCGACCCGTCGTAGAGTTCGTGCAGCTCGTTCAGCTCATAGCGCTGGACCGCCCGCACCCACGGCAGCTCGTCCGGCCGGACCTGGCTCTCCAGATCAGTGAGCAGCAACGACCGGCGGTTGCGGAAGGCCAGGTAGTGGGCGGCCATCAGGGCCCGCAGGTCCGGATCGGCGTAGGCGGCACCCACCGCCTGGGCGGTCACCCGTGGGACCAGCGCGGCGAGCACCTCCGCCGACGGCACCAGACCGGCCGCGACCAGGCCCTCGACCGGCGCGGCGGTGGCGCGCCGGACGACGGCCCGGACGGACGCGGGCGCGCCGGCGACCAGCGGCTCGGCGTCGAGGACGCCGATGTGCTGGGGGAGCTCCGCCAGGCGTTCGGCGACCTGCCGGGCGATCACGTGGTGCGGCGTCTTCGCCGCCACGGCGGCCTGCCGGTCCCGCAGCGCGGCGTGCCCGGGGCTGCCGGGCTCGCCGCGCCGCCGCACCATCGCGTCGGTCACGGTCTGCACCAGGCCGCGCCGCCACTCCCGGCCGGCGACGGCCTCCTCCAGAGCGGTGCGCAGGACGGTCAGGTTCGCCTTCGGCCCGGCGTGCCGCCGGCTCGGCGGCGTGCGGCGGGCGAGGTCGGCGTACTCGGCGAGGAGGCCCCGGGCGGCGTGCTGCCAGGGCTCATCCATGTGGACGCCCACCCGCCCGTCCACCGCGGACCGCAGCCAGTGCGCGAGCACCCGGTCGGCGTACAGGTTCCAGACGCCGAGGGTGCCGCGCATCGCCTCGACCCGCTCGTTCGGCTGCCGGTTCGCCAGGCTCTGCCGTGCCTCGCCGGCGGTCGCGCGCCACACCAGCTCCGGGTCTGCGGGCGGACCGGGCGCCGGGCGTGGGGTGAAACAGAGCGCGGCCGAGTACGGCAGGACCTGCTCGATCAGATCGAGGGCCGCCTCCTCGTCGCCGAACCGGAGCAGCCACGCCACCACCGGCAGCAGCGCCTCCTCCGGCAGGGTCACGGCGTATCCGTCGTCGAGCAGGGCGTCCAGCCGCGCCCGGCGAGCCGGATCGATCCGGTGCCGGAAGATCACGCCACGGTCGTGCGGCAGGCCGTGCCGGTCCGCGTACGCCGTCTCGGCCTCGTTCAGCGGACCGGCCGCGGCCGCCCGCCCGGAGGCGAAACCGCCGTGCAGCACCTCGGGAGTGACCCAGGCGGGCATCTTCCTCACCGGTGTCCGCGAGCCGATCGTCAGATCCCCGCGCAGCATCCCGGCGATGACCGCCCGCCATCGGGCGGCCTTCCCGGTGTCGCCGCCGGTCACCGCCTTGGCCAGTTGCGCCTGCGGATAGCCCGTGCCGACCGTGTCCCCGTGCTGTTCCATGCCGGTGTGGCAGGTTCCGCCCCTGCGCCCTCCCGGTCCGGAGCCAGGCGCTCTACTGACTGAGCTACACACCGCTTGCGTGGCGTGAACCTTAGCTCAGGCGTATCGGGGAAGGCCCGTGGTTTTTCGGGGTGCGCTCGGTGTTCTGGCAGGATGGCCGGATGCTTGCGACCGCCAGACCCCTCCGTGCCGCCGTGGGTGCCGCGTGCGCCCTGGTCCTGGCGGCCGGGTGCACCTCCGCCGACGACGGCGAGCCGGACGCCGGGCTGATCACCGTCACCACCATGCGCGGCGCGTTCCTGCAGCCGGCCGAGATCGGGCCGGCCTGGGCCGCGCCGCGGGAGAGCGCCGACCCGCAGCAGATGGTGAGCTTCTGCGGCGGGACGAGCAAGCCGCCGCAGGCGCCACCGGGCGCGGAGATCGTGTCCGCGGCCGCCGCCGACGAGGGGGAGAAGGGCGCGCAGACCCTCCAGCAGACCGCGCTGGTGTACGCCGACGAGGCCAGCGCGACGGCCGGGTTGTCGCTGCTGAAGACCGTCGCCGAGCAGTGCCCGAAGACGGTGCGGGTGCCGGCGACGGTGACGGCCGACCGCAACGAGCCGGCCTACACCGAGACGGCCGAGTTCCGGGACCTCGCCGAGGGGGCCTGGTCCGGGTTCGTGATCGTGCGCCACAAGTCGTACGAGTCGCAGCACCCGGGCACCGCCGACACCGCCGTGGCCGTGTTGCGCACCCGCAACGTGGTGCTCGTCGACACCTACGCCCTCTACCGCCTCGACAACGCGTCGCCGTCGCCGAACTTCGACGCCGACTGGCAGCGGCTGGTCGGATCCGTGGTGCAGCGGGTCGGCTGAGGCCCCGGGCGGCTCCGGATGGCCCGGGCGCTCCGGGATGACCCGCGAGGCTCCGGGATGGACAGCGTGACGAACGTCGTCTAATGTTCGCGGTGCGCCGTTGCGAGTTCTTCCCCCGTGGAATTCGCAGCGGCGCGCTTATTTTCCGCCGTGAACCGTCCCGGCGACCCTCCCACACCACGTGATCAGAAGCAGTCGCGATCCGGCCGGCTAGTCGTGTGCCTAGTCTCCGCGCGGTGCCGCTGCGCGTTCGTGCGCGCAGAGGGCGTGTACCGATCACGGTTCTCCGCACCCGTGTGGAAAAAGCCACCGCACTGTTAACTATTCGCCGTAGTCGTGCTTAGCCTTACGAATCCCAGGGCAGGAATGGATATCCGCCGCGGATTCTTAACCGGAGGTAGAGGCATGAAGTTCGTCTACGACTTCGCCGAGGGCAACAAGGACCTCAAGGATCTGCTGGGTGGCAAGGGCGCCAATCTCGCGGAGATGACGAACCTGGGCCTGCCCGTGCCTCCCGGCTTCACCATCACCACCGAGGCGTGCCAGCAGTACCTGCGCAACGGCCAGCACGTCGACGGCCTGGCGGGTGAGATCGACACCCATCTCGAAGCCCTCGAATCCGCCATGGGCCGCCGGCTCGGCGACCCGGCCGACCCACTCCTGGTATCGGTGCGATCCGGGGCGAAGTTCTCCATGCCGGGCATGATGGAGACCGTTCTCAACGTCGGCCTCAACGACGCGTCGGTGGCCGGGCTGTCCCGGCAGGCCGGCGGCAACGACCGGTTCGCCTGGGACTCGTACCGGCGGCTCATCCAGATGTTCGGCAAGACCGTGTGCGACGTGCCGGGCCACGAGTTCGAGGACGCGCTGCACGAGGCGAAGACGGCCAAGGGCGTCACCGACGACGTGCAACTGGACGCCGAGGATCTGCGGGCTCTGGTCACGGCGTACAAGAAGGTCTTCGTCAAGCACACCGGCCACGACTTCCCGCAAGATCCGCGCGAACAGCTCGACTTGGCCGTCGAGGCCGTCTTCCGATCCTGGAACGCCGACCGTGCCGTGCTCTACCGCCGTCAGGAACGCATCCCCACCGACCTCGGCACCGCCGTCAACGTGGTCGCCATGGTCTTCGGCAACCTCGGCTCCGACTCCGGCACCGGCGTCGCCTTCACCCGCGACCCCGCCACCGGCGAACAGGGCGTGTACGGCGACTACCTGGCCAACGCGCAGGGCGAGGACGTCGTCGCCGGCATCCGCAACACGCTGCCGCTGGCCGACCTGGAACAGCTCGACAAGACCTCCTACGACGAGCTGATGCGGATCATGGCCACCCTCGAGGGCCACTACCGCGACCTGTGCGACATCGAGTTCACCATCGAACGCGGCAAACTGTGGATGCTGCAGACCCGCGTCGGCAAACGCACCGCGGCCGCCGCGTTCACCATCGCCGCCCAGCTCGTCGACGAAGGGGTGATCGACCTCGACGAAGCGCTCACCCGGGTCAGCGGGGCCCAGCTCGCCCAGCTGATGTTCCCCCGGTTCGACCTCTCCGGCTCACCGGAGTCGATCACCCGCGGTGTCGGCGCCTCACCGGGAGCGGCGTACGGCCAGGTCGTCTTCACCTCCCAGCAAGCCGTCGAGGTGGCTGCCGAAGGCAGGCCGGTCATCCTGGTCCGGCGCGAGACCAACCCCGACGACCTGCCCGGCATGATCGCCGCCAACGGCATCCTCACCAGCCGCGGCGGCAAGACCTCACACGCCGCCGTCGTCGCCCGCGGCATGGGCAAGACCTGCGTCTGCGGCGCCGACGACGTCGCGGTCAGCCAGGACTCGTTCGCGGTGGGGGAGGCCGTCGTACGGGAGGGCGACGTCATCTCCATCGACGGCACCACCGGCCGGGTCTACCTCGGCGAGGTCCCGGTCCGGCCCAGCGAGGTCGTGCAGTACTTCGAAGGCGACCTCGACCCGGCCCACGCGAACGATCCGCTGGTCGCCGCCGTCCACCGGCTCATCACCCACGCCGACGAGAAACGGCGCCTCACCGTGCGGACCAACGCCGACACCGGAGCCGACGCCGCCCGAGCGCGGCGCTTCGGCGCGCAGGGCATCGGGCTGTGCCGGACCGAGCACATGTTCCTCGGCGACCGACGGGAACTGGTCGAACGGCTGATCCTGGCGCGCAACGAAACGGAACGCAACGAGGCCCTCGTGGCGCTCCAGCCGCTGCAGCGCGCCGACTTCCTGGAGATCTTCCGGGAGATGAACGGGCTGCCCGTCACGGTCCGGCTCATCGACCCGCCGCTGCACGAGTTCCTGCCGTCCCTGGAAGAGCTCGCGGTCAAGGTGGCCGTCGCCCACGAACACGGCCGGCACGTCGAACACGACGAACAACTGCTCGCGGCGGTACGGCGGATGCACGAACAGAACCCGATGCTGGGACTGCGCGGCGTACGGCTCGGACTCGTGATCCCCGGGCTCTTCGCGATGCAGGTGCGCGCGATCGCGGAAGCGGCCGTCGCCCTCGCCGCCGAAGGCGGCAACCCCCGGCCGGAGATCATGGTGCCGCTGGTCGGCGCCGTTCAAGAACTGGAGACGGTACGGGCGGAAGCCGAGAAGATCATCTCCGAGGTGGCCGGGTCGTCGGGCGTCCGGATCCTGATCGGGACGATGATCGAAGTGCCGCGGGCCGCGCTCACCGCCGGTCAGATCGCCGAAGCCGCCGAGTTCTTCTCCTTCGGCACCAACGACCTCACCCAGATGGCGTGGGGCTTCTCCCGGGACGACGTCGAAGGAGCGTTCTTCTGGCGCTACCTGGAACTCGGCATCTTCGGCATCTCACCCTTCGAGTCCATCGACGCCGACGGTGTCGGGCGACTCGTGACGATCGCGGCGGAGGAAGGGCGGGCGGCGCGTCCCGGCCTCAAACTCGGCGTCTGCGGTGAGCACGGCGGCGACCCCGACTCGGTCCACTTCTTCCACCAGGTGGGGCTGGACTACGTGTCCTGCTCACCGTTCCGGGTGCCGATCGCCCGCCTCGAAGCGGGCCGGGCGGCGGTCGAGTCCGAAGGCTCCGACCACCGCTGATCAGGACTCACGCCCCGGGCTCCCGCGTCGGCTTCCGCCGTCGCACCCCGAGCCGGGCGGCGGGTCCGGGGCGGTTCGCCTCGGACCCGCCGCTCTTCGCAGGCATGTTCGGTCGCCGGACCGGTTGCTTTTCGCCGGTATGTTCGGTCGCCGGACCGGGTGCTTTTCGCCGGTATGTTCGGTCGCCGGACCGGTTGCTTTTCGCCGGTCCGTTGTCGCCGGAACCGCCGCTCTTCGCCGGTCCGTTGTCGCCGGACCGGCCGTGCTTCGCCGGTATGTTCAGTCACCCGACCCGCCGCGCTTCGCTGGCACGTCCGGGAGCTGAACGGATTCCCGTTCGTCAGTGGAGATCGTGCGGGACGGCCCGGTAGACGCCGTCGATCACCGTCGGTGGTGGGGAACCCGGTGGTGTGGCGCCGGTGAACGCATCGGAGATCGCCGCGTGCAACCGCTGCGCTATTCGCGGGCCACCGCACGCCAGCAGTTCCGGGATGGCATGCTCCAGCATCGCGGCGGCGAGCGGCCAGTCCCGGGCGGCGACACCGGCGAGAACACGTGAGGCGTCGGCGGGCCGGTACCGGAACAAGAGCGCACAGAACTCTGGAGTGATCTCTGCCGGGTCGTTTCCGGGAGTGATCCGTGCTCGGCCGTGCTGGGGAATCACGCCAGCCGGACCGTGCTTAGGAGTGATCACCGCTGGGCCGTATCCGGGGGTGGTCCGCGTTGGGCCGTGCTCGGGAGGGGCCGTCGCCGGGCCGTCGAGCAGCGGGTACGGGTCGCCGAAGCCCGCGTCGGCGAGGATCAGCAGGGACTCGCGGTCGTCCAGGGCGATGGCATCGGCGAGGACACTGCCGGCCAGGACCGCGACAATGGGCGTGCCCGCGTTCTGCCGGACGATCTCCGCATACGCCGGCAGCCGCGCCGGATCCAGCGGGCCGGGAACCGGCTCCGGAGCGAGATCCCCCGCGCCGAGCCGCCGCACCCGAACCGTGCGAGCGGTGATCCGGGCGTGCAACCGGTAGACGGGGTCGTCGATCGGCAGCTCCGCGCCACCGAGGATCTGCTCGTTGGCGGAGGCCACCGCGGCGTCGACCGGGCCCGCCGGACTCCGGCGCAGGCTCTCGTGAGCGTCGGCAAGATCCGGATCGGGACGGTGACATGCCAGACGCTGGGCCGTGTAACGGTGTGAGGCGTCGCACGCGTACGCCTGCCGGAAGACCGCACTCAGCGCCGGGAGATCGGCGAGCAGAGCGAAACCCAGATGCGGAGCCGGCGCGAGCACCCCGATCGCGGTGTCGAAACGGGCCCGGTGATCCGGGCGCAGATAAGCCAGGACCTCGCGGTCGTGACTGGTCGAACAATCCCGCCAGCGCCAGGCCCGCATGCGGGTGAGCAGATGCCGCAGCCGGGCCCACGCCTGCGCCTCACCGTCCAGATCGCGTTGCGCGACAGCGGCGGCGACCAGCGCGCACTGCGCCACGGCCGACTCGCCGGGATCCTCGATCAGGTCGGCGAGAGCGGTTGCGGTGTCGCGATGGGTCGCGGCGAGATGCACCACGAAGGTACGGAGGAGGCGCGCCAGGGAATGCGGATGCCCCACCATCGGGGCCGGTGGGGACAGCGCGCTGAGCAGGCCGGCGGGCGTGGTGAACAGATGCCGGTGCGTGTGGGCGATCCACCTGGCGTGGATGCCCCGCAGGCAGGCGTCCACCTGAGCGTGATTCTCATAGTCGTGGCCGTCGTGGCCGTCGTGGCCGTCGTCTCTGCCGTCGGCTGCCGAGGGGACCACCGGCAGATAGGGCGGTGAGGGCGGGGCTCGGCGGGTGGACGAGTGTCCGTCGGTGAGGCTCAGGTAGAGGAGGCCGGGCAGGTCTTCGACGGTCGCCGCCATGCGGGCTCCCTTGATCGAATCGTGTGTTCCTCTTTCATGCTTCCGGCGCCTGCTCGCCCCGCGAATGCTACCGGTGGGGTCCGACATCAGGCTCCACCGATTTTTGCCTCACCGAGCGATTCCGCATGGTTGCGCGCTCTGCCACGCCGACTCCCATCGTCGCGTGGCCTCGGTGCCGCGTCGTCCGCCGCGTCGTCCGCGCCTGTCATCCACGCCGCGCCTGTCATCCACGCCG
>NZ_BOMZ01000076.1 GCF_016862455.1 Actinoplanes utahensis
TCCCTGCCACGCCGCGCCGCCCGGTGGCGTGCCGCGTCGGACGTGAGCGCCGTCCGGCGCTGCCTCCCGCCGGTCTGTGGCGGTCCGTGCCGGTCTGCCGGGGCTCGCGCGGTCCCGGCCGGGTGGAGCTTGCCGGAGGCGGCCGAGAAGGTCGGGGGGTCGGTTTAGCGTTCGAGGCGACGGTTCAACGACGACGATGGAGGGTCATCATGACGTCCCGGCTCAACCCGTACCTGACGTTCGACGGAAACGCCCGCGAAGCCATCGAGTTCTACCAGTCGATTTTCGGCGGGGAGCTCAACGTTCACACCTTCGGCGAATACGGTGCGCCGGATCCCGGGCTCAAGGACAAGGTCATGCACGGGCAGTTGGAGACACCGCAGGGCTACACCCTGATGGTGTCCGACTGCCCACCCGGCGTGCCCTACCAGCCCGGCGACAACATCACGGTCAGTCTCAGCGGCGACGACGGCGACATCCTGCGCGCTTTCTGGGAGGGCCTCAGCGCCGGCGCCACGATCCGGGTTCCGCTGGAGAAGCAGATGTGGGGCGACGAGTTCGGCCAGCTCACCGACCGTTTCGGAATCCCCTGGATGGTCAACGTCGGCCAGCCGCAGTAGACCCGGTCGCGCCTGCTTCGATCGGCCGTCCGGCCCGGTCGCGCCCACCTCGATCGGCATCTGGCCCGGTCGCGCCCACCTCGATCGGCACCTGGCCCGGTCGCCTCACCTCGATCGGCTGCCCGTGTCCGGCCGGATCGGTCACAGCCGCCATGCCTCCTACGGGGCCCGATGGCGACATACCTGCCACCGCGCTGCCTGTGCGGGGTCGTTCCACGCTCCGGGGG
>NZ_BOMZ01000077.1 GCF_016862455.1 Actinoplanes utahensis
AGAGAACGCGCGTCGGGTCCCGTCGCCGCCCGCGCCCAGCGCGCTGACCGGCACGTACCGTAGTCACCCTTGATGACGCGGCGGCCCCTCCTCCGCAGCGACGTCGAGCAGGGGCGGGAGGTTGAACGGCAAGCTGAGCGTTGACCTTTCACTCCCGGTTCAGCCGGGTCGGTGATGGCCCGGGTTCGGGTCGAGGATCGCGAAAGCGGGCGGTTCGGCACGCTGGGAGGCGTCGGTGTCCTCCATCGACCGGAGAAGGTCGCCGTCCGGTGCCGGATATCCGTCCCGGGCGGAGCCGGCTGCGGTCTCCGGAACGCGTCGATCCTCTCGTGGCGGGGCGCGATCCGTGTGGCGGGCTGCCGGAGGGCGAGGGTGGCGTGCACGGGAGAAGCCGTATCCGGGCCTCGAGGATCCGCCAGTCGTATTCGGTGACCGGCGGGTCGTTGCCATCGGCGACCGTTTCGTAGAGTTCGACGGCTTCGCTGACGAGTTCGGCGGCACGTGCGGCGTGCTGATCGGGTGTCATGCCTTCCAACACTGCAGGTGTCCGCTGGCCGGGGCTGTCCCGGCGGCGTGCTGGACTGTCACCGCGGCCGTCCAGCGTTCGTAGCCGCGCCGCCATTTGTTGTACCGGCCGGCGTGCACGGGCAGCAGGTGCGGGCGGCGGGACCGGCTGAAACGGCAGGGCTTCCCGGCGCCGGCCTTGCAGTGGGGGCAGGTGTAGTCGGTGTAGCGGGGTGCGGGCGGGATGGTGAGGGTGTCGGCCATGACGGCTCCCGGATCTTGGTGTGTGGAACCCGGAGATACCGCAAAACCGGCGGCTGTACCGTCGAGATGGTCACGGATTTTCACGGTGAACCGTGTTCGAGGCAGGGCTGGGGTCCGCGGGCCGGCAGATCAGGCCGCGGTTTCCGGTTCTCGCGTCGGTTCGGTGGCCGGCGCGTACACGATCCGTTCACCCGGTGACCGGCAAGACGGGCTGGTGGTAGCCCGCCCTCGTCTGCTGACAGGCGCGCTCCAGATCGGCCGCGGCAACCTGCCAGGCCCGGCCGCCGTCCTTGGCGCTGCGTCCCATCGCGGCGGAACTCGCCACGATCTCTCCGTTGTCGCTGCGCCGCGCCTGCCGTCCTACATCGTCAGCCAGTAGCAGCCGTGCCGGTGCGTCCGTGGCCTGCCGCCAACCGGCTCGGAACTCTGCGCATGCCTGACGGCCGTGCGGGTCCAAGCCGCCCGCAGACCCGTTCGGGCGCTCGGCAGCGATCACCGACCGCTCGTCACACCCGGCCATCGTCGCCATCGGCAGCGTCAGCAGGAGAGCGGCAACACCGCGACGCCACCGGCAACCAGTCATCATGCGCATGGTGCCGCCATACCCACCGGCCGGGACGCATGAAGCTCGCAGACTGCCCAGGTCACTCGGCCGAGGTAGGCGGCGGCCCCACCCCGTTACTCCTGCTCCTCGGGTCGAGTGAACCTGTCCGGCCGGGCGATCGAGATGCCCGTCCTCACTCGCCTTCGCCTGCTGAACCCAGCAAGCCCCAAAGGCTGGCAGACGAATCTCTACGCCGGCGGCCGCCCACGCTCGGAGACCACCACAGGCACCTCCGCAGCCGGCCACACCTGCAATCGCACGCGCTCCATCGTCTGCGGATCCGCATCCGAGTCGATGCCGGCCCGATGGGCGCGATCGAGATCGGATCGGGACACGCGTAGCCGCAGCCAACCGGCTGCCACCGGAAACCGTCGGGCGTCGGGCTCGAAGTCGGTGCATCCCATGACCACCAGGTGTCCCGACGAGCAGCGAAGACTGGCTTCCGCGACATGATCGAAGTCGACGCTGTCGTCGGACGGCTGCCCGTCCAGCAGTTCGACACCGACACCGACACCGACGTCGACGTCGACCGTGGTGCCGGCTGCGACCGCGTCTCGGCCGACGGCTACCTGATCATCCATTGCCTGATCGGTCCACTCGTCGCCGAGGTCCGTCTCCGATCCCTCGTCGAGGACGTGGATCTGGTGGTAGTCCGCGAACAAGGTCAACTCAGCCACGCTGTCATGATGCACATCCGCCTCCGCGGTTCGCGCACGACGCACGGCTGCAAGATGATCCGGTGCACCCAGGTGGTGTCACTTCCCATGACCATTGATCATCATGGTCCGGACGCGAGCCGGGGCCGTGACCAGGACCTTGGGGCCCCGGTGGGCGACGGCGCCGGTGGTGAGCGGGCGCGAGAACGGTCGGACTGGCGGCGAGCGAACGAGCGCGCGTGCCAGATTCAGGCCCGGCGAGATTCGCTCCGCAGAAGATCAAAACCGGCACGCCCATGTCCACCGGCACAGTGCCGCCGGGTGTCCGTCCCGCGAGCCTGGGCATTCAGCGGATGTGGTCTGGGGAGTACGCGTGACGCGGCTCATCGGGGACGTGCACTTGCCGCTAGTAGACCAGTCGTCTAGGGTTCGGTTCGTGGCCGGCGAGGCCGCACCGGACCGTAAGGCCCGCAGTGAACGAAGGGTTCCGACATGAACGTTCTGATCGTTCTGACCTCGCACGACGAGCTGGGCTCCACGGGCCGCAAGACCGGCTTCTGGCTGGAGGAGCTCGCGGCGCCGTATTACCGGCTCAAGCAGGCCGGCGCCACCGTCACCCTGGCGTCGCCGAAGGGTGGGCGCCCGCCGCTGGATCCGAAGAGCAACGAGCCCGGCTCCCAGACCGACGACACCCGCCGGTTCGAGGCGGATGCGGAGGCGTCGGCAGCGCTGGACGCGACGGTGGTGCTGAGCACGGTGGACCCGGCCGACTACGACGCGGTGTTCTACCCGGGCGGCCACGGCCCGTTGTGGGACCTGGCCGAGGACGCCGACTCGCGGAACATCATCGAGACCACGCTGCGTTCGGGCAAGCCGGTGGCGCTGGTCTGCCACGCGCCGGGTGTGCTGCGGCACGTCACCGACGAGGACGGCGCGCCGCTGGTGCGGGGGCGCACGGTGACCGGGTTCGCCAACACCGAGGAGGAGGGCGTCGGCCTGACCGAGGTCGTGCCGTTCCTGGTCGAGGACGAGCTCAAGGCCAAGGGTGGCGTCTACTCCAAGGGCGCCGACTGGGGCTCCTACGTGGTGCGCGACGGGCTGCTGATCACCGGCCAGAACCCGGCGTCGTCGGCCGAGGCCGCGGACGTGCTGGTGGGGCTGCTCGGCGAGCGCGCCACCGCGTGACCGCAGGGCCATGTCGTCGCGATAGACGACTGGTCTAATGGCCCCGTAGGCTGCCGGGATGACCACCAGGAACCTGAACCGGGACACGCGAGCCGACCTGCTGTCGGCCGCGGAGCGGATTTTCGCGCACAAGGGTTACGCCGCGGTCGGGATCAACGAGGTGCTGTCCAGTGTCGGTGTGCCGAAGGGCTCCTTCTATCACTACTTCAGGTCGAAGGACGCCTTCGGTGAGGCGGTCATCGCGCGTTACTTCCAGCAGTACCTGGCGGAGATGGACGAGATCCTGAACGGCGCCGGCCAGGACGGGGCCGCGAGGATCCTGGCGTATTTCGCGTCCTGGCGGGAGTCGCAGAGCTTCGGCGACTGCGCGGGCAAGTGCCTGGCGGTCAAGCTCGGGGCCGAGGTGGCGGACATGTCCGAGCCCATGCGCCTGGCCCTGAAGGCGGGCACCACGGAGATCGTCGATCGCTTGGAGCGCGCGATCATCGGCGCCGCCGGCGACGGCTCCTCGCCGTTCACCGGGGACGCCCGCGCGACCGCCGAGGCTCTGTATCAGCTGTGGACGGGGGCCAGCGTCATGGCCAAGGTGCACCGCACCCTGGCCCCCCTCGACACCGCGAGCACGGTGACCCGTCAACTGCTCGGGATCTGACCGTGGGCTAACTCGCCCGGTCGGCGACGGCGTGGGCGGGCAGCTCGTCGGCGGGCGGCGGGTCCGTCCCGGCGCCGGGCAGGGCGGCGTGGCGGATGCCGGAGCTGAAGGTGGCGGTGAGGGCGGACAGGCCCACGAAAGCCGCGAAGAACAGCACCGCGGTGGACGCCGACCAGGTGGCCAGGAGCAGGCCGCCGAGGATGGGGGCGAGGGCGGCCATCGAGGTGGCGACGAACATGACGACGCTGATCACCCGGCCCTGCAGACGGTCCGGGGTGACGGCGGCCTGGAAACCGAAGAGCGCGGCGTTGCAGGCGGGACCCAGGAACACGGCCAGGCCCAGGGGTACGGCGGCGGCGATGCTGGACGTGAGCAGCGAGGCGGTGGCCAGCAGACCGGCGGCGGCCCAGCAGATGACGCGGGTGAGGGTGGGCAGACTGAGGCGGCTCTGCAGGGCGGGGGCGAAGGCGGCGCCGAGGAGGCCGCCGGCGGCGACGATGGTCTCGGTGAGGCCGATGACGCCGGGCTGGGTGCCGTTCTGCTGCAACGCCACGATCAGCGTGAACAGGACGCCACCGATGGCGAAGTTCAACGGGGCGGCGACCAGCAGCAGGGCGCGCAGGAACGGGTTGGCGAGCACGAACCGGACACCTTCGGTGAGCGCGGCCCCGTACGTCTGCGGCTCCTCGTCTCTGTCGCTCTGCAACGGTCTGCGGATGAACAGCACGGCGACGATGGAGATCAGGTAGGAGATGACGTTGCCGATGAACGGCACGGCGTGACCGATGCTGAACAGCACGCCGCCGAGCGGGGGACCGGCGAGGGAGACCCCGTACGAACGGGCCTCGTTGCGGGCCACCGCGGCGGGTAGCTGCTCCACCGGGACGATGCTGCGCAGCGACGCGTCCTCGGCGGTGCTGAACAGGGCGCTGCCGGCCGCGTCGAGGACCGCGACGACGAGGATCAGGGCCAGCCCGGCGCTGCCGGTGAAGACGGCGACGGCCAGGGCGCCGAACGCGACCAGCCGCAGCAGGTCACAGAGGATCATGACGCGGCGGCGGTCGAACCGGTCGGCGAGCACGCCGGCCGGCAACCGGAACGCGAGCCGGGCGACGTGCGAGGCGGTGCCGACGACCCCGGCGCTGACCGGGTCCCCGGTCTCCACCAGCACGAGCAGGGCGAGTGCCAGGGAGGCGACGCCGTCGCCCAGGTCGGACAGGGCCTGCGAGGTCCACAGCAGGTTGAACTCGCGGTTGCGCCACAGACTTCTCATCACGAGCCTTCCACGGGCAGGGTGGCGGTGTCGACGACGAACCGGTAGCGCACGTCGGCACTGAGCACCCGCTCGTACGCCTCGTTGATCCGGTCCGCGGCGATGATCTCGACGTCGGCGCCGATCCGGTGGGTGGCGCAGAACTCCAGCATCTCCCGGGTCTCCGCGATGCCGCCGATCAGCGATCCGGCCAGGGAGCGCCGGGCGTCGATGAGGGAGAACGCGTTCAGGGTGAGCGGGGCGGCGGGGGCGCCGACGTTGACCAGGGTGCCGTCGACGGCGACCAGGCTGAGGTAGGCGTCCAGGTCCACGGCCGAGCCGGCGGTGTTGAGGATCAGGTCGAACCGGCCGGCGAGCCGTTCCACGGAGTCGATGACGTGGTAGTGGTCGGCGCCCAGCCGGACGGCGTCCTCCTGCTTCTTGTACGACCGGGACAGCACCGTCACCTCGGCGCCGAGCGCGTGGCCGATCCGCACGGCCAGGTGGCCCAGCCCGCCGAGGCCGACGACGGCGAGGCGGGTGCCGGGCCCGGCGTTCCAGCGGCGCAGCGGGGAGTACGTGGTGATGCCCGCGCAGAGCAGCGGGGCGGCGGTCGCCGGGTCCAGGCCGTCCGGCAGGGGCAGCACGAAGTCCTCGTCGACGACGATGTGGCCGGCGTAGCCGCCCTGGGTGACGGCGCCGTCCCGGCCGATCGCGCCGTAGGTGCCGACCATGCCGGACCGGCAGTACTGCTCGTTGCCGGCGCGGCAGTCGGCGCAGGTCCGGCAGGAGTCGACGATGCAGCCGACGCCGACCCGGTCGCCGGCCCGGTGCCGGGTGACGCCGGAGCCGGTCGCGGTGACGACGCCGGTGATCTCGTGCCCGGGCACCAGCGGGTACGGCCGCGGGCCCCAGTCGCCGCGGACGGTGTGGATGTCGGAGTGGCAGATCCCGGCGTACCCGATCGCGATGAGCACGTCGTGCGGGCCGGGGTCGCGCCGTTCGATGAGGGTGGGTGCCAGCGGTTCACCCGGTGCGGGCGCCGCGTAGGCGGGTACGTGCACTGTGTCTGCTCCGTGTCGGCGTGGCCGGTCCGTCCGGGGCGTGGCGGCGCCCCGGACGGACCGGCGAGGGTGTGGTCAGGCGAGCGGGCTGAGATGCCCCGCCCGGTGCAGCAGGTCGAGGTCGAGGGCCATGCAGCGGATGCCGCCGCCGGCCTTGAGGAACTCGCCGACCGGTGCGATCCGGACGGTGAAGCCCCGGCTCTCCAGTTCGGCGCGGATCCGGGGCGGGCAGGCCGGCATGATCGCGGTGCGCCCGACCATCACCGCGTTGGCGCTGAACGTCAGCGCCTCCTCGATGCTGATCAGAAGCGGTTCGGGTACGAGTTTCTCGACCGCCCGCTGCCCCTCGGAGTCCCACACGTCCGGCGCGTACATCGCCTGCCGCTCGTCGAGCGGGAAGAACGACATGTCCAGGTGGTAGAACCGCGGATCGACGATCGGCACGGTGACCACCGGCACCCCGAGAACCCGGGACAGGTGTTCGGCCGCGGCCGGTGAGGTGCGCGGCCCGTTGCCGCACAGCAGCCCGTCCGCGAACCGGACGACGTCGCCGCCCTCCAGGTACATGTCCGGATCATCCGGCCACGGGATCTCGGTGAAGCCCCGTTCGAGGAGCCAGTCCGCCCCGTGCGCGGCCTCGTCGCGGCGTTCCGGGTGCCGGAACCGGCCGCGGACGAACCGGTCGCCGTCGACGACCCCGACGTCGGTGGGGAACACCATGTCCGACAGGCCGGGCAGGGACGGGAAGTGGTGCACCACCGCCCCGGCGGCCCGTAGTTCGGACACCAGCCCGAACCATTCGTTCCAGCTCTGCTCACGGTCCGGGCGGCGTTCGGTCGTCATCCACGGGTTGATCTCGAAGGTGACGTCGAAGTGGTCGGGGCTGCACAGCAGGAACCTGCGCGGCGTGTCGGTGATGTGCACGGGAGACCTCTTCCGGTCGGGGCGACGGGTCACAGCAGGATGCGGGATCCGGCGCCGGCCCGGATCGCCCGCGAGGCGCGCAGGTCCCGGCTGACGACGATCTTCTTGAGCCAGCGGTCCCGGCCGTCGTACGCGGCCCGGAACGGCCGCCGCCCGTGCACGGCCCGGAAGTTGTCGATGAACAGGATCTCCCCGGCCCGCACGACGATGTCCTGCAGGCAGCCGTCGAGCTGCTTGGTCGCCAGGGTGAGGGCGTTCTCGGCCTCGGTGTCGCCGGGCACGGCCGACATGAAGTACGGGTCGATCCGCAGGTAGGGCCGGTCGGCGCCGCCGAAGAGGACCGCCGCGGGCACCGGGTCGTCGCCGATCTGCATGATCGTCGAGTTCGGCCCGGCGTCCCGGCGGGCGTTGGCGAGGTGCTCGTCGTCCGGCCGGATCAGGAACCGCGGCTCGGCCAGCACCCGCATCACGTCGTCGGGCAGGTTGAGCGCGAGGACGCTGGCGTGCGTGGTCGGCACCGCGGTGTGGTTGCGCATGCCCATCAGGCCCAGGTAGTCGCACCGGTACGGGTGGAACCCGTCCTCGGTGTGCCATTCGAGCAGGTCGGCGCTGCCGTGCCCGCTCTGCTGGTGCTCCTCGCCGCGGATCGGGATGACGTTGTGGATCAGGTTGCCGCCCTGCAGGGTGGACCAGCCGAACGGCTCGCCGAGCACGGTGGCGACCAGCATGAAGTAGATCTCCTCGCGCCGGGTCGACGCCGGGTCCGCCTGCTTCGACCAGTGCGGCGGGGTCGCCCCGATCGCGGCGTCGTCGACCGGGAAGCCCCGCACGACGAGGGCGCTGGCCGGTTCGGACAGCCGGAACGTGCGCAGGAAGCGGGTCAGCCCGGTGGGCAGCCCGGCCGCGAGCCGCGGGGCGTCCAGCAGGAAGGCGGTGTCCTGCGGGTCCCGGTGGTCCGCGCCGATGTCGCTGATCAGGGTCTCGATGGCGGCCAGTTCGCGGTCGGTGAGGTCATAGTGGGTGACGTCGTGAAGGGTGGTGGTGTTCATCGCGGCCTTCCGTGGCAGTTCAGTTCGACAGGAGCGCGGGGGAGGGGGCTATCCGGCCGGCCAGTTCGGCGGGCGTCGGGGCCTCGAAGACGATGCGGACGCCGACATCCGTGCCGAGCGCCGCGTTGAGCCGGTTGACCAGCCGTGTCGCGAGCAGCGAGTGCCCGCCGAGGTCGAAGAAGTCGTCGCGGGCGCCGGTTCCGGTGGCGCCGAGGACGTCGTCGAACAGTTCACAGATGCGGGCCTCGAGCGGGCTCGCCGGGGTGTCGCCGCCGGTGCCCCGGTGGACGGGTCTGGGCAGCCGGTCGCGGTCCACCTTGCCGTTGGTGGTGACCGGCAGGCTGTCGAGGACCACGAACGCGGACGGAACGACGGCCTCCGGCACCACGGCGGCGACGTGCCGGCGCAACGCGGACGGCTCCGGCCGGTCACCGGCGCCGGCCGCGACGACGTAGCAGACCAGACGAGGGTCGCCCGGGTCGTCGGTGCGCAACACGGTCGCGGCCTGTGCCACCGCGGGGTGGGCCGCGACGATCGCGTTCAACTCGGCGAGCTCCACCCGTACCCCGCGGATCTTGACCTGGTCGTCGGTTCTGCCGACCAGCTCCACCGTGCCGTCGGGATGCCAGCGGCCGCGGTCGCCGCTGCGGTACATCCGCGAGCCGGGTGCGCCGAACGGGTTCGCGACGAACCGGGCGGCGGTCAGACCGGGCCGGTTCAGGTAGCCGTGCGCCAGGTTGACGCCGGCCAGGTACAGCTCGCCGACCACACCGACCGGGACCGGCCGGAGCGCCTGGTCGAGGATGTGGACCTGGGTGTTCCAGATCGGCGGGCCGATGGTGGGCCGCACCGGCCAGTCGGCGGTGTCGGCGGGCAGCGCGCCGCCGGTGACGCCGTGGGTCTCCGACGGGCCGTACTCGTTGCGCAGCACCAGCCCGGGACGCGCGGCGTGGAAACCGCGGATCAGCGGGGTGATCTGCAGCGGCTCGCCGCCCTGGATGACGTACCGCAGCGCGGGCAGGTCCAGGCCCTGCGCGGTGGCCGCCTCGTAGACCGCCGTCAGCATCGAGGTGGTCTGGTAGAAGTCGGTGATCCGCTCGGACTCCAGCCAGCGGGCCAGCCGGGCCGGATCACGACGGGTGTCCTCGTCGGGGACGCACAGCGTCTTGCCGTTCATCAGGCCGGCGAGCATCTCGTGTTCGGCCACGTCGAAACCCACCGAGGCGACCTGCGCGACCCGGGCGCCGTACGGCGACGGCACCTCCGCGTCGTGCCAGGCCAGCTCGTTGACCAGCACCCGGCCGGGCAGGACGACGCCCTTGGGCTGCCCGGTGGTGCCGGACGTGTAGATGACGTAGGCGGGGGTCTCCCCGGTCAGCGGCCGCGGCCGGTCCGCCGGTCCCGGATCGCCCGGCGCGGCGGCGGCCAGCTCGGCGAGCACGGCCGGGTCGTCGAGCGCGAGCACCGGCGCCGGCAGCGCGAGGCCCGCTGCCGGCGACGCCGTCACCACGAGCGCCGGTTCACCGTCGGTGAGCATGAAACGGATCCGGGCCTCCGGGTACGCCGGGTCGATCGGCAGGTACGCCGCCCCGCACTTGAGCACGGCGAGGAACGTCTCGACCGACCGGTGGCCCCGGCCCAGCAGCACGGCGACCCGGTCCCCGGGGCCGGCGCCGCGGGCCAGCAGAACCCGCGCGAGCCGGTTGGCCCGCTCGTTGAGCTCACCGAACGTCAGTTCCCCGGCGGCGGTGCGCAGCGCCGGCCGGCCCGGATCGGCGGCCACCCGCGCCTCGACCAGCTCCGGCAGGGTGGCGTCCGGCAGGGCGGTCGCGGTGGCGTTCCAGCGGCGCAGGTCGTCGCGTTCGCCGGACAGGAACAGATCCAGATCGGACAGGGCACGTCCGGGCGCGGTCACCCAGCGTTCCAGCAGGGCCGCGAACCGGCCCGCGATCAGCCGGGCCGACTCCGGCAGGTACAGGTCGGTGGCGTACTCCAGGCGGCCGTCCAGACCGGCCGGCGCGCCGTCGGCGCCGAAGCGTTCGACGAACGAGAACAGCAGGTCGAACAGGGCGGCGCCGGTGAACGGCTCCTCGGTGCGCACGGTCAGCCCGGGCAGGCGGAAACCGTCCTCGGCGCGCATCAGCAGCATGACCTGGAACAGCGGGTTGCGGGCCGGCGACCGGCCCGGGTTGACCGCCTCGACGACGTCCTCGAACGGCACGTCCTGGTGGTCGAACGCGTCCAGGTCGGTCCGGCGGACCCGGCGCAGCAGAGCGAACAGGTCCGGGTCGCCGGACGTGTCGGTGCGCAGCACCACGGTGTTGACGAAGAATCCGACCAGGTCGTCGAGGGCCGGATCGGGGCGGCCGGCCACCGGGGTGCCGATCGGCACGTCCGGTCCGGCGCCGAGCCTGGTCAGCAGGGCCGCGACGACCGCCTGGACGACCATGAACACGGTGGTCCCGGTGCGGCGGGCGAGAGCGGCGACGGCCGCGTGGGTGGACGGCCCGATGCTGACCGGCACCATGGCGCCGCGCTGCCCGGCGACGGGCGGCCGGGGCAGATCGACGACGAGACCCAGGTGATCCGGTACGCCGTCGAGCGCCCGTTTCCAGTAGGCCAGCTGACGTTCGGCGAGCGGCGTACGGGTGAGCCGGCCGGCCTGCCACAGGGTGTAGTCGACGTACTGCACCGGCAACGGCTCCCACCGCGGGGCCTGTCCGGTGCGGCGGGCGGCGTACGCGTCATGCAGGTCCCGCGCCAGCGGCGGCACCGACCCGCCGTCCGTGCCGATGTGGCTCATCGTCAGCAGCAGCACGTGCTCGCCGGGTCCGACGTGGAACAGGCGGGCCCGCAGCGGCACGTCGGTGGCCAGGTCGAACGGCCGTCGCAACTCGTCGCGGATCGCCGCGTCCACGTCGTCGGGGTGCTCGACCGGCAGGTCCGGCCGGACCGTCGCGGCCGGCAGCACGGTCTGACACGGCACGCCCCGATCGACGGTGATCACGGTTCGCAGCGCCTCGTGCCGCGCGAACACGTCGCCGATCGCCGCTTCCAGGGCCGCCCGGTCGAGCGGCCCGTGCAGGTGCAGGGCGAACGGGACGGTGTACGCGGCCGAGTCGGTGAGCTGCCGTAGGAACCACATGCGCTGCTGGCCGGGCGACAGCGGGATCCGTTCGGGCCGCGGCATCGGCGTGATGCCCGGCTGCGATCCCTCCGCCGATCGCAGCCGCTCGGCCAGCCGGGCCGGGGTGGGCGCGTCGAACAGCGCCCGGATCGACAGTCCGGCGCGGAGCAGCCCGAGCAGGCGTGCCGCCCGCAGCGAGTGCCCACCCAGGTCGAAGAAGTCGTCGTGCCGCCCGACCCGGGGCACCCCGAGCACCGTCGCGAACGCCGCGCAGACCGCCGCCTCCGCGGCGTCCACCGGCTCCTCGCCGGCGGCCGGGGCGGGGGCCGGCGCAGGCAGCGCGGCCCGGTCGAGTTTGCCACCGGCGGTCGTCGGCAGCGCGTCCAGCACGACGATCCCTGCCGGGACCAGGTGGGCGGGCACCCGGCCCGCCAGCCACTCCCGGATGCCGCCGGTGTCCTCGCCGGCGCGCGGCACCACGTAGCCGACCAGGCGCATGTCCCGCGCCACGACCGCGGCCCGCGCCACCGCCGGATGCTCCCGCAGCGCGGCCTCGACCTCGGCCGGTTCCACCCGGATGCCGCGGACCTTCACCTGGTCGTCGGCCCGGCCCTCGAACACCAGGGCGCCGCCGGCGGTGCGGCGGACCCGGTCGCCGGTGCGGTACATGCGCTGCCCGGCCTGGAACGGGGACGCGACGAACCGTTCCGCGGTCAGGTCGGGACGGCCGGGGTAGCCGCGGGCCAGACCGGCCCCGGCGAGGTACAGCTCACCGGCCGGCGCCTCCCGCAGGCCGTCGTCGAGCACGTAGGCGTGCACGCCGTCCAGCGGCGAGCCGATCGGCAGCGGGCCGGCACCGTCGTCCAGGTCGGCGGTGGTGCTGGTCACGGTGGTCTCGCTGAGCCCGTACGCGTTGATCACCGGAACCGTGCAGTGCCGCCGCCAGGTCGCCAGCGTCGCCGCGTGCCCGGACTCGCTGCCGATCACGGCCAGCCGCAGCGTCGCGGGCAGCGGCCGGGGCGCGGCGCCGAGGTCGTGCGCCCACGCCGTCCAGTACGAGGTCGGCAGGTTGACCACCGAGATCCGTTCCCGGTCCAGGAACGCCTCCAGCCGGGCCGGTGCGGGCACCGCCTCCGGCGGCACCACCACCCGGGCGCCCGCCGCGAGCGTCGGGAACAGTTCCTCGGCGTACACGTCGAAAGCCTGATTGGCGAACTGCAGCACCCGGTCCGGGGCATCGAGCCGGTAGCGGCCGAGGACGGCGCGGGCGTGGTTGGTCAGGGCGCGGCGTGGCACCGCCACCGGCTTCGGCTCGCCGGTGGAGCCGGAGGTGAACACCACGTAGGCGAGGTTCTCCGGGTGGGCGGCGTACGGCGCGGAGAGGGTGTCCTCGCGCGGGGTGACCAGCCGCAACCCGTCCGGGACCGTCGACGGGTCGTCGGTGAGCAGGTGCCGGGCGCCGGCCGCGCGGACCATCCGGCGTACGTGCGCCGCCGGCACGGCCGGGTCGACCGGCAGGTAGGCCGCTCCGGCCCACAGCACGCCGAGCACGGTGGCCGCGAGTTCGGCGCCGCGTTCCATCCGCACCGCCACCACGTCGTCCGGGCCCACCCCGGCGGCGCTGAGCGCCGCCGCGACCCGGACGGCCGCCCGGCCGAGGTCGCCGTAGGTGAGCCGGCCGTCCGCGGCGTCCACCGCGATCGCGGCGCCGTCGTGGCGTATCCGTTCGCCGATCAGTTCGACGATGTCCACTGTCACACCTCACCCGGGTGGACGCGCAGGCTGCGGGGCCGCAGGTCGGTCCAGTTCGCGCGGACGTGCGCCAGGCAGGTTTCCCGGTCGGCGGCGCCGTGCGTGATCGCCCAGCCGGCCGGCGCCGGTACGGCCTCCGGCCAGAGCGAGTGCTGTCCCTCCTCGTTGACGAGGACGAGGAACCGCCCGTCCGGGATGTCGAAGGGGTTCGGCATCAGATTCCTTTCTGGCGGCTGGTTGTCAGTGCTGTCTCAGCGCCGCTGAGACAGCACTGACAACCAGCCGGATGTGGGGTGAGGGCGGCGGCGAGGTTGGCGAGGACCTGTGCCTCGGCTCGCCGGACCGAATCGGCGGTCCGTGCCGCGTAGAGGTCGTGGATCTCCAGGCCAGGCAGGTCGCGCAGGTCGCCGGGGAGGCCGTCGGCCGCGCACAGGTCGAGCACGACCCGGCCGCCGCGCGCGGACTGCCAGGACCGCAGCGCGGCGGCGTCCATCGGCAGGCCGAGCGTCGTGATGACGACGAACGTGCCGTCCGGTATCAGGCGCAACTGGTCCGGCCGGACCGCGTGCCGGTAGGCGGGGGAGTGGAAGGTCAGCAGGTCGGCGGAGGCCAGCAGCTCCGGCAGCGGCGACCATCGGGGCTCGCCGGCCGCGGCCGTGCGGGCCGTCGGGGTGTGGAAGGCGACGTCCATGCCGAGCGCCTGGGCGACCCGGCCGACGGCCCGGCCGACCCGCCCGTACCCGACGATGCCGAGCCGGCGCCCGGCCAGCTCGCCGCGGGCCTCGCCGCCGTGCCGGGCGTGCCGCAGCAGCTGCTCGGTGACGAACTCGACGGTTCCGGCGTCGCCGTAGCCCTCGATCGGGGCGACCGTGATCCCGTGCCGGCCGGCGTAGTCGAGGTCGACCCGGCCGGTCGAGGTGGCCCGCAGGCCGATGTAGCGCAGGTCGGGCAGCCGGCCCAGCCGGTCCGCGTCCAGGGTGTCCTTCCAGCCGGCGAGCACCGCGTCGGTACGGGCGAACGACCGTCCCGTGTCGGAGTCGTCGTGCGGCCACGCGTCCAGCACGAGCGGCTGCCGCCGGCTCAGCGGGCGGAGCCGGTCGAGCAGGCCGGGTGAGGCCCACACGCCGGGCAGGACCGAGATCTGATGGAAGACCGTCGAGGGCACGTCCGCCTCACAACCGCGTCACGGGAGGCACGACGGCCTCGATCAGGTGGGGGCCCGGCTCCGCCAGCGCGCGGCTGAGCTGGGCGTACAGGTCTCCGGCGGTGTGCGCGCGGGTGGCCGGGACACCCATGCCGGCGGCCAGGGCGACGAAGTCCAGGCCGGAGATGTCGACGAACGATCCGGCCCGCCGGCGGCCGGCGTCCGGGACGACCCGGTCCAGTTCGCCGGCGAGGATCGCGTACGAGGAGTTGTTGAACACGACGGTGACCGCGTGCAGCCCTTCCCGGGCCTGCGTCCACAGCGCCTGCAGGGTGTACATGGCGCTGCCGTCGGCCTCCAGGGTCAGCACGGTCCGGTCCGGGCAGGCGATCGCCGCGCCGGTGGCGACCGGCATGCCCATCCCGATCGCGCCGCCGGTCAGGCACAGCCAGTCGTGCCGGGCGCCGCCCGCCGTCGCCGCCACCAGCGCCGAGCTGGAGGTCATCGCCTCGTCGACCACGATCGCGTCCTCGGGCAGCAGGTGCGCCACCACGGCGGCGGCCTTCGCGACGGTCAGTTCGCCGCTCGGCAGCCCGGTCCCGGCGGTCTGTTCCGCGGCCGGGGCGGACAGGCCGGGAGCGACCAGGTCGGCCAGATGTTCCAGGGCGTCCGGGGACATGCCCAGGTGGTGCGTCTCGGTGTCGGCGGGGACGAGGTCGGCCGGCTTGCCGGGGTAGGCGAAGAACGCGGTCGGCGGCCGGGCGCCGGCGAAGACGATGTGCCGGTGGCCGCGCAGGCGGGCCATCGCGTCGTCGATCGGGTACGGCAGCCGGGCGATGTCCGGGACCCCGGGATCCCGCCGGTGCCGGGCCGGTGACTTCTCGCCCAGCAGCCGCGCGCCGGTGGCCGCGGCGATCCGGGCGGCGGCGCGCAGCCCGGCCGGGCGCATGTTCGGCCCGCCGACGAAGAGCAGACAGTCGGTGTCGTCGCGCAGGGCCTTGGCGGCCCGCTCGACCGCCCCGGCGTCGAAACCGGGCGCGGCCGGCGCCGCGGCCACGGCCGGGCTGCCGCCGCCGGACCAGCACACGTCGGCGGGCAGCACCAGCGTGGCGACCCCACCGGAACGGGCCGCGGTGATCGCGTCGGCGGTGTCCCGGCCGGCGCCGGCGGCGCTGGTGGCACGGCGTACCCAGGCCGACACCGGCGCCGCCATGGTCTCGATGTCGGAGTGCAGCGGCGGGTCGAACGGTGTCAGAAAGGTGGCATGGTCGCCGACCAGCGTGACGACCGGGGTGCCGGCCCGGCGGGCGTTGTGCAGGTTCGCCAGGCCGTTGGCCAGCCCGGGGCCGAGGTGCAGCAGGGCCGACGCGGGCTTCTCCGCCATCCGTCCGTACCCGTCGGCGGCGCCGCTGGCCACGCCCTCGAACAGGCACAGCACGTGCCGCATCTCCGGCCGGGCGGTCAGCTCGGCGACCAGGTGCATCTCGGAGGTTCCGGGGTTGGCGAAGCAGACCTCGACACCGCTGCCGAGAAGGGTGCCGATGACCGCCTGGGCGCCGAGCACGCTCATGCCGCCGCGATCTGGACGCGCTTGAGGTGCCGGGCCGGGTCCTGGAACGCGTTGCGCGAGTGCAGCATCCGCCAGTTGTCCCAGACCACCATGTCGCGGGGCTGGTACCGGACGGCGATGTGCTTCTCGGCGAAGAGGACGTTGCCGCGATCGATGAGCCGGCGGGCCAGCTCGTCGCCCTCCGGGACGATCAGGTAGTTGCTGGAGAACCGGAGGATCAGCCCGTTCTCGTGCCGCTCCAGCACCGGGTGCTCGGCCGTCGGCGTCACCCCGTGCCGGGCCAGCCCTTCGGTGGAACCCCAGCGGTAGACGGTGTCGTGAAGCCGACCCCGCTCCTCGTCGCTGAACTCGGCCAGGATCCGGTCGCCGTCCAGCATGGTGGTCTCGCCGCCCGGGCCGGACGGCGGGACGACGCACCAGAGGGCAAGGTAGCGCGGCGGCAGACCGCGGAACTCGTAGCCCTCGGTGTGCGGGGTCAGGCCGCCGCGGTTCTGCCCGTGGTTGACGTCGTCCATGCCGCGTTCCGGTTTGACGTCGCCGACCACGGTGCCGGTCGGGGTCGGCTGGAAGTCGCCCAGCTCCTTGAGGAAGGCGACGTGGTCGAAGTCCTCCGGAACGCCGACCAGGTGCACGTAGCCGTTGTTGCCGAGCAGCTGTCCGAACGCGTACCGCAGCACGCCGTCGGCCAGCGCCTCGCCGTTCATGTCGACGCAGGACAGCACGCTGTCGGGCGACCTACCCATCTCGGAATCCCCATCTCTACTGTTCGGTGTGCTGACTGTTCCGCCGCGGCCGGCGGCCGCGAGGGCAAGGCCCGCGGACTGCGGAAATGCCTTACCGATGATTAAGTCCGTGATCGCCGATGAGGCGTGATCGCGAATAGTTCGAGTTTCTGGACATTCGCACCCGACCGGGTCCGAATCGACGCACGCAAGCAGTCACGCTTTATTCGGCGTCGGCGAGTCATCTTTACCCGGGGCGTCTCTGCCCGTCAACGCCATAGCCAAAAACTCTTGCGCACAGTGGTGGCGCCGTGATGCCGTCATGTGGCACTGTGTGACGGCAAGACATTGACCGGCGACTGTTGATCAATCCGTTGCCCGGTCCCGCACGCCAGGAGGGGTTAGCGGCAGAACACGGGGGCGACGGCGATACGGCCGTCATGATTGCAGGTTGGACAGGATCGGCGAGGACGGGCCAGGAGTGCCTGCGGCCGAGCTGTGAAATACCGGTGCTGCCGGCGGGTGAATGTCCGTACCGTTGCCCAGGCCGGCGAATTCGAACGGTTCGCACAGCTCAGAGCGCCTCTCCATGAGTCCGAGCACTGCTGCCATGTGCCGGTGCACCGAGACCTGACACCTGCCGGCGTCAACCGCCACCAGCGTCATCCGGGCCGTCGCGCCCGGGCCCCGCCGTGGGGTCCGGCCAGCGCGAAGGCGGCCCGATCCTGCGCGGAAACGATCTGAAAGCCGACAACGAATGGTGGACAGAGTGGTTCGTTATCATCATGTCGGGATCCAGACAGACGATCTGACTAATTGTCTGAACTGGTATCTCGAATTCTTCGAAGCAGAGCAGTCATGGCGTCTCGACCGTTTCTCGGAGCTGACTCGCAGTCGCCTTCCCGGCATTGTCGAGCTGACCGAAGTGGTGGCCGGCGGTGTCCGTTTTCATCTCTTTGACCGCAGTTCCCATGATCGGCGGCAGCCGTCGCCGGAGGGTTATCAATTTCAGCACGTCTGTCTCGCAGTGGACAGTTCCGAAGAGCTGTGGGAAATGCGCCGGCGGTGGCTGGAGATCTACGAATCCGGTAAATACACGTTCGCCCGGGCGGATCAGCCGACCGACATCGTCGTCGACGACGACGGCATCCAGAGCCTGTACGTGCTGGACGTCAACGGCCTGGAGTTCGAGTTCACCTACGACCCGGCGAGTCCCCGTGTCTGACCTGCGTATGCGCGAGCCGGAGACCCGCCCGGCGCACCTGGACTGGGACTTCGGCGACTTCCCGTACGGGCTCGAGCCGCTGCTCATGCCGGTGGCCGGCCAGCCGGCCGCCGCGGCGTCGCTGCCCGGCCTGCTGCCGGCCGCGGACATCGCCCGCACCCTGGCCGCGCTCGACCTGCCGCCGGGCGGTTCCGGGGCGGCGCCGGCCGACGACACCGACACGCTCTACTGGTTCCGCTGGATCACCGGCCACCAGGTCACCATGCTGCTCTGGCACCTGATGACCGAGCTGGCGGCGGGCGCCGCCGAGACCGGCGCCGCCGACGAACGGACGCTGGCGCACCTGGAGGCCTGCACCGACGGGTACACCGCGATGCTCGACTACACCGGCTCGTGCCCGCCGGAGATCTACCGGACCCTGATCCGGCCCCGGATGTATCTGCACCACCGCGCGTTCAGCGGGCTCTGGGCGGCCGACTTCGTGCCGCTGCGCCGCCTGCTGCGCGGGCAACGGCCGCCGTGGATGGCCGGGCCGTCCGGCAACCGGCTCAGCGCGGCGGTCGCGCGCAGCCGTACCCAACACGAGGTCGTCGCGGCCCGGCTGGTGCCGGCCGGGGCGTCGCTGTTGCAGCAGAGCGCCGCGACCACCGCGGTCCGCCCGACGCCGCGGACCGCGGCCCTCTTCGACAGTTTCTTCCTGACCGCCCGCGCGCTGGTCGGCCGCGACGCGGTGGTGGCCCAGCTGCTGCACCGGGTCCGCGCGGTCGCGCTGGACCTGGCCGCCAACGGCTGCGGCGGGCCCACGGCGACCGGTGAGATCGTGGCGTCGCTGCGCCGGGTCGTCGCCTACGCCGGATCCACCCGCTGACGCTCACCCTTCCCACCGACAACGGAGGCTCCACCATGCCCGCGACCGAGATCTACCAGGTCGTCGTCAACCACGAAGAGCAGTACTCGGTGTGGGCGGCCGACCGGCCGCTGCCCGCCGGCTGGACCAGCGAGGGCACCACCGGCGACCGCGACGCCTGCCTGGCCCACATCGCCGCCATCTGGACCGACATGCGCCCGCTGAGCGTCCGGAGCGACACGGCATGAACCTGTCCTACGCCGAACGGCGGATGTGGTTCCTGAACGAGCTCCATCCGGGCGCCACCGACTACCTGCTGCCGTACGTCTTCCGGGTCGACGGCCCGCTCGACGCGGCCGCGCTGCGGTCCGCGGCCGGTGAGCTGCACCGGCGGCACGAGGTGCTGCGCAGCACCTACCGCACCGAGGACGGGGAGCCGCGGCGTGTCGTGCACGCCGCGGCCGGCGACGGCCCGTCGTTCACCGTCACCGACCTGCGCGACCTGGCCCCGGCCGAGCGGGCTGGCCGCCTCGGCGACCTGCTCGCCGCGGACCAGCGCACCCCGTTCGACCTGGCCCGGCAGTTCCCGGTCCGGTGGCTGCTGATCCGGCTGTCGGACACCGAACACGTCCTCGCCGTCACCGCGCACCACATCGCCTTCGACGGCTGGTCCGGCTGGGTGCTGTGTGAGGAGCTGGGCACCCTCTACGACGCGGCCGCCGCCGGGACCACGGCGGCGCTCGCGCCGGTCCGTTTCGGTTACGCCGACCACGTGGCCCGCGAACACGACCGGATGAGCCGCGGCGACCTGGCCGCGGCGATCGCCTTCGGGGAGCGGACCCTCGCCGGGGTCGCGCCCCTGGATCTGCCGCTGGACCGGTCCCGGCCGCCGGTCTGGCACCCGGACGGCGACAGTGTCGCCCTGCACGTCCCGCCGGCGCTGGCCGGGGCGCTCACCGCGCTCGGCCGCACCGCCGGCGCCACCCGCTTCATGACCGTCCTGGCCGTGTTCACCGGACTGCTGGCCCGGCTCACCGGGCAGACCGACATCGCCGTCGGCACCGCCGTCTCCGGCCGGGACTCCGAGGACACCCACGAGACGATCGGGCTGTTCACCAACACCGTCGTGCTGCGCGCCGAGGTGACGGCGGAGGCCACCTTCCGGGACGTGCTCGACCGGGCCGTCACCACCACCCTGGCCGCGATGGACCACCAGACGGTGCCGTTCGACGTGCTCGTGGAACGCCTGCAACCGGACCGGGACCTGTCGCGGAACCCGCTGTTCCAGGCCATGTTCGTGTTCGAGGAGCTCGGTGGCGCCACCGTCGCCACCACCGGCCCGCGGTTCACCCCGGTGGAGGTGACCCCGGGCACCGCGATGGTGGATCTGACCCTGACGATGCGCCGCGACGCCGACGGCGGTTTCTCCGGGCACCTCGACTACGCCACCGCCCTGTTCGACAGGTCCACCGTCGAACGGATCGGGCGGCTGTTCCTGCGGCTGGCCGAACGGGCCGTCGCCGAACCCGGCCGGAGCCTCGCCACGTACCCGTTGAGCAGCGCGGACGAGCAGGCGGCGGACCTGCCGTACCGGCCCGCGCCGCTGCCCGCCCCGGTCCCCGAACTGATCGCCGCGCAGGCCCGGCTGCGGCCGGACGCCGTCGCGGTCGCCGGCCCGGACGGCACCGTCGACTACCGGACCCTCACCGCGGCCGCCGGCGACCTCGCCGCCGACCTGGCCCGCGCCGGAGTGCGCCGCGGCGACGTCGTCGCGATCTGCGCCGACCGCGGCCCGCACCTGGTCACCGCCCTGCTCGGCACCCTCACGTCCGGCGCCGCGGCGCTGTGGCTGAACCCCGCGCACCCCACCGAACGCCTGCGGGCGGTCCTCGCCGACGCCGGCGCCCGCCTGGCCGTCACCGCCGGCACCGGCCACGACACGGTGCGGGACTGCGGCGTGCCGCTGCTGGCCGCCGACACCGCTCGGCCGTCCGCCGCCGGTTCCGGCTGGCGGCCGCCCCGGATCGCCGCGTCCGACGTCGCGTACATCGCCTACACGTCCGGCTCCACCGGCACGCCCAAGGGCGTCCAGATCACGCACGGCTCGCTCAGCGAACACCTGCCGGTGATCGCGGCCGAGTTCGGGATCACCGCCGGATCCCGGATCGCGCTCACCGCGGCCCTCGGCTTCGACGTGTCCCTGGAACAGATCCTCACCGCGCTGGTGGGCGGCGCGCGGGTGGTGCCCCTCGACCCGGGCACGATGAGCGCCGACGAGGTCCTCGACGGCGTCGCCCGCCACGGGGTCACGCATCTCAACCTGACACCGCTGTACTACCGGGAGCTGATCGGCCGGGCCGCCCCGCGCGACCCGCGCCTCGCACCGGTCGAGGTGGTGTACCTGGCCGGTGACGTGATCCGCGGCAGCGACCTGCAATGGTGGCGGGACGGCGGGTTCGACGGCCGGTTCGTGTGCTGTTACGGCCCGACCGAGGCGACCGTCACCTGCACCGCGATCGACACCGCCGGCTGCACCGGCCGGGAGAGCGTGATGCCGATCGGCCGCCCGGTGCCCGGCACCCGCGCCTACGTCCTGGACGGCGCGCTGCAGCCGGTTCCGGCCGGGATGCCGGGAGAGCTGTACCTCGGCGGGCGCCGGGTCGCGCGCGGCTATCTCGGGCGTCCCGCCGCGACCGCCGGGGCGTTCCTGCCGGACCCGTTCAGCGACGAGCCCGGCGCCCGGATGTACCGCACCGGCGACGTGGTGCGCGCCCGCCCGGACGGTGTCCTGGAGTTCCAGGGCCGCGCCGACCGGCAGATCAAGATCCGCGGCCACCGGGTCGAACCGGCCGAGGTCGAGACCGCACTGCTGGCCTGCCCGCGAGTGCGTGCGGCCGCCGTGGTGCACCGGCCGGTCGGGGCGACCGGAGAGAAGGGCCTGGTGGCGTACGTCGCCGGCCCCGGCCCGGACGAGGTGGCGGCGCTCGCCGGGCGACTGCGGAGTGAGCTGCCGTCCTACCTCGTCCCGGCCGCGATCGTCGCACTGGACGAGCTGCCCCGGACACCGAGCGGCAAGCTCGACCACACCGCCCTGCCCGCGCCCGAGCTCGGCCGTCCGGATCCGGACATCGCGGCCGTCGCCCCGCGGACCCCGGCCGAGACCGCGCTGCTCGACGCCATGCGTGCCGTGCTCGGCATCGACGGGTTCGGCGTGCACCACGACTTCTTCCGGCTCGGCGGCTCCTCGCTGACCGCCACCCGCCTGGTCGCCCGGCTGCGTGACCACGCCGGCCTGGTCGTGTCGCTGCGGGACGTGTTCACCACCCCGACGGCCGCCGCGCTGGCCGAGCGGGTACGACAGGCGCCCGCCGCGGCCGCCGCCCCGCCGGCGCGTGCCGACCGCACCGGCCCGCTGCCACTGTCGGCGGCCCAGCGGCGGCTCTGGTTCCTGCACCGCCTCGACCGCACCGGCCGGGAGTACCTGGTGCCGGCCACCTACCGGCTGCGCGGCCCGCTCGACGTCGGCGCGCTGCGCGCGGCCTGCCGCCGGCTCGCGGAACGGCACGAGATCCTGCGGACCCGGTACGTCATCGGGCCGGACGGCGAACCCGCCCAGGTGATCGACCCGCCCGGCGACGTGCCGGTGGAGGTCGGCGGGACGGCCGGGCCGCGGGGCTTCGACCTGAGCCGTGACCACCAGTTCCGGGTCTCCGTCGTCCCGGTCGGCCCGCAGGAGCACATCCTGCTGCTGCTCACCCATCACATCGCCGTCGACGGCTGGTCGTGGAAGATCATCGGGAACGAGCTGGCCGCGCTGTACCAGGGGTCGGAGCTGCCCGCGCCCGCCTGGCAGTACGCCGACCACGCCGTCGCCGAGACCGCCCGTGACCTGGGTGCGCACGTCGCGTACTGGCGTGACGCCCTGACCGGCGGCGGCACCCTGAACCTGCCGATCGACAGGCCCCGGCCCGAGGTCCGCGACGCGACGGGTGCCGTCCGTTCCGTCCGGATCCCGGCCGAGCACGCCCGCGCGATCCTGGACCACGGCCGGACCGCCGGGGCGACCGTGTTCGCGACCTGGTTCGCCGTCTACTCGGCGCTGCTCAGCCGGGTGTCCGGCCAGCCGGACCTGGTGATCGGCGTGCCGGTGGACTGCCGGGACGGCGACGAAGCGGCGACGGTGCTCGGCTGTTTCGTCAACACCATGGCGGTCCGGGTGCCGGAGATCGCCGCGACGTTCACCGGGCACCTGGCGGCGGCCCGCTCGCTGCTGGCCGCGGCGTACCCGCATCGGGAAGCGCCGTTCGAGCAGGTGGTGGCGGCACTGGGCCGGGACCGGGACCCGTCGCGCACGCCCCTGTTCGACACCCTGTTCCAGGTCCTCGACGACGCCGGGCCGGCCCTCCCGCTGGCCGGGCTGGTCACCGAGCGAATCGACACGGTCCCGCCGGCGGCGATGACCGACCTGAGCCTGGCCATGCGCCCGAACCCGGACGGCAGCTGGACCGGCGAGCTCGAATACGCGACCGCGCTGTTCGACCCGGCCACCGTCGACCGGATCGGCGAACGCCTGGTCCGCCTGATCGCCGCGGTCGCCACCCGCCCGGACGCCGAACTGGCCGGCATCGACCTGCTCACCGGCCGGGAACGGGCCGCGCTCGGCGCGTCCGAGCCGTACACCGACGATCCGCGGACCGTGCCCGAGCTGTTCGCCGCCCACGTGGCCCGGACCCCGGACGCGATCGCGGTCACCGGGTCGGCCGGCACCATGACCTACCGTGAGCTGGACGAACGTGCCGACCGGCTGGCCCGGCGGCTGCTCGCCGCCGGGGTGAAACCCGGGTCGGCGGTCGCGGTCTCCGCGGGCCGCAGCGGGCGTACGATCGCCGCGCTGCTCGCCGTCCTGCGGTGCGCCGCCGTCTACGTGCCCGTCGACGGCGCGGAACCGCCGGAACGGCGCGCCGCTCTGCTCGACGAGATCGCGGCGGTCGCCGTGGTCACCGACGAGACGACCGCGGCCCGGTTCGCGGACGCGCCGTGCCCGGTGCTCGTCGAAGGGCTGCCCGACGACGACGTCTCGGCACGCCGGACGCCGCCCGGAGCGCTGCCGGCCGACGCCGCCTACGTGATCTTCACGTCCGGGTCCACCGGCCGCCCGAAAGGCGTGGTCGTCGACCATGCCGCGTTCACACACCACTGCCAGGTGCAGGCGCGGGCGTACGACCTCGCGCCGGGCGCCCGGATGGCCCTGCTCGCCTCGCTCAGCTTCGACGCCTCGATGGACCAGATGGCGGCGCCGCTGATCAGCGGCGCGGCGGTGGTGCCGCTCGATGCCCGGTCGGTAACGCCGGCGCAGATGCTCCAGCAGTTCCACGACCACGGTGTGACGCTCGCCGACGTGACCCCGGTCTACTACCGGGAACTGCTGCGGGCGGCGGTGCCCGGCGACCCGCGGCTCGCGTCGCTGCGGATGATGGACGTCGGCGGCGACGTGGTGACCGGGGAGGACGCGGCGGCGTGGCGGGCGCTCGGTGTCGGCGCCGAGTTCAGCGTCACGTACGGGCCGACCGAGGCCACCGTCGCGGCCACCTTCCAGGTCATCGACGAGGACGAGGCGCGTCGGGCGGGCCGTGCGGCGCTGCCGATCGGGCGGCCGCTGCCCGGCTCCCGGCTGCTGGTCCTCGACGAGGCGCTGCGGCCGGTGCTGCCGGGGGCGATCGGTGAACTGTTCATCGGCGGGCGGCGGATCGCGCGCGGCTATCTGAACCGGCCGGACCTGACCGCGGACCGGTTCGTCCCGGATCCGCTGGGGCCGCCGGGTGCCCGCCTCTACCGAACCGGCGATCTGGTACGGCTACGCCCGGACGGCTCGTTCGAGTTCCACGGCCGCACCGACCGGCAGGTGAAGATCCGCGGGTTCCGGGTGGAGCCGGCCGAGATCGAGTCGGTGCTGTCGGCGCTGCCCGGTGTGTCCGCGGCCGTCGTCGTGCCGGGACTCGGGGCGGGCGGGGAGCAGCGGTTGCTCGCCTACCTCGTACCGCGAACCGGTCTCGATCTCGATGTGCCGGCGCTCCGCGCCCTGGCCCGCACCCGGCTGCCCCGGCACCTGATGCCGGCCGCGCTGACCGTCATCGACGCTCTGCCGCTGACCGCGAGCGGCAAGGTCGACCGCGCCCGGCTGCCGCGGGTGGACCCGGCCGCCGTCGCCGAACCGTCGCCCGGGCGCGCCCTGGATCCCACCGAACAGCAGGTCGCCGAGATCTGGGCCGAGGTGCTCGGGGTGCCGGCGCCCGGCCCGGACGACGACTTCTTCGATCTCGGCGGCCACTCGCTGACCGCGATCCGGGTCGGCCAGCGCATCGAGGAGATCTTCGCGATCGAGCTGCCCCTGCACCGGTTCTTCACCACCACCACCGTCGAGTCCCTCGCCGCCGCGATCCGCGACGCCGTCGAGGCCGCGCTCGACACCCTGACCGACGCCGAGATCGTGGCCCTGGCCGCGCAGGACCTGGAGAGCGACTCCCGATGAGCATCGACGCACCGCAGACCGGAACGGATCTCGCCGAGCTTCGCCGGCGGATCCTCGAGAAGCGCCTGGCCGGGCGGACCGGCAGACCGGCGGCAGCGGCGGGCATCCCGCGGCTGCCACGCACCGGGCCCCTCGCGCTGTCGTTCGCCCAGCAGCGGCTGTGGATGCTGGACCAGCTGCGGCCGGCGCAGGACGAGTACCTGATCCCGGTGGCGCTGGAACTGACCGGGCCGCTCGACGAGAACGCGCTGGCCACCGCCCTGAGCGCGCTGGTGGCCCGGCACGAGGTGCTGCGCACCCGTTACGTGCTGCAGGACCGGGAGCCGCGGCAGGTCGTCGACCCGGCCGCGCCGGTCCGGATCGGCCGGGCCACCGCCACCGGCGACGACCTGCAGCGGGTGCTCGCCGGGCTGTCCCGGGCGTCGACCGATCTGCGGCACGAGCACCCGATCCGCTTCCACCTGGTCGAACTCGGGCCGCAGCGGCGGGTCCTGCTGATCTGCGTGCACCACATCGCCTTCGACGGCTGGTCCACCGGGGTGCTGCTGCGCGAGCTGAGCGAGTCGTACGCGGCCGCGCTGGACCGGCGGCCACCCCGGCTGGACGCGGTGCCGACCCAGTACGCCGACTACGCCGGATGGGAACGCGACCGGGTCCGCGGGATGCTCGGCGACGGGCAGCTCGAGTACTGGCGTACCCAGCTCGCCGGCCTGGACGACCTGGCCCTGTTCACCGACCGGCCGCACCCCGCCGAATGGGACGCCACCGGCGCCGCGGAGCGGTTCGTCATCCCGGCCGCCGTCGCCGGCGAACTGCGGCGACTCGGCCGGGAAGCCGGCGCCACCTCGTTCGTGACCCTGCTCGCCGCGGTCCAGGCGTTCCTGAGCCGCTACTGCGGGCAGGGTGACATCGCCGTCGGCGTGCCGTCCGCCGGCCGGCCCCGCGCCGACCTCGCCGACACCATCGGCTACTTCGGCAACATGCTGGTGATGCGGGCCGACCTGACCGCCGGCCCGACCTTCACCGAGCTGATGCGGCAGGTCCGGGCCACCGCGGTGTCGGCGTACGCCAACGCCGACGTCCCGTTCGACTGGCTGGTCACCGAGCTGCGCTCGCACCGCGACCTGTCCCGCAACCCGATCTTCCAGGCCAGCCTGACCGTCGAGGAGGGTACCGCCGGGGAGGACGTGACACTGCCCGGCCTGACCGCCCGGCCGGTCGACGTCGACTGGATCGCCGCGAAGTTCGACCTGTCCTTCAGCGTCACCGTCGACCCGGACGGCGAGTGGACCGGCGCGATCGTCTACCCGTCCGCCCTGTTCGACGCCGCCACCGTCCGGCGGATGGCCCGGCACTTCACCGCCTTCGTCGCCGCGCTCGCCGAGCGGCCGGACCGGCCGATCCCGGGCATCGGGTTCGCCGGGCCCGAGGACCTGCCGGGCGTCGCCGCGACCGCGAGCCTGCCGGTCACCGGCACGATCCACGAGGCGGTGCGCCGGGCCGGGCCCGGCCGGGTCGCGATCAGCTTCGCCGGCCGGCAGTGGACCTACCGGGACCTCGAGGAGCGGGCGAACCGGCTGGCCCGGCACCTGATCGGATGCGGCGTGCGCCGCGGCGACCTGGTCGGCGTGCGGCTCGGCCGGGGCCCCGACCTGGTCGCGGCGCTGCTGGCGGTGCTCAAGACCGGCGCGGCGTACCTGCCGCTCGACCCGGACCAGCCGGACGAACGCGTCAATTTCATGATCAAGGATGCGGCGACGGCTGTCGTCGTCACCGAGACCGGGCACGCGGCCGGGCTCGACGCGCGGCTGGTGCTGCTCGACGACGCGGACACCCGGACGGCGATCGCCGCACAGGCCGGAACCGACCCCGGATGTCCGGCGGGCCCGGACGACCTGGCCTACGTCATCTACACCTCCGGGTCGACCGGCCGCCCCAAGGGCGTGATGGTGACCCACCGCAACGTGCTGCGGCTGTTCGCGGCCATCGATCGGGACCTCGTCACCGGCCCGGAGGACGTGTGGACGGCGTTCCACTCGTACGCCTTCGACTTCTCGGTGTGGGAGATCTGGGGCGCGCTCACCCACGGCAGCCGCCTGGTCATGGTGCCGTTCGAGACGTCCCGGTCGCCGCACGACTTCCTGCGGCTGCTCGCCGCGGAGCGGGTCACCGTGCTCAGCCAGACGCCGTCCGCGTTCGCCGGCCTCACCCAGGCGCTGACCGGGGACGATCTGTCGCTGCGCGCGGTCGTGTTCGGTGGGGAGGCCCTCGACCCGGCGCTGCTCGCGCCGTGGTTCCGGCTCGACGGCCGGTGCCCCCGCATGATCAACATGTACGGGATCACCGAGACCACGGTGCACGTCACCTACCGGGAGATCGCCGAGGAGGACACCCGTACCCGTACCGGCTCCGCCCGCAGCCCCATCGGGGCGCCCCTGGCGGACCTGAGCCTGCACGTGCTCGACCCCGCCGGGCAGCCCGTGCCGGCCGGTGTCCCCGGCGAGATCCACGTCGGCGGCGCCGGAGTGGCCCGCGGCTACCTGGGCCGCCCCGAACTGACCGCCGAACGCTTCGTCCCCGATCCGTTCGCCGGCGAGCCCGGCGCACGGCTCTACCGCACCGGCGACCTGGCCCGGCGCACCGCCACCGGGGAGATCGAATACCTCGGCCGCACCGACCAGCAGATCAAGATCCGGGGCCACCGGATCGAGATCGGCGAGATCGAGGCGACCCTGGCCGCCCATCCGGCGGTGACGGCGGCCGCCGTCGACGTGCGCTGGTCCAGCCCCGGCAACGGGCAGATCTTCGGCTACGTCGTGCTCGCCGGTGACGTGCCGCTCGACGAGATCCGCCGGCACGCCGCCACCCGTCTGCCCGGCTACATGGTCCCGGCGGCCGTCGTCGCCATCCCGCGGATCCCGCTCACCGTCAACGGCAAACTCGACCGCGGCAGACTGCCCCAGCCGAGACTGGAATCGGCGGTGCCGTACCAGGCACCGCGCTCGGCCGCCGAGACCACCGCCGCCGACGTGCTGCGCGAGGTCCTCGACGTGCCGCGGGTCGGCGTGCACGACAACTTCTTCGCCCTCGGCGGCGACTCGATCCGCGCCGTCCGCGCGGTCGGCCTGCTGCGAGCCCGCGGGTTCGCCGTCTCGGTCGCCGACATGTTCCGCCGCCAGACCGCCGCCGAGATCGCCGAACTGGCCGGCGGGAGCGTCGACGACGACCTGCGCACCGAACCGTTCTCGCTGATCCCGGCGAGCGACCGGGCGAAGCTGCCGGGCGGGCTTGCCGACGCCTACCCCCTCTCCCAGACCCAGGCCGGCATGCTGTTCGAACTGCTCGCCGACGACGAGGTGCACCGCTACCACAACGCGACCGCCTACCCGATCAGGGAACGCGCCACCTTCTCCCTGGACGCGCTGCGCCGTGCCGCCGAGTACGTCACCGCCCGTCACGACATCCTGCGGACCTCGTTCGACGTCACCACGTACAGCGAGCCGTTGCAGCTGGTGCACCGGCACGCGACACTCGACATCCGGTTCACCGACCTGCGGACGCTACCGGTGGGGGAGCGGGAGCGGCGGCTGTGGGAGATCGTCGCCGACGAGCGGGCCGATCTGTTCGACATCGCCGCGGCGCCGCTGTGGCGGCTGCACGTCGTGCTCACCAGCGACGAGGTGTGGCACATGTGCCTGGTCGAGTTCCATCCGGTGCTCGACGGGTGGAGCCACAACTCCCTGGTGACCGAGCTGCTGCACGCGTACGAGGCGTACCGTGACGGCGGCGCCCCGGACGCCGGGCCGCCCGACGCGGTGCGGTTCGCCGACTTCATCGCCCTCGAACAGGCTTCGATGCGCTCGGCCGAGGACCGGGAGTTCTGGGCGCGGCGGGTCCACGGCGACGCCGAGCGGATCACCCTGCCCGAGCAGTGGGCCGGGCCCAGCGGGGCGTTGAGCTACGAGGTACGGGTACCCCTCGACACCCTCGACCCCGGTCTGCGCGAGCTCGCCGCCATCGCCGGTGTGCCGTTCAAGACCGTGCTGCTCGCCGCCTACCTGCGGGTCCTCGGCATCGCCACCGGCCAGGAACGGTTCTTCGCCGGGGTGGTCTCCAACGGCCGCCCGGAACAGCTCGGCGGCGACGAGGTCCGCGGCATGTTCCTCAACATGGTGCCGTTCCTCGCCCCGCCCGTCGCGGACACCTGGGTGCGGTACGTGCAGGCCGTGTTCGCCGAGGAGATCGCCGTCCACGCGCACCGCCGGTACCCGCTGCCGGTGATGCAGGCCGCGTGGGGCGGCGACACCCCGCTGCTGGACACCGCGTTCAACTTCATCAACTTCCACGTCCTCGACCGGGAGCTCGTCGACGTGGAGACGCTGCACGACATCAGCCCCACCCAGTTCGCGCTGTCGCTGTCGACCGGCGACAACGCGATCGGGCTCACCGCCCGCCCGGAGCGCATCGCCCCCGAGTACGGGGAGATGCTGGGCCGCCTGTTCACCCAGGTCCTCACCGCCATGGCCGGAACCCCGCACGGCGACCCGCGCCGGCCCGCCCTGGACGCCGCCGACCACCGGCGGGCGCTCGCCCTGGCCGCCGGCCCGGTGGAGGAACCGGCCGCGAACGTCGTGGAGCTGATCGACAGGTGGGCCGGTGGAACCGCGGTGCACGACAGCGCGGGCGATCTCACGTACGCCGAGCTGCGGCGACTGTCCGCGGAGGTGGCGGGTGGCCTGCGGCGACGCGGGGCCGGGCCGGACAGCGTCGTCGCCGTCAGCCTGCCGCGCGGCCGCGACCTGATCGTCGCCCTGCTCGGGGTGCTCCGGGCCGGCGCCGCCTTCCTGATCATCGACCCGGCACAGCCCGAGGCGCGGCGCCGGGAACTGCTGCGGGACGCCGGCGCGCTGCTGACCGTCGGCGACGGCGGGGTGCCGCTGCCCGCGCTGACCGGGAGCCCGCTGACCGAGCCGGTCGCGGTGACCCCGGCGAACCTCGCCTACCTGATCAGCACCTCCGGTTCGACCGGGCGGCCGAAGAGCGTCATGCTCACCCACCGCGGGCTGCGCAACCTGGTCGGCACCCACCTCGACGCCCTCGGCGTGCGGCCCGGTGACCGGGTGGCGCAGCTGGCGCCGGTGGTGTTCGACATGGCCGTCTTCGAGATGCTCCTCGCCCTGACCCGCGGCGCGACGCTGTGCGTGCCGGAGCCCGGCGTGCTGGCCGTCGGCGACGTCCTGGCCCGTCACCTGACCCGGATGGCGGTCACCCACCTGGTCACCGTGCCGTCCGCGCTGGACGTCCTCGACCCGGCGGGCGTGCCCGGCCTGCGGGTGGTCGCGGTGGCCGGGGAGACCTGCCCGGCGGAGCTGGCGAGCCGCTGGTGCGGCCGGGTCCGGTTCCTCAACCTGTACGGGCCCAGCGAGTACACCATCTGGGCCACCGGCACGGAGATCACCAGGGATCGGCAGAACCCGACCATCGGCCGCCCGATCGCCAACACCACCGCCCACGTCCTGGACGGCCGGCTCCAGCCGGTGCCGGTCGGCGTCCCCGGCGAACTCTGCCTGGGCGGGCACGGGGTGGGCCGCGGCTACGCCGGCCGCCCGGACCTGACCGCGGACCGGTTCGTGCCCGACGAGTTCGCGGGCGTCCCCGGCGCCCGGCTGTACCGCACCGGCGACCGGGTGCTCCGCCGCCCCGACGGTGAACTCGTGTTCCTCGGCCGCCTCGACCAGCAGGTGAAGGTCAACGGCAGGCGGATCGAGCTGGGCGAGATCGAGGCGGCGCTCCAGGCGCACCCGGACGTCCGACAGGCCGTCGCCGTGGTCGGCGGCGACCGGGAACGGCGGCATCTGGCGGCGTTCGTCACCATGACCGGTCCGGCGGGCGCCGGCGACCTGGAGCGATTCCTGCGCGATCGGCTCGCCGCCTATCTGCTGCCGTCCCGGATCGTGACGCTGCCCGAGTTGCCCCGCAACGCCGCCGGCAAGATCGACCGGAAGGCTCTGGAGAACCTGCCGACCGGCGGCGACCAGCGGCCCGAACCGGTCGCGCCCCGCGACGACCGGGAGGCCCGGATCGCCGCGGTCTGGCAGCGGGTGCTGGGCGCCGACCGGGCCGGGGTGCACGACGACTTCTTCGACATGGGCGGCCACTCGCTGCTCGCGGTCCGTCTCGCGGCCCGCCTGTCGGAGGCGCTCGGCAGCCCCGTCTCGGTCGCCGACGTGGTGCAGCGCCGCACCATCGCCGCGATCGCCGCCGCCGTCACCGCGGGCGACACCGGAGCCGGCAGCGGCCCGCTGCACTGGTTCCGCCGCGACGGCGACCAGGCGCCGCTGCTGTGCGTGCATCCGGGCGGCGGTGACATCCGCTGGTACGAACGTCTCGCCGCAGTGGTTCCGGCGGGGCCGGTCGCCGGTTTCCGGTTCCCCGGCGTCGCGTTCCCCGGCCGCGGTTCGACCGCCGCGCTGGCCCGGCACTACCTGGACCAGCTCGGCCCGATACCCGCCGCGGGGGTGCGGCTGCTCGGCTGGTGCGGCGGCAGCGGCATCGCCTGGGAGATGGCCCGCCTGCTCACCGGCGCGGGCGTGCCGGTCCGGCTGGCGCTGCTCGACCCGGCGTCCCCGCTCACCGACGCCGACGAGCAACTCGCCGACTTCGCCCGCTGCGAGCGGCTGTTCGCCCGGCTGTCGGCGGGCGAGGACGGCGTCCGGGCCGAGGCGTTCGCGGTGCTCGCCGGCCTGCTCGACGAGGAGCTACCGGAGGACGATCTCACCGATGGCGAGTGGCTGGACCGGGTCCGCGGCTGGACCGACCTGCTGCGGGCCACGTTCTCGTACGAGTTCACCCGGCCGGCCTGGCCGGTGGACCTGGTGTTCGGCGACGAGATCGCCGCCGGAACCCACCCGGTGGTCCAGGGCCTGCTCCCGGAGGACTACCTGCGCTGGTGGCGTGAGCTGGTGGCCGACGCTCCGCACACCTGGAACAGCATCCCGGGCAGCCACATCGGCGTCCTGGAGGAGCCCGGCGTGACCGGGCTGGCCGAGATCCTGACCACCCGACCCGAGAGGAAGAACTCATGAGACTCATCGCCCGGATCGCCGTCGCCGTCGCCGCGACGGCACTGCTGGCCGGCATCGCGGCCGCTCCCGCCTCGGCGGCTCCCGTTCAGTCCGCCACGTGCGGGCCCTGGGAGATCCGTGGCCCCTGGTGCCAATGACGGCAGGGTGTCGCACGACACCTGAACGCGAAATGTAAATCCTTCCGCGGCACCGCACCCCTGCTCGGCGGGGGTGCGTGTCCGGAGTGGACGCCGGCGCGTCACATGACGTTCTCTTGCAGGAAATGACGCTTCTTGCAAGGTTCATGACGTGCGCTTACGGTCACCGGCCGTGAGACTCTTCCTATCGCTCCTCACGACACTGTCCCTCGCCGGCGCAAGCGCACTGGTGGCCGGCCCGGCCGCGGCCGCCACCGGGGCACGGACCGTCGACGGCATCTATGAACTCATCGAGAGCACCCCCGAACTCGGCAGCACCGCCGGCCATCAGGAACTGCGGTTCCTCCGCGAGGCCGACGGCGACCGGATCCGCCTCGACGGCCCCGACGAGGTCTTCGACGAACTCGTCCCCGGGCAGCGCGCCTCGGTCACCGGGCAGCAGACCGCGTCGGCGTTGCGGGCCGGCGAGGCCCACCCGCTCTCCGTCGCCGAAACCCCGCAGGTCACCGGCGAGGAGACCCTCGCCGTGGTGCTGCTGCGGCTCGGCCCGTCCGGCGGGCAGCCGATGACCGCCGCCGAGGTCCGGCAGAGCTTCTTCACCGCGCCCGACTCGGTCTCCGCGTACTTCCGGGAGAGCTCCTGGTCGCAACTCGACCTGCGCGGCGACGTCATCGACTACCTCGAAGTGCCCGCCGACACCGGCTGCTGGGCCGAAGCCACCGCCGGTGAGACCGCCGTCCGGGCCGCCGGGCTCGACCTCAGCGGGTACGACCGGATCGAGTACCTGATCGACGGCGGCGCCCGCAACTGCGGTTACGGCGGCTGGGCGTGGATCGGCGGCCAGCTCAGCGTCAACATCTACCAGGGCGAACCGGCCGTCCGCGCGGTCGCGCACCACGAACTCGGCCACAACTTCGGGCTCTACCACGCGCACGCGCTGCGCTGCCGCGCCACCGGCGGCGGATACACCGTCATCGAGGACGGCCCGGCCTGCGAGACCGACGAGTACGGTGATCCGTTCGACTCGATGGGCGCCGCGTACGACCAGATGCAGTTCTCCGCCTACACCAAGAACCGCCTCGGCTGGATCCCGGACGCCCGCGTCACCACGATCACCGCCGACGGGACGTACCCGGTCGCGCCGTCGGAGGCCGACACCGACGCCCCGCAGAGCCTGCGGATCCCGCTCAGCGACGGCCGGTTCTACGACATCGACTTCCGCCGCCCGTACGGCGAGTACTGGGACGCCCGGGTCGCCGACAACCCGGCCCTGATGAACGGCGTCTCGCTGCGGCGCGTCCTCGGCCCGGACAGCTCGCTGCTGGACACCACCGCCGACGGATGGTTCCACGACGCCCCGCTGCAGGTCGGCAGCACGTTCACGGACACCGCCAACGGCGTGACCATCCGTACCGAATCGGTCAGCGCCACCGAGGCCCGGGTCCGTGTCTCCTTCGCCGGCGACGTCCAGCAGGTCCACCTGCGCGGCACCGCCAACGGCTGGGGCGCCACCGCGATGACCCGGGTGCCGGGCACGCCGCACGACTGGACCGTGCAGGCCGACTTCGGATCCGGTGCCGACGAGCGGTTCAAGTTCGACATCTTCGGCGACTGGTCGGAGAACTACGGCGACCACCAGGGTGACGGCATCGCCGACCGCGACGGCGCGGACATCCCGGTCACCGGCGGCGCCGGGCGCTACACGATCGACTTCAACAGCAAGACCAGGGTGTACGCCGTACGCTTCACCGAACCCGCCCACAACCACCCGTCGATGAACGTCCGGGGCACCGCCCACGGCTGGACCACCACCCCGATGACGCTGACCGCCGACCACACCTGGACGGCCACCGTGCGGTTCGAATCCGGCGGCGCCGAGCGGTTCAAGTTCGACGTCGACGGCACCTGGGCCACCAACTTCGGCGACAACGACACCGACGGCATCGCCGACCCGGACGGCGCCGACATCACCCTGCCCCGCTCCGGCACCTGGAAGCTCACCTTCAACGACGAGACCCGCCGCTACACCGCCACCCTCACCTGACGCCCCCACCCGCGGGCCTGTCTGCCGGTTGGCGGGCGAGCGGGGAACCGGGTTACCTCCGGCCGACTCTCCCGGCTGTCTCGGAGCCGCCGAGACAACCGTGACGACCAGCCGGAGACCCCCGGCCGCCGGCGTGCTGCCGCGCGCCCTGCCGGACCTTGACCGGGGGCCGTCCGAAGGTGTCACGGTGCGGGTTCTCCCCGTCGACATGCTGCACGGCGGAGCCGACCCGGCGCGGATCGTCCGGCTGGTCCGCGACGGTGACGTGGCGGTGCTCGCCGTCCAGGAGTTCACCCCGCAGGGCGAGGCGGCCCTGGCGGTGGCCGGCATCGGCGACCTGCTGCCGTACCGGCACCTCTCTCCGGAGCCGGAGGCCGGTGGCTCGGGCCTGTACTCCCGGCATCCGATGCTCGCCGTGTCGTCGCGGCGCAACGCCGGCGGCTTCCAGCAGGCGTCCGCGACCATTCAGCCGGCCGGCGCCCCCGCGGTGCAGGTCGTGTCCGTGCACCCGCTCGCGCCCGCCGGGCCGGACATGCTCGCCGGCTGGGCCGCCGATCTGCGTGACCAGCCGCCCGCCGGTGGGGACGGCCCGCTGCGGATCCTGCTCGGCGACTTCAACGCCACCCTCGACCACGCGGAGCTGCGTAGACTCATCGGCACCGGTTACCGGGACGCGGCCGACGCGGGCCTGGTCCCGAGCCGGCCGGCCCGGGACGGGTTCAGCGGCCTGGTCACCATCGATCACGTGCTCGCCGACGAGCGGATCGGGGTCCGTGCCGCCGAGGTGCACACGGTGACCGATTCCGACCACCGTGCCGTTCTCGCCACCCTGACGCTGCCGGCCGCCGGCTGAAGGGTGCCCTGGTGGTACACGTAACGTCAGAGGCTGGCCGACCGGATGCCGATGCGGTTTCCTGGGTAATGGATCACGAATCCACGTCGTCGTATTCGAACGGAGAAGCACCATTCTTACCGTCAACGCCATCGCCGCGCCGTCCGCGACCGACCCGCTCGTACGCACCACGATCGAGCGCCGTGACCTGGGGCCGCGCGATGTTCTGATCGAGATCCGGTACGCCGGGATCTGCCACTCCGACATCCACACCGTCCGCGGTGAGTGGGGCCCGGTTCCCTACCCGCTCACCGTCGGTCACGAGATCGTGGGTCGCGTCACCGAGGTCGGCTCCGGGGTCACCCGGCACGCCGTCGGTGACCGGGTCGGTGTCGGCTGCATGGTCAACTCCTGCCGCAAGTGCGCGAACTGTCTCGCCGGCCAGGAGCAGTACTGCGCCGAGGGCAACGTCGGCACGTACGGCAGCGTCGACCGGGACGGCACCGTCACGCAGGGTGGCTACTCCACTCACGTCGTCGTCGACGAGGACTTCGTCCTGCGGGTGCCGGAGAACATCCCGTACGAGGCCGCCGCGCCGCTGCTCTGCGCCGGCATCACCACGTACTCGCCGCTCGCGCACTGGAACGCCGGCCCCGGCAAGAAGGTCGCCGTCGTCGGCATGGGCGGGCTCGGCCACATGGCCGTCAAGATCGCCGTGGCGATGGGCGCCGAGGTCACCGTGCTGTCCCAGACGCTCAGCAAGAAGGACGACGGTCTCGCCTTCGGCGCCAAGGACTACTACGCGACAAGCGACCCGGCCACCTTCGAGACCCTCGCCAACAGGTTCGACCTGATCGTCAACACGGTCAGCGCGCCGATCGACATCAACGCCTACTTCCGGCTGCTGGCCCTGGACGGCACCCTGATCAGTGTCGGCGCGCCGCCGGAGCCGCTGCCGGTTCAGGTGTTCGCGCTGTTCGGCAACCGGCGCTCGTTCGCCGGCTCGATGATCGGCGGCATCGCCGAGACCCAGGAGATGCTCGACTTCTGCGCCGAGCACGGCATCGCCCCGGAAATCGAGCTGATCGACGCCGACGCGGTCAACGCGGCGTACGAGCGCGTTCTCAAGTCCGACGTCCGCTACCGCTTCGTCATCGACGTCGACTCGCTGCGCTGAAGCACACGCACTGATGCGGAAAGCCCCCGGCCGGACGGCCGGGGGCGCCGGAGGTCAGGGTCGGCGGGCCCGGGTGCAGCGGGTGACGTACGGAAGGTCGAAGCTCTCGCGGCCGCGCAGGTCCGGATGGCTGTCCAGCAATTCCTCGACGCTGCCGAGCAGTTCCCGCCGCCGCTGTTCGGGAAGCACGATGACGTAGCTGCGCGAGGCCACCATGTCGAGCAGCTCGCCGCGGCCCAGCCGGTGACGCCAGCGGATCTCGGCGCGTTCGACGGGCCCGAACGGTTCACCGAGATCCGGTGCGGTGTCGACGTCCTGGCGGGTGTGCCGGTGCAGGACCTCGTCGAGCCGGGCGACCCACGGCTCGGTGTGGTCGCGCACGTTCCACAACAGGCTCAGCGTGCCGCCGGGGCGCAGCACCCGGGCGACCTCGGGAACCGCCCGCCCGGGGTCGGCCCAATGCCAGGCCTGCGCCACCACGACCGCGTCCACATGGCCGTCCGGCAGCGGGATCCGCTCGGCCGTGCCGTCCAGAACCGCTGCCTCGGGGACGGCCGCGGCGAGCTGCTCGCGCATCCCCGCGGACGGTTCGACGGCGACCACGTCGAGGCCCGCGTCGGCCAGGAGCCGGGTGAACTTGCCGGTCCCGGCGCCCAGGTCGAGGATCCGGCGGGCGCCCGGCGGCACGGCCCATGCCAGAACCGAGACGGGGTACGGCGGCCGGCCGCGCTGATATGCCGCGGCCGCGTCACCGAACGACGCGGCATGCGCTCGGCGTGATCGGGCTTCGGCCGGCTGCTCGCCCATGCCGGGCAACCTACCACCGAGACCTCGTCGATGGAGGGTCACCACTGTCCAGCTGCCGCCGTGCCGGGAAGGCAGAATCCCGGAGTGGGCAGGGATCGATATGCGCCGCCGCCTCCTGCCCCGTTTCACCGCGGTCTTCTACGACCAGGATCGACGCGGCCGGCGAGTGGGCCTATCGATAGTGGCCGGCTTGGAGGGCGTACATCTGGGCGTATTCGCCGCCGGCTGCCAACAGGGCCGCGTGGGTTCCGGTCTCGACGACGGTCCGTTCGCCGAGGACGACGATGAGGTCGGCCATGCTCGCCGTGGAGAACCGGTGCGACACGAGCAGGGTCACCGCGTCCGGGCGGCCGGCGGCCGTGGCGAACCGTTGGAACATCTCGTGCTCGGCCAGCGGGTCGAGGGCGGCGGTCGGCTCGTCGAGCACCAGCAGCAGCGGATCGGTCCGCATCAGGCCGCGGGCCAGCGCGAGCGTCTGCCACTGCCCGCGGGACGGCTCCACCCCGCCGAACACCGTGCCCAGCCGGGTGTCGAGGCCGTCGCCGAGCCGGTCGACGAGCGGGCCGGCGCCCGCCCGGTCGACGGCGTGCCGTACCGCCGCGTCGTCGTCGCGCCTTTCCAGGTCGCCGATGCCGACGGCGTGCCGGACGGTGAGCTGCGGCTGCAGGAAGTCCTGCAGTGTCCCGCCGACCCGGGCCCGCCAAGCCTCGGGGTGGATCGAGGCGAGGGGGGTCCCGTCCACCGTGATCCGGCCGCGGGTGGGCGGGTAGAGGCCCAGCAACAGCTTGATCAGGGTGGTCTTGCCGGCGCCGTTGACACCGACGAGGGCCACGGTCGCCCCGGCGGGCAGGTGCACCGAGACGTCCTCCAGGACCGGTGCATCGGTGCCCGGGTACGCGAAGGACACCCCGTCCAGGGTGATCCCGTTCCGCAGGGCGGCCGGGGGAGTGCGGTCGCCGGTTCCGGAGTGCTCGCCCGCGTACCGCAGCAGCCACCGGTAGTGCCCGATCGCGTGCCCGGCGTCGGCGACCCCGCTGAACCCGGTGACGGTCGTCGCCACCTGGGCCCGTAACTGCGTCGACAGGGTGACGACCAGGACGAGGTCGCCGGCGGTGGCGCGGCCGTCCACGGCCAGCCGTCCCACGTACCACAGCGCGCCGACCAGCCCGGCCGCGTAGCACGTCCAGCCGAGCAACTGCCACAGCCCGGCCCGGATCTGTGCCCGGCGGCGCCGGCGCTGACTTCGCGCCCACAGCCGGTCGGCCCGCTCGTCGAGGACCTGGTCCGCCAGGGCGATCCGCATCTGCATGGCGTCCCCGGCGGTGAGGAACAGGTCGTGCAGCTCCTTCTCGATCCGGGTGGCCTCGGCGGTCTCGTCGGCGGCCCGCTGCACCAGCACCCGGGTGCGGGACACCGCGTACAGCGGCACCGCCGCGAGGACCACCATCACGATCAGCGCCGGCGCGACGGTGGCCAGCAGCCACAGACTGAGCAGCAGGCTCAGCACCGACGCGGCGGTCTCGGCCACCAGCCACGAGGACGCTGCCAGGGCGCGGGTCCCGGCCCGCAGCACCTTCATCCGGTCCTGGTAGCCGGGCCGTTCCAGGTGCTCGATCGTCGGGATCGTGGCCGCCCGGGCCAGGATCTCCTGACTGAGTTCCACCTCGGCGGCGAACGCCAGATCGTTACGGATCTTGGACTGGGCGCGCTGCACGCCGTTGTGGACCATGTGCGCGAGACCGCCCACGACCGCGGCCGTCACCACCCCGGCCACGGTGCCGCCGGTCGCCGAGTCGACCAGCCAGCGCTGGCTGAACCCGGTCATCGCGACAGCTCCGGACAGCAGGGCGACGAGAACGAGGACCACGATCGCCCGGGTACGGTCGGCGCGGAACGCCACCGCCAGGACGTGCCGCAGCACCCGCAGGTTCGCCCTCACCGCTCGGCCCCGCCGCCGGCCTCGGCGAACCGGGCCGCCTGCAACCGGAACAGGCCGGCGTACGCGCCACCCGCCGCGAGCAGCTCGTCGTGGGTGCCGGTCGCGGCGATCCGGCCGCCGTCGATCAGGACGATCCGGTCGGCGTTGCGGATCGTGGAGAGCCGGTGCGAGATCAGCAGCACGGTCGCCCCGCGGACCTCGGCGACCATCCGGTCGAAGAACTCGGACTCGGCGCGCACGTCGAGGTGGGCGGTCGGCTCGTCGAGCACCACCACGTCGCGGCCGCAACGGACGGCGTACAGCGCCCGGGCGAACGCCAGCCGCTGCCACTGACCGCCGGACAGGTCGGTGCCGCCGGTACGGCCCCGGCTCAGGGGAACCTCCAGATCGTCGCGGCCGATGTCACCGGCGAGCCCGGCGACGGTCCCGGCCGGCAGCGGCGGGTGGTCGGCGGCGCCGAGCGCGATGTTGTCGCGGATCGACAGCGGGTACCGGATGAAGTCCTGGAACACCACCGTGATCCGGCGCCGCCAGGCGTGCACGTCGTGGTCGGCGAGGTCGGCGCCGTCGACGGTGATCCGGCCGGTGTCCGGGCGGTACAACCCGGCCAGCAGCTTGATCATCGTGGTCTTGCCGGCGCCGTTCACCCCGACCACGCCGATCACCTCGCCCGGCCGGATATCCAGGTTCAGCCCGCGCAGCGTGGGCCGGTCCGCACCCGGATAGCCGAAGGCCACTCCCTCGAACCGGATCAGCGGCGGCCCGGATCCGGCGGCCCGGCCACCGCCCGCTGTCACCGCGGACCGGGGCAGGTGCCGTCGCTCCAGCCGGTCCAGGGCCCGGACCGCGCCCGCGCCGTACTCGATGTCGAACGCCTCGAGGCCCACGCCCGCCACCCGGAACACACCCCACGCCGCACCTAGGCAGGTGGCCAGCGCGGCCACCGTGATCTGCCCGCGGGCGGCGGCCAGACCGGGCACCAGCAGAGCGGACGCCGCCAGCAGAAAGGTCGGTGTCAGCACGTACCCCTGCCTGCGCAGCATCGCCCGCCCGGCCGTGCCGGTGGCCAGCAGCCGCACCCGTTCGCTGATCCGCCGCTGCTCGATCACCCAGCCGCCCAGTCCGAACAGGCGGACCTCCTTCGCCGCCGCCGGTCCCGCCGCCAGGTCGGCCCAGTAGCCGCCGCGCCGCTCCTCCGGAACCAGGTCGTCCCAGACCTCCACCACGCCGATCCACTGTTGCCGCACGATCGCCCGCATCAGCAGCGAACCCAGCACCAGACCGGCGGCGAGAACCGGGAAGTACGCCGCCAGCAGTCCCGCGGAGACCAGCGCGCACCCCCAGCGGAACAACAGCCGGATCTGCCCGGTCGCGGCGGTGCCCGCCGACCTGGTCCCCCAGCCGCCGGAGCCGTTGTCGGAGGCACGCAGCGCGTCGTCGGCGAAACCGGGACTCTCCAGGTGCTCGATGCCGGGCGGCGCGGCGGCCAGGCGGCGCACCCGGCGGCGTACCCGCCGGTCGATCTCGTCGGCGGCCAGCCGGTCGGTGATCTCCCGGGTCATCTCGGCGGCCTGCTCAGCCAGCAGCAGCGCCGCGAACACCAGCAGCATCCGGCCGGCGCCCGCCGACAGGGTCACGCCACCGGTCCCGGTCATGGTGGCGACCAGACCGCCGGTGGCCAGGGCCAGGGCGGCGGGGGACACCGCGGCGACGGTGTGCGCGACGATCAGGACGGTGGCGTACCCGGGGCCGGCCAGCCGGAACAGGGCCAGCAACGCCAGGCGCTCCCGCAGCGTCCGGCTCGCCGGCGCCGGCTTCGGCGCGACCCCGGCCATCGCCCGGACCATCCGGTACGCCAGACCCCCGACCGTGTCGAGCCACCCCATGCGCGCTCCTCCGTACTGCCGGAAAGCGTTTTCCCGGAAGACACGCTATCGAGCCGGATGGATCTCCGGCAACCTCGGAGGTGGCGCCGCCGCCTACGATGTCGTCGTGACGGGTGACGATGCGCGGCCGCTCCGGCTCGGGGTGATGCTCACGGTGGTCCTGCTGGCCGGTTGCTCGGTCGCGGGCACCGAACCGCCGGGCACCACGACGCCGGCGACCACGGCACCGGCCGCGTCGCCCGTGCCGTCGCCTGCCGGCCCGGTGACGGTGAGTCCGTTCTTCGTCGGCATCTTCAGTGGCACCCGGCTCGACGACAGCGCTCTGGCCAAACCGCCGGCGGCCCGGGCGGAGCTGCGCGGCGCGGGCTGGGCGGTGATCACCGACGCGGCCGGCGCGGCCCCGGCGGTGCAGACCAGGGAGCAGGTCGCGGACGCCGTCACCGGCGCGTGGACCATGCCGCCCGGCGCCACGCCCGAGCTGCGTGCGCCGTCCGGTCAGGAGCTGGTGGTGCTCAGCTTCGCCAAGGGCGACTCGATGAAGGAGCCGGAGGCCGGGGAGCCGTGGATCCCGCATCCGCTCACCGTCCGCACCGGCGGCCGCCAGGTGCGGCTGCCCGCGCTGCGGGAGCTGTCCCTGCTCGTGAGCGCACCGGTCGGGCAGCCCGTCACGCTGACCGTCGACGACGGCCGGCCGCAGACCATGGACATGCGCACCGGCGCCCGTGTCGGTGACCGGTCCGACATGGCCCTCGTCTACCACCCGGTGGAGCCGTTCGCCAAGCAGTACGCGGCCGACCAGCCACAGCTGCCCGCGTTCTCGCTCGCGGTCGAGAGCGTCGACGTCGGCCTGTTCGCCGCGGTCGAGGGCCGTGGCTACGCCCCGCCGGGCCGCGCCTGGCTCGTGGTCACGCTCCACTGTTACGTCACCCTGCCGATCGCGCTGACCCCGGACCGTTCCGGGTCGCTGCCGTTCACCGCCGGCGGGAAGACGTACCGCCCGGTGTCCGTCGACAAGGTCTCGTTCGGGCCGTGGGGCCGCGGCAACATGTCGCCGTCCCCCATGACCGCGGTCTACGACGTGCCGGCCTCGCTGCGGTCCGGCGAGCTGCGGTTCCAGCTCGCCGGCGCCATGTCGGTCAGCGGCGGCTCCGCCGAGCGGACCCGTGGCAGCGCCCGCAACACCGGCCCACTGAAGGTCCAGCTGCGATGACCGTCAGGATCAGCGGTCGCGCCGCGCCCTGACGATCCCGGTCACGGCCAGAGCGACACCGGCCACCGCGCCGGCGTAGAACATCGACTGCAGCATCCCGCCCCCGATGTTCGGGCCGCCCCACTGCGCCGGGAACGCCTCCCGCGCCCACAGGTTCGCCACCGCCCCGATGACACTGACAGCCAGCAGTGACAGCCCGCCCGTGGTCATGCGCATGTTCGGTTCCCTCTTCCCTGATACGGCGTCGCATCGTGTCACGCCACCTGTGTCAAGATCCAGTCGCTGCCGGGGACATCGCCGGCCTCATGGCCGCCGGGTCGGCGGTCCCCGATGATCCGGCCCGCGGGGGTGGGCCGTGCGGGTCACAGCAGGCCGGCCAGGCGGTAGAGGACGAGGGAACCGGCGACGGCGACGTTGAGGCTGGATCCGGTGCCGGTCATCGGGATCTCGACCGCGCCGTCGAGCAGATCCAGGGCCTCCGGTGGGATGCCGGTGGCCTCGTGCCCGAGCACCATGACGGTTCGGCGGCGGGCCGGTGGCAGGTCGGCGAGCCGGACCGCCTCGTCGGCCAGTTCGACGCCGAGGACGGCGGCGCCCGCCCGGCGTTCGTCGGCGAGCCAGCGCAGTGGACTGCCGACCCGGTGCACGCAGGCGGGCTGGCGCAGGGTGTTCCCACGGGCCAGGACCTCGTCGACCCAGCCGAACGGCGGCACCGCGAGGCAGGCGCCGACGGCGTCGCAGGTACGCAGTAGGGTACCCAGGTTGGCGCCGTGCATCGGCCACAGTGGCGCCGCGACGAGGTGGCCCCAGCAGCGGTGGCGACGTGGCCGGCGAGCTGATCGGATCTCTCGGGGCGTCCGCACCCGGATCGCCGGCTTCACCACAGGGGAGCCAGGGCGCTCCAGTAATCAGAAGTCATCGGCGGCGTGCTTCTCGGCGCACGCGGGCCATCGACGAGCGACAGGATTCCGGCCGAGGATACCGTGCCCTCTCGGACCGCGGCTACCGCGGATGGAGCAGGCCGTACCCCGGCGACAACGACGGCAACCGCAATCCTCCCGGGATCGCTCGGCGTCGCGCTGTGCCTAAGATCCGCTGATGCGGATCGCGAGTGTGAACGCCTGGGGTGGCGCGATGTGTGACGAGCTGCTCGCGTGGCTGCCCGGCAGCAAGGCGGACGTGGTCTGCCTGCAGGAGGTGACGCGGACGCCGGGGTTGACCGGCTGGACCCGGTTCGCCGACGGCGAGCGGGTTCTGCCGCAGCGTGCGGACCTGCTCGCGGACGTCCGTGGCGCGCTGCCCCGCCATCAGGCGGTCTTCGTGGCCGCTGACTCCGGTCCGGTGTCGGACGGTGACGGCGCCCGCCATCGTCAGGATTTCGGCCTGGCCACCCTGGTCGCCGAGAATCTGCCGGTCGCCGGTGTGGAGTCGGCCTTCGTGCACGGCGAGTTCGCCGACCACGACGAGTGGACGGTCACCGACCGGCCCCGGGTCGCGCTGGCGGTGCGCACGGTGGACCGGGCCGCCGGCCGTGCGGTCTGGGTCGTGCAGGTTCACGGGCTGCGGGATCCGCGGGGCAAGGGTGACACGCCGGCCCGGCGGGAGCAGGCGGAGCGGCTCGCCGCTCTGGTCGGCCGGATCCGTGGTCCCCGCGACCTGGTGGTGTTGTGCGGTGACTTCAATCTGCTGCCGGACAGCGAGACGTTCGGGGTGCTGGCCGGGGCCGGGCTGACCGACCTGGTCGGCGCCGCCGACACCCGGACCTCTCGTTACCCCAAGCCGGTACGCCACGCGAGCTACCTGCTGGTCTCCGACGTCGCCGCCGTCAGCGGGTTCGAGATCCTGGCCGTGCCGGAGGTCTCCGACCACCGTGCCTTGATCCTGGACGTCTGAGCGCCGGGGTCAACCGGTCGCGAGGGCCGGGCGGAGCCGGAAGGTGCTCGAGGTCCGGAAGCCCGCGGTGTCCTGGAAATATCCGATGCCGAGCCCGTTGCCGTCCCACCGCAGGTAGAAGTCGGGATAGTTGAACGAGCGCAGCATCACCGTGCCGGCGCCGGCGCCGGGCTGCGGGCAGTACGTGGCGTCCTGCCGGAAGATCGGGGTCGCGGCGGCCTCGTGGGTGTACGCCTTCAGTTCGTAGTGCCGCAGGTACCGCCCGTCCAGGGTGCGAAACGACACGCAGGCCGGATCGGAGAGCCCGGCGACCGCGACGAAGGTGGCCCGGCGGCGGCCGGCGCCGGTGACTCCGGCGACCGTGGCGGCGTCGCTTGTCGCGCTGGTGGTGAGGTACCCGCCGCCGGTCCATTCCAGGGATAGGCGGCCCAGCGGGACGGTGGGGGTGGCCGGGGCGGCGGTCACGGCGGGCGCGGCCGGCCCGGATCCCATGGTGCCGACGACCGGCACGGCGATGGCGGCCGCGACGGTCAGGCTCGCCACGGCGGCGGCGATCGGGTGTGCGGCGATCGCGGCGGTGACACCGGTGGCGGCGGCTGTCCCGGCGACCCCGGCGGCGGTCTTGACGAGGGTCGCCTCGAGCAGTCCGGCGGGTACGGCGAGCGCGGGCAGGCTGTTCAGGAGCCGTTCGGCCGGCACCCGTGCTCCGGCTGCCGCGGCGCAGGCGGGGCAGGACCGGACGTGCCGGGCGATGCGTTTGCGCCACAGCGGGCTGGGCCGTCCGTCCCAACCGGTGATCGTCTCGGCGAGCCGGGGGCAGGTGGGGTGGGCGGCGAGGGCGGCCACGATGCCGCGGGCGGCGTCGAGTTCGGCGCGCATCCGCTGGACCCGCACCGCTGCGTGGGCGATGCTGAGGCCGGCCGCGTCGGCGAGTTCGGCGCGGCTGATCAGTCCGCCGACCTCCTGCCACCACAGCGCGAGCACGGTCCGGTCGCCGGCGTCGAGCCAGCGGGTGGCTTCGGCGACCTCCCGGCGCTGCCCGGTCAGGTGTGCCCGCAGCGCGGTCACCCCTTCGATGTCGGCGTCCGGGTCGGGCCGGCCGGTGGCCTCGTCGAGGGAGGCGGTTCGGTCGCGGGCCGCCTGCTGTTGGTGGGTGCCGACCTGCCGGACGGCGATGGCGGCGAGCCAGGGGCGGAAACTTCCGGGGGTACGGAGGGAGCGCAGATCCCGGACGGCACGCAGCATCGTGTTCTGCACGACGTCGTCGACGTCGGCCGGGTCGTCGAGCGCGCCGGCGGCGATGTTGTAGACCAGCGGGAGATGTTCGGCGACGAGCCGGTCGAGGGACTGCCGGTCACCCCGCTGGGCCGCGGCGACCAGGTCGGCCGTCGTCGTCTCGGTCACTGTCATCGCCCGGCCCGTCCTCGATCGTTTCGCGCTGCCGGGCAGGATACCGCCCGGCGGTCCCGCGAGAAAGTTCTCGGAAAGTTGTTATGCGGTCGCCCTCGCAATGGTCGAGCATTCGGTTCCAAAGAAGTTGTTATCGTGAACATGTATTACTGGTCGCCTTTATCAAACGCATCCTGAGCTGGGAAAACGAGCCAGTTGAAACGTGCTCGTAATTGTGGCAACATCGCCAATTGTATTGCCGTGCGCATCCCCCTAACTGTTCTCGCGCACGGAATTCCCCAGTTGGAAAGGCTCCACCATGCCCCGTTTCCCCCTACGGCTGCGCAAGCTGTTGCCGGTGTTGCTGACCGGCACGGTCGGCGCCGGCGCCGCGATCTTCTTCGCCGGCACCTCCGACGCCGCCGCCACCCTCGGCGCGTCGGCTGAGGCCAAGGGCCGCTATTTCGGCGCCGCCATCGCCGCCTCGAAACTCGGCGACAGCACCTATACCCGGATCCTGAAGTCCGAGTTCACCTCCGTCACCGCGGAGAACGAGATGAAGTGGGACGCCACCGAGCCGTCCCGCGGCGTGTTCAACTACACCGGCGGCGACCGGATCCTCGCCCAGGCGCAGGCCAACGGCCAGAAGGTCCGCGGCCACGCGCTGGCCTGGCACTCGCAGATGCCCGGCTGGGCGCAGTCGCTGTCCGGCAGCACCCTGCGGTCGGCCATGCTCAACCACGTCACCCAGGTCGCCACCCACTACAAGGGCAAGATCCACTCGTGGGACGTGGTGAACGAGGCGTTCGCCGACGACGGCCGCGGCTCACGCCGCGACTCCAGCCTGCAGCGCACCGGCAACGACTGGATCGAGGCGGCGTTCCGGTCCGCGCGGGCCGCCGACCCGGCCGCGAAGCTCTGCTACAACGACTACAACACCGACGGCGTGAACGCGAAGAGCACCGCCGTCTACAACATGGTCCGGGACTTCAAGGCCCGCGGCGTGCCGATCGACTGCGTGGGCTTCCAGTCGCACCTGACCAACTCGGCGCCCGGTGACTACCAGGCCAACCTGCAGCGCTTCGCCGACCTCGGCGTCGACGTGCAGATCACCGAGCTGGACATCTCCGGCAGCGGCCAGGCCGCCGCGTACGCCGCCGTCACCAAGGCCTGCCTGGCCGTCGCCCGCTGCACCGGCATCACCGTGTGGGGCATCCGCGACAGCGACTCGTGGCGGACCGGCACGAACCCGCTGCTGTTCGACGCCGGCGGCAACAAGAAGGCCGCCTACACGTCGGTCCTGAACGCGCTCAACGCCGGCGGCAGCACCCCGGGCGGCGGCTGCACCGCGACGGCGACCGCCGGCACCGTCTGGGGCGACCGGTACAACACCTCGGTCACCGTCACCGGGGCCTCCACCTGGACGGTCGTGGTCGCCCTCACCGCGCCGCAGAAGGTGAGCACCGTCTGGAGCGGCGCCGCCAGTTGGGACACCAGCGGCAACGTGATGACCGTCAAGAGCAACGGATCCGGCAACACGTTCGGCTTCACCACCACCTTCAACGGCAACACCTCCGCGCGGCCGCAGGTCCGGTCCTGCACCGCCGGCTGAACCCTTCCCCCGTACATCCCCGAGCTCCTGGAGAACCGCTCATGACACCCACCCGGACGCGCCGCAGAACGTGGCGCACCGCCCTCGCGGCGATGGTCCTGCTCACCGGCGGCGCAGCCGTCGCGGTGACCGCCACCGCGGCCTCCGCCGCGACGATCGACACCAACGCCTCGTACGTGCTGGTCAACCGCACCAGCGGCAAGGCCCTCGACGTCTACAACCTGTCCACCAGTGACGGCGCGCGGATCACCCAGTGGACCCGCAACGACCAGGCGCAGCAGCAGTGGCAGTTCGTCGACTCCGGCGGCGGCTTCTACCGGCTCAAGTCGAAGCACTCCGGCAAGGTCCTCGACGTGTACAACCTGTCGACCGCCGACGGCGGCGCGATCGTGCAGTGGACCGACAACAACACCACCAACCAGCAGTTCAGCGTCCAGGACGTCGACGGCTACATCCAGCTGATCAACCGCAACAGCGGCAAGGCCGTCGAGGTGCAGGGCGCGTCCACCGCCGACGGGGCGAACATCGTGCAGTACAGCGACTGGAACGGCGCCAACCAGCAGTGGCAGCTGGTCAAGGTCGGCGGCAGCACCCCGACCACCTCGCCGACCTCCGGTGGCTCCTGCACCCTGCCGTCCAGCTACCGCTGGTCGTCGACGGGTGTGCTGGCGAACCCGAAGGCCGGCTGGGTGGCGCTCAAGGACTTCACCCACGCGCCGTACAACGGCAAGCAGCTCGTCTACGCCACCACGCACGACAACGGCACCTCGTGGGGCTCGATGAACTTCGGCACCTTCACCAACTGGTCCGAGATGGGCTCGGCCAGCCAGAACGGGATGAACTTCTCGGCCGTCGCGCCGTCGCTGTTCTACTTCGCGCCGAAGAACATCTGGGTGCTCGCCTACCAGTGGGGCGGTCCGGCGTTCTCCTACCGCACCTCCAGCGACCCCACCAACCCCAACGGCTGGTCGGCGCCGCAGACCCTGTTCACCGGCAGCATCACCGGCTCCGGCACCGGGCCGATCGACCAGACGCTGATCGCCGACTCGCAGAACATGTACCTGTTCTTCGCCGGTGACAACGGCAAGATCTACCGGGCGAGCATGCCGATCGGGAACTTCCCCGGCAACTTCGGCTCCTCGTACACGACGATCATGAGCGACACCACCAACAACCTGTTCGAGGCCCCGCAGGTCTACAAGGTCAAGGGCCAGAACCAGTACCTGATGATCGTCGAGGCGATCGGTGCGAACGGCCGTTACTTCCGGTCGTTCACCGCCACCAGCCTGAACGGCTCGTGGACGCCGCAGGCCGCGACCGAGGGCAACCCGTTCGCCGGCAAGGCCAACAGCGGCGCCACCTGGACCAACGACATCAGCCACGGCGAGCTGATCCGGTCCAGCGCCGACCAGACCATGACGATCGACCCGTGCAACCTGCAGCTTCTCTACCAGGGTCGCTCGCCCAACTCGGGTGGCGACTACGGGCTGCTGCCGTACCGGCCGGGCGTCCTGACGCTGCAGCGCTGACCATCTGAAGGGATGAACCGGGGAGGGCGGCCGCCCTCCCCGGTTCGCATCCACGTATTTGCATGGGTCGAGTAGAACGGGCGCATGCGAAGAATGCTGATCGCCGTGGCGGCGGCGAGCGCGCTGCTCCTGGGAGTACCGGTACCCGCGTCGGCGGAGCCACCCGAGCCGGTGGCGAGCGTGCTGCCGCCCGGCTGGTCCTTCGACAAGGGCGCCTTGACCTGGACCAGCGAGCGGATCATCCCGCCCGGGGACGCCGCCGTCGAGTTCTGGGCCGGCGACCGGCTGCTCGGCCGGGCCCGCGGCGCCGCCGATCTGAAGACGTTCGTGCTATCGGGCGGGGCCACCGGCAAGCTGTCCGACCTGCAGGTGCGCATCGGCGGCCGGCGGGTGGACGCGGCCGCGCCGAAGGCCCCGAAACGAGCGGCTGCCGCACCGGCCACGGCCGCCGAACAGCCGGCCCACACGTTCGACCCCGGCGTGCCGGGGCCGTACACGACGACGACCGGTGAATACACGCTGCCCGGCATCAAGCTCTCCACCTATCCGCAGCCGGTCGAGATGCAGGCAGTCGTGGTCGGACCGGTGAACGCGCCCGGCAGACGGCCGCTCGCGCTGTTCCTGCACGGCCGCCACTGGACCTGCTGGGTCCCCGGTGAGGAGGGCTTCATCCTCGGCCAGTGGCCGTGCCCGTCCGGCGCCGAACCGGTGCCCAGCCACCGCGGCTACCTCCAGGCGCAGCAGCTGCTCGCCTCGCAGGGCTACCTCACCGTGTCGATCTCGGCGAACGGCATCAACGGCCAGGACGGCGCCGACACCGACGGCGGCGCGCAGGCCCGCTCGTCGCTGGTGCGCACCCACCTCGCCCGCTGGGCCGACTGGGCCGGCAGCGGCCGGGCCGGTGCGCCCGCCGTCGTCCGCGCGCTGCCCCGGGCCGACCTGTCCCAGGTGCTGCTGATGGGCCACTCGCGCGGCGGCGAAGGGGTGAACCGGGCCGCGATCGACAGTCTCGCCCCGCCCGCCCCCGACGACTACCGGGGCCCGGTGCGCTGGACGATCCGCGGGCAGGTGCTGGTCGGGCCCACCATCTTCGGCCACAACCCGCAACCGGACGTGCCGTCGGTGACCATCCTGCCCGGCTGCGACGGGGACGTCGCCGACCTGCAAGGGCAGATGTTCGTCGACGCGACGCGCGGGGTGAGCTCCGGACGGGCGCTGCACAGCGCGCTGTACATGATCGGGGCGAACCACAACTACTTCAACACCGAGTGGACCCCCGGGCAGGCGGCCGGGCCGGCCTTCGACGACGTGTGGGCCGAGGACGACCCGCTGTGTACGGCCGGGGTCGCCCCGGCCCGGCTGACCGCGGAGCAGCAGCAGACGGCGGGCGCGACCTACATCGCGGCGGCGGCGTCGCTGTTCGTCGCCCGTGACGAGCGGGCCCGGCCGTTGCTGGACGGCTCCGGGGTACGGGCGCCGTCGGCCGGCCCGGCGCGGGTACTGGCGCACGCCATCGGGGCGAACCGCAGCGCCGCGATCGTTCCGGACGCGTCGCTCGGCGTCCGGGGTGCCCGGCTCTGCCCGCAGGTGAGCGGCGACCCGGACGACGCCGCCTGCCTGATGGACCCCGAGATCGCCGTCGAGTCGCCGCATTTCGTGCCGTTCTGGCAACCCGAGCCGGGCCGGTACGCGGTGGCGCTGACCGGCGGCACGACCGGAACCCTGAAACCGGCCCGGGCGATGCCGGTCGCCGGATCGCATCAGCTGGCGCTGCGGCTGATCGTGCCGCCGAACGCGCCCGCCACGCCGTTCACCGTCGCCGTCACCGACGACCGGGGTCGGCGGTCCACGCTCGGCACGGCCACCGTCACCGGGCTGCCCGGCAGCGACTCCACCCGCTCGTACTGGGCTCAGGAGGTCCGGCTGCCACTGCCGCGCGACGTCCGTGCGGTGACCGCTCTGGAGATCACCCCGCAGGGCGGCGGGCCGGCCTGGCTGATCGACGCGTGGGGCTGGCGGCCCGGCACCCCCGATCCGCGGCCGGCCCCGCTCGACCGGATCGACGTGGGACAGCTCGACGTCGGGGAGACCGACTCGGGGACCACCACGTACACGGTGCCGGTCCAGGTGCGCGGCAAGCTGCCCGCCCAGGTGCGGCTGTTCCTGACCGATCCGCGCACCTACCGGACGACGAGCTGGGTGACCGACATCAGGCCGGGCACCACGCGGATCCCGGTGCCGGTGTCGGTGCTCGGCAACACCACCTACAGCGGCGACCTGCGGTACACGGTGTCGGCGAAGGCGCTGCGCAACGCCGTGGTCGGCGACCACGACGGCGGCGTCCTCGTCCGCGACGACGAGCCGGCGCCGGAGATCACCATCACCCCGGCCGCGACCGCCGCCGAAGGATCACCGCTGACCTGGACGGTGAACCTGTCCGGGGCCGCCGACGCGTACCTGTACCTGGTGCTGCTGCCCGAGAAACCGGCGACCGGTACCGAGCTCTCCTCGACCGACGTGGACCCCGCATGGTTCACCTCGGTCAGCGGCGAGGACCCGCAACCGTCCCGGCCGCTGTCCAGCACCTTCCTGCAGCCGTTCATCGAGATCGAGCCGGGCACGACCACGTTCACCGTGACCACGCCGACCGTCACCGACACCGAGGCCGAGGGCCCGGAACACCTCCGGTTCCTGCCGATGGTGTTCCTGCCCGGCGTCCAGGAGCCGGTCGCCCTGTCACCGATCACCGGCACCCTGACCGACTGACCCGGAAACGGCCCGGTCCGGCGTCTTCTCGCCGGGCCGGGCCTTCGCCGAAATTGTGACCACCGCAACGAAACCGTGGTGGGCGGAAGCTGGCGGGCCCGGGGAGACTTGTCGCCAGGTGTGACCCTGCCCCTTTCTCCCGGCGAACGGCTCCCGCTCGGGCGCCGTTTCCGGATCGTGCTCGTGCTCGGCTTCCTCACCGCCCTGGGGCCGCTCACCATCGACATGTACCTGCCGTCCCTGCCGACGATCACCGACGACCTGCAGACCACCGCCGCGTCCGTGCAGCTCACCCTGACCGGCACGCTCGTCGGCCTGGCGTTCGGGCAGTTGCTGGTCGGCCCGCTGTCCGACGCGTTCGGGCGCCGGTTCCCGCTGCTGGCCGGCATCGCCGTGCACGTGCTCGCCTCGGTCTTCTGCGTGATCGCGCCGAACGTGGCGGTGCTCGGCACGCTGCGGGTGCTGCAGGGCCTCGGCGCCGCCGCCGCGACCGTCGTCGCCACCGCCATGGTGCGCGACCTGTTCACCGGCCTGGCCGCGGCCCGGCTGTTCTCCCGGCTGATGCTCGTCGTCGGCGTCGCCCCGATCCTCGCCCCGACCATCGGCGGCCTGGTGCTGAACTGGACGTCCTGGCGCGGCGTGTTCGTCGTCCTGACCGTCATCGGCGTCACCATCATGGCGGTGTCGGCGATCGTGCTGCCGGAGACCCTGCCACCCGCCCAGCGCCGCGGCGGCGGCGTCCTCGGCACCGCCCGCGACTACGGCAGGCTGCTCACCGACCGGGTCTACGTCGGCCTGATCCTGGTCGCCGGCCTGGCGATGGCCGCGCTGTTCGCCTACGTGAGCGGCTCGTCGTACGTCTTCCAGGACGGGTACGGCATGAGCGAGCAGGAGTTCGCCCTGGTCTTCGCCGGCGGCGCCATCGGCCTGATCGCCGCCACCCAGTTCAACGTGCGCCTGCTGCGCCGCTGGACCCCGCAGCAGATCATGAGCGGCGCCCTGGTGGCCGGCACCGTCTTCGGCCTGATCCTGCTGATCCTGGCCGGCACCGGCACCGGCGGCCTGCCCGGCATCCTGATCCCGCTGTGGCTGGTCCTCGCGATGGTCGGCTTCGCCATGCCGAACGCGCCCGCCCTGGCCCTGTCCCGCCACGGCGAGGCCGCCGGAACCGCCGCGGCCCTGCTCGGCGCCGTCCAGTTCGGCGTCGGCGCCCTGGCCGCGCCGCTCGTCGGGGTGCTCGGCGTCGGCGCGGTCGCGATGGCGGTGGTGGTGTTCGGCGGCATGCTGGCCGCCACCCTGGTCTGTTACCTGATCGTGCGGCCGGGCCGCCTCCCCGCCGAACGCTCCGAGCCGGCCGTCGCCGTCGCCGTGCACTGAGCCAGCACCACCGCACGCGGGCCGGTCGAATCCTCGACCGGCCCGCTTCCGTTCACACCCAGCCCTTGGTGTTGCAGGGCGGGCCGCAGAAGAACCGCCGTCCCCCGGGCAGGGCGATCTCCCCGGACCCGTCGCACTGCGGGCAGGTCCGGGCGCCCGGCGGGCGCCGGGGCATCAGGTGACGCAGCTCCGGATGACGGCGGGCCGCCTGGGCGTGAGCGGTCTCGCGCTCGTCGCCGGTGGCGGCGGACAGCGCCGCGTCCGGCAGGCCCCGATCGACGAACACCTCGCCGGACGGGGCCAGCAGGAGTGACTCCCACAGCTGGGCGAAGACGGTGAGCAGACCCCACTGCCGGGCCCGGGCACCCCACGGATGCTCCGACGCGGCCTGCTCGGCGACCAGTCGAGCGAACGAGTCCGGCGCTGTCATGGCGGCCACGATAGGAGAACCGGTCCAGTCAGCCGGGCCGCCCCGCGCCCGCGGATGCGGCGACGGACGATTCGAGAACGACCAGCCCTGCGCATCTCCACGGAGACGGGGAAGACCCACGTCCGCGGCATCCCGGCTCCCGTCGTGCCGCCTTCCTCGTGGGCCTTCCGCAGGAACTCGTACTGCTCCTGGCTGAGCAGCATGATCTCGTCGAGATCGTCCGGCACGTCGTCGTCAGGCACGGTCCGTCAGTCCCGCCCGGTCGTGGACGTCGTAGGTGAGCTGGACCATGCCGTTGGCGAAGCGGCGTTCCCGGGTGAGCGTCAGGGCCAGCCGCAGCCCGTCGGGGAGCACCCGGGTTCTGCCGCCGACGACGGTCGGGCAGAGCAACAACTCGACCACGTCGACGAGGCCCAGCCGGAGCGCGCTGTGCGCGAGCGTCGTCGGGCCTTCGATGGTCAGGCCGCCCGCGGATTCGGTGTGACAGCCGTCCAGGGAGGACGCCACCGAACAGATGACTCGAGCCATTTGTCGAGGCTGACGGCCGTGCCGTGGGCTAGACAGTGGGGATGGTCATGCGGCGACATCTGATGGCGACGGCGCTCGGGGCGGGACTGGTCACCGTGACCGGCATGCCCGCTGAAGCGGCCTCGGCGACCCGGTTCGGTGTGATCGCGTCGACGCAGGGACCGCCCAGCGACGACGCCGACACGTTCCGGCGGCTCTATGCGGAGCAGCGCGAGCTGTACGGGGGCGGCCCCATCGGCATCCGGCTGTTCGCCGGTGGGCGGCTGCCGCTTCCCGGTGAGCGGAACATGGTGGGCACGCTGCTCACCTGGGCGGCCGAGCGGCATCCCGAGGAGACGATCACCATCTCGCACAAGACCCGCGACGACGGCCGGTTGCGGGCGCTGCTGGACTGGGCGGGGGAGCACCGCGTCCGGCTGTCGGTGATCTACTTCCACGAGGTGCAGGACGACTGGGGCCGGCGGCGGGATCCGCGTGCCGCCCCGGACGTCTACCTCGGCACCTACCGCGCCTACCGCCGGATCGTCGACGCGCACCCCGCCCGTACGCGGACGTCTCTCGAGAAGAATCTGATGTGGTACTGGCAGCACTACCACGCCGGGAAGCGGGGCGCCGACTGGAGCGAGTTCGTCGAGCGTGACGACCCGGCGGATGTCGTCTCCTGGGACACCTACGTGTTCCCCGGCATGCCGCCGGACCAGGGGCGGTACGCGACACCCGACGAGTTCTTCCGCTATCCGCATGCGGTGTGGCGCACGACCGGCCGGCCGTGGGCGGTCGGCGAGATCGGCACGACGGTACGGGGTGACGCCGCCCGGTTCGTCGGCTGGGTCCGCACGATCACCGCGGCGGCGGCCGATCCCGGCAGGATCAGTCCCGACTACGCGGGCATGCCACCGGCCCGGTTCATGAAATGGTGGGCGGGCCCGGACGCGGCGGGCAACGAGCAGGGCCTGCAGCAGGTGCCGGCCGCGGTGGACGTCTACCGCCGCCTGGTGGCCGCGGGGTGACGCTCATTGCGGCCTGACCGCCCGTGATCCGGTCAGGCCGGCCACGAGCAGCAGGAACGCCGCCATCTCCAGGACGGTCGTCAGCGCCGGCACCGGCTGGGGCATCGCCATCGTGGGCATGATGAGATCCCAGCCGAACAGGCCGGGGTCGTTGCTCGCGGCGTACGGCAACGGTGTCGCCGCGACTCCCGCGTCGATGGTCGGCAGCGCGACGACGGCCAGCAGGGACGCTCCGGCGGCGGCGAGCCGGTGCCCGCGCCCGGCCAGGGCCGCCGCGAGCGTGACGGCGGCCAGGCCGAGGACGACAGCGGGCAGCACCGCCAGGCTCACCGCGATCACCGCGTCGGCTTGCGGGGCCAGGAGCCCGACACCGATCACCCGTACCACCGCGTAGCCGGTGATCAGCACCGCCGCGGTCGCCGCGACGGCGGTGACCACAGGCGACGGCCGTCGCCCGCGAGCCCGGACGGTCAGCAGCAGCACCACCGCGACGAGCGGCGCCCACCACGCGGCCAGCGCGGACCCGAACCCGGATGTCGTGTCGATCCCGTCCGCCGGCGTGCGCACCTGCCAGTCGTAGTCCGCATCGCCGGGCGTGCCGGAAAGTGTCCGGACCGCGTCCACGAGCAGCACCGCCAGGGCGGCCGGCAGCGCCCACCGGGGTGCGGGCAGCCCACTCACCACCGCGTACAGGATCAGCGACGCCAGACTCAGCAGCTCCGCGAAACGCCAGACCGGCGCCGCGAGGAGCACCCCGACGGCATGTGTCACGGCGAACAGCGCGGCCGCCACGAGAACGATCCGCTGGGAACGCATGATCGGGCGGGCTCTCAACGGATGACGGCCTGGGCGGCCTCGGCGGTCGCCTGGTACAGCGCGACGGCGGCGCCGTCGGCGTGCGTCACCACCCACAGGTGACCGGCGTAGGTCGTCTGGTCGTAGCTCTGGCCGGGTGTCAGATCCATGTACCGGACGCGTTGCTTCTGGTAGTCGAGCCACAGAACGGTGACCGGCTCGGCGGAGACGTTGACGAACCGGATCGAGGTCACGTCCCCGTACGTCACCTCGCGGTCCTCTGTCTCGGCGCTCGGGGGCAGCGCGGTGAGCTCCGGCAACGCGGCGGCCGGCGGCGGCGCGGCGGTCGCGGTGGCGGTCGCGGCCGCGGTCGCGGTCGTGTCCTGCGGCACGACAGCCGGCACGGACGGCGGCGGGGTTTCCTCCCGCGTCCGGAGCTGGGCGGAGATCGCCACCAGGCCGCCGAGCAGGGTGACCCCGAGAACGACTGCCGCGACGACGAGACCCGATCGGCTCCGGGTGCCGCGCGGCGGCACGGGTGGCTGGGGAACCTGTCCCGGGACCACGTGCGGCCGGTAGGCGGTGTCCGTCTCCGGCAGGGCTGGCTCGGCGGCGGTCTCCGGCGGGTGCGCCGGCGGCTGGTACGCCTCGGGGATCTCGGGCAGCTTCTCGCTCACGCCACCGACGGTAGTATCCCCGGACCCGTGCGGGGGAGCGCCCGGCGCCGGATCGGCGACCATTCGGTGATGTGAATGGCGGCCGGCTTCTGCGATCATGCTCGGGTGCATGTCACCCGCCGTATCGTCCTGGCCGCCGGCGCCGCCACGCTCGCCGGCTGCGCCAACCCGACCCAGCCGTCCGCGACGGGGCAACCGCGGGCCTCCGCCGTGCCCGCCACCAAAGCCGACCTTCCGGGGGCGAAGGCCGCCGTGCGGAGAGGGAAGGCGACCGCCGCGTACACCGAGGCCGTCACCGGCATCCTGCACAGCAACCTGAAACCCACCCCGCAGAACCCCGCGCATCCGGGCTATGCCGGGGCGGTCGCGCTGGCCATGGTGGACGGCAGGATCACCATGCACACCGCGGTCGGGCACGCCCTGCGCTACGCCGCCGGTCCCCGGGAGCTGCCGGCCGCCGAGCGGGTCGCCATGCGGCCCGACTCGATCTTCGACCTGGCCTCGCTGACCAAGGTCTACACCGCGATCCTGGCGCTGCGCCTGGTCGACCAGGGCAAGGTCGACCTGGCCGCGCCGGTGCGGCGGTACCTGCCGGAGTTCACCGGCGCCGGCAAGGACCGGGTGACGGTGGCGATGCTGCTGACGCACACCGGGGCGCTGCCGGTCGGTGTGAAGGTGACCGGCCTGCCCGACGCCGCCGCCCGCCGCCGGGCGGTGCTCACCGCCCCGCTGGTGCCCGGAGGCGTGCCGGGCGACGCGTTCCGCTACTCCAGCACGGGGCTGATGGTCCTCGGGCAGCTGGTCGAGAAGCTGACCGGGAAGTCCCTGGACCGGGCGCTGGCCGACGAGGTGCTCACCCCGCTCGGCCTGCGCGACACCGGGTTCCTGCCGCTGACGTGGCTGACCGCGGCGGCCCGCGCGCAGCGGCTGGTCGCCACCGACGCCCGCAGCTCGCGGGGCCTGCTGCGGGGTGTCGTCCACGACGACGTGTGCAACGTGCTCGGCGGGGTCGCCGGTCACGCGGGTGTCTTCGCCACCGCGCGGGACGTGGCGGTCATCGGGCAGATGCTGCTCGACGAGGGGATCCACAACGGCCGGCGGATCCTGTCGGCGGACATCGTGCGGCGGATGCTGGTCAACGCCAACCAGGGCAAGCGGGCGTACGACGCCGACCGCCCCGGCCGCCCCTCCGACCACGGGCTCGGGGTGACGCTCAACCAGCCGTGGTTCATGGGCCGGCTGGCCGGGCCGGCCACGTTCGGGCACACCGGGTTCACCGGCACGTCGCTGGTCGTCGAGCCGCGCCGCCGGCTGGTCCTGGTGCTGCTCACCAACCGGGCACACCCGAACTGGAGCTGGGCGAACCCGGATCCGGTGCGCGCCGCCGTCGCGAACGCCCTCGCCGCGCACCTCTGACCGCTGTCACTCGGCCCGGACGTGGTCGATGTCGACGGCGCCCGGGTTGATGTAGATCCACAGGACGCGGACGTCGGCCAGCGCCGTGCTGTCGCAGGACATCGCGGACAGCAGGTCGATGGTCGCCGTGGTGGTGGTGTCCTGGTCGACCCAGGTGAAGTCGGACTGGCGCCAGGCGAGCCCGTCGCCGGTCTGCACGGCGATCGCCGCGTTGGTGCCGGCCACCGGGCCGGTCCGCAGGTCGTAGGTCAGGGCGGTACGGGTGGACAGGTCGACCGGCTCGGCGAAGGTCACCCCGAACCAGCCGCCGTCGGCCGCGTTCACCCGCAGCCCGTGGGCGCCGTGGGTGGCGAAGGCGGTGGTCTGCTCGACGGTGCCGCCGTTGGCCTGCCAGGACGCGGACGCCCAGCCCTCGGTGCCGGTCTCGAACGAGGCGAGCACCGCGATGCTCGCCGGCCGGATCCTCGTGCGGTAAGCGATGTCGTTCGCCGCCGGTCGCAGGGTGATCGGCGTGCCGGATGCGGTGACCGCGGTGTCGTGGTCGGCGACCGGCGGCAGCGACCGTTGCCCGGACGCGATCTCCCTGGTGGCGTTGCTGACGGTCGTGCACACCGGACTCGGGCAGTAGACGGTGAATCCGTCGTAGTCGGGGGAGAGCGTGCCGTCGTCCTGCGACCCGGAGAGGATCCAATACAGAAAACCGTTCCCTCCGGTAGGGGTGAACTCGTCCAGCCATCGTTGATAGACCGGATTCCGGGTGTTCTTGTCCTTCCACCCGAACTCACCGAGCATCACCGCCTTGCCGAGCCGCGCGGCCTCCCGGTTGTGCCGGGCGATGTATTCGGCGCCCCATTGCGGGGTGCGGTCGCCCCAGCCGTCCGGGTACAGGTGGTACGACATCACGTCGATGGCGGGCAGTTTCGTCAGCGCGATGGTGTCGACGCCCTCGCCGCAGTCGTCGATCCAGTCCGGCGCGTCCGGCCCGTCACAGAAGAAGCCCTCGTCGCCGACGCTGACCAGGTGCCGCTCGTCGATCGACTTGATGTGCCGGGACATCTCGTCGGCCCACGCGGTGATGGTCGCGGTGGTGCAGGACGGACTCTGCGGATAGACGCCCGAGCCCTTGCAGCGCGGTTCGTCGCCGAGTTCCCACGTCATGATGGTGGGATCGTCCCTGTACCGCACCCCGGTGATCGTGTTGACGCGGTTGAGGACGTGGTCGAGGTAATCCCGGTACCAGCCCTTGATGACGGGATCGGTGTAGAAGTCGTCGTGGTGGGAGCCGCCGCGCCAGCGTACGTATTGATCGATGCCGCCGAAGTCGGACCAGTTGTTGGTCAGCGGCAGCACCAGTTTCAGGCCGTGCCGTCGCGCCGAGTCGATGACGTGGTCGAGGCGTTCCAGACCGTTCGGCCCGTCGTTGAAAGCCGGTCTCGTGCCGTCCCAATATTGGAAGTAGACCCCGTCCGGGGCCGGCGCCACCGAATCGCTGCCGTCCGCATAGAAAGTTGAGGAGTTTAAGTTAATGCGCCCGCGGCCCAGCGGATGCCGTTCGCCACATGGGTGCGAAACCGGCCGTCGGACCAGGCCGCCGCGCTGTGACCCAGCGCGGTGTACCAACTGCGGCCCGCGCCGACCGAGCGGCACCAGGCTTGCGGATGCGGATCCGGCATGGCGTACCCGGCCGGGCGGTAGGTGCTCTCGTCGACGTCGAGCAGCAGCGTCGAGCCGGGGCGGACGTCGGAGAAGGCGTACCACTCGTCGGCGAACACCCAGGACGACGGCAGGTGCGCGGTCGACGGGTGGCCGTCGTCGACGCGTACCGTCGCCTTCTGCACGCCCTCTGGATGGCCGGCGAACCGGGCGCCGAGCAGGTCCGCGTACCAGTCCCAGGACGACTCCGTGGCGGCCGCCGAGTGCACCCCTGTGAAACCGCCGCCGCCCTCGACGAACGACCGCAGCGCGTCACGGCCCCGCGCGTCGAGAACGTCACCGGTGGTGGAGACGAACGCCACGACGTCGTACCGGCCGCAGGCCGCGACATCGGCCGGATCCTCCGACACGGTCACCCGCGGCAGTTCACCGCCATCGAGCGCGGCGACCGCATCCGGGATCGAGTCGTGCCGGTAACCGGTGGTGCGGGTGAAGACGAGCACGCGAGGTGGCATCGGATTCCTTCCGTGGCAGCGAGGCTCATCCATCATCCAATGACTCTCGGCGGCCTCCGCAGGCAGCTGGATGTAATCACTTGAAGGCTTCTCGGTCCTTACGGCAGGATGGCGGGCATGAGACTGGGCGGGCTGATTCCCGCTACCGGGCCGCAGCGTCTGCTCGCCGCGGCGAATCTGGTGTTCACCCTCGGCAGCGGGCTCTATCTGACCGCCGGTGTCCTCTACTTCACCGAGGCGGTCCGGCTGCCCGCCGGCCAGGTGGGGATCGGGCTCGGCATCGCCGGCACGTTCGCCCTGGCCCAGGGCATCGCGGCCGGGCACCTCGCCGACCGGATCGGAGCGCGCGGTGTCTACGTCGTCACCCTGCTCGTCCAGGCCGTGGCCACCGCGGCGTTCGTGGCGGTCGACTCGTTCTGGCCGTTCGTGGCGGCGGTCAGCGTGGCGACGGCGGCGAAGACCGCGGGCATGGCGGCCCGCAGCCCGCTGATCCGGCGGCACGGCGGCGACCGTCCCCAGCAGTTCCGGGCCTACCTGCGGGCGGTCACCAACGCGGGCGTCTCGGTCGGCGCGGCGTTCGCCGGATGGGCCGTCCAGGTCGGCACCACCTCCGCCTACCAGGCGATGGTCGCCGGCATCGCGGTGACGACCGCGGCGTCGGCGGTGTTCGTGCTGTTCCTGCCGCCCGGGTGGCCGTCCCCGGCGGTGACCGGTCCGCGCCGGCCCGCACTGCGGGACCGGCGCTACCTGCTGATCACCGCCATCGACGGGGTGATGGCGCTGCAGTTCAAGGTGCTCACCGTGGCGATCCCGCTGTGGGTGGTCAGCGCGACCACGGCCCCACACTGGTCCATCTCCGCGACGATGATCACCGCGACCGTCATCGTCGTGCTGTTCCAGGTGCGGGCCAGCCGCGGCATCGACTCGCCGGCCGCCGGGGCGGCCGCCTACCGCCGGGCCGGTGCCGCGTTCCTCGTCTCCTGCGCGCTGATCCCACTGAGCGGATCACTGCCCGGCTGGGCCGCCGCCCTGGTGCTGATCGGCGCGGCGGTGGTGCACACGGTCGGCGAGATGTGGCACGCGGCCGGCGGTTTCGAGGTGTCGTTCGCGCTGGCCCCGGCCGAGGCCACCGGTCAGTACCTGGGCGTCTTCGGCCTGGGCGCGGGACTCGCCGAAGCCGCCGGGCCCGGTCTGCTGATCGCCCTCTGCATCACCTGGGGCTTCCCCGGCTGGTACGTGCTGGGCGCCCTGTTCGCACTCACCGGCCTGTTGATGCCCGCTGCCGTCCGGCCCCACCGGCAGGCCGTGCACCCGGCCGGGACCTGAGACCTCACCCGGCCGGCTGATTGTCGGTGCTGCCTCAGCTGCGCTGGGACAGCACTGACAATCAGCCGGCCAATTCGTCTCCATCCTGTCGATCTTGGGAGGTTGCGCCCGCCGGGCCGCCACAAGCTCCCAAGATCCCGGCCGAGCGGGCGAGAGGAAACCTCGTCCGCCTGCCGGCGGCACGGTGTGCGCCTTCACGTCGTCGGGCAGCACGTAGTCGCGGCCGTTGAGCCAGGCGTCGGCCTTCGACACCGCGTCTCGCCGATGACCGTCTCCTATGCCTACTCCCAGCCGGACCGGGTCTCGGTCGAGGCCGCGGCGAAAGTACGTGAGGCCGCCGAGCGCCTCGGCTACCCCGGCCCGCATCCGGGCGCCCGCTCCCTGCGCCACGGACGGGCCGGCTCACTCGGTGTGGTGCTCGGCGAACGGCTCAGCTACGCCTTCGACGATCCGCAGGCCGCTCGTTTCCTCGCCGGGGTCTCCGACGTCTGCGCGGCCGAGGGGATGGGGCTCACCCTCGTACCGATCAATGGCTCGCCGACCGACGTGCAACGCGTCGCCCAAGCCGCCGTGGACGGCTTCGCCGTCGGCTTCCGGGACGCCTGGACCGGCGCGGGGCATCCGGCCGCCGGGCTGCGGCTGGCGGTGTGCCCGACCATCCACATCACCGAGGGTGAACGCTTCAGCCTCGAACTGCCGCGCGGCGACGACCCGCCGGACGCGATCGCCGCGATGAGCGACGAGCTGGCGCTCGGTGCCCTGCGTGCCGCCGGCGCCCTCGGGCTGCGTGTGCCCGCGGACCTGGTCGTCACCGGCTGGGACGACAGTGACACCGCCGCGCCGGCCGGCCTGACCACCGTGGCGCAGTCGCTGCGCGACCAGGGCGCCCACTGCGCCCGGGTGGCCCTCGGCCGGGCCACCGTCACCTCGTCGCGGCACGAGTGGCAGATCGTCCCGCGGACGATCCCAGCTGATCCGGTGCGGGCACGGCGCTTGATCGATCGTCTCCAGGGAAAGGGCACAGGGACGGCAACGACGAAATCACCAATCGTGTGAAAAGCGGCTAAACGGGGTAATGACCGCAATCAGTCGTGATGGCATCAACTGGGGGAGGAGCACGGTGACGCACACTCCGACTCATGTGCGGCAGCCGCTGGCCGAAGCGCTCGTGGCGCTTGCCGAGACGCCGGACGACGTACCCGGGATCGCCGACGACCTGCAGAAAGTCGCCCGCCTGGCAGCCGACCGGATCGCCGCCGTCGACTACGCGGCGATCGTCCGGCGGCCCGACGACGGTTCCTGCGTCGTCGCGGCGAGCGGCGACCTGGTGCAGGGCGTCGACAGCGTGACCCGGGCCGCTCAGGACAGCATGGGACCGCCGGACGCCTGCCAGTCCGGCGCGGGCACGATGAGCTGGCCGAATTTCCGCGACACGGCCACCGAACTGGGGCTGGGCGCGACGTCGGTGCCACTGTTCACCGGCAGCGGCACCGCGGTCGCCAGCCTCGACCTGTACGGGCGTGACCCCGACCGGCTGGCGCCGCTGGCCGCCGGCATCGGCGCCGCCTACGACCCGGACCTGCCGTGGCCCGAGGAGTGCGACGACACCCGCATGTGCGATGCCGGCTGCGCGGAGCTGATCGCCGGGTTCACCGAGGCGCTGTCGGTGCGCCAGAGCATCCAGCTCGCGGTGGTGCTGCTCGGCGCGAGCGAGCAGACCGATCCCGCAGAGGCGTACCTGAAACTGCGGGTACGCGCCGCCGCCGAGGGCCTGTCCCTGCTGGCCGCCGCCTCCGCCGTCATCGCGCCCACCCTGGCCGGCCCGGCGACCGGCCCGGACTGAAGGCACGTCGCGCTCACCCTGGCGGGCCCGGACGCCGGCCCGGACTGAAGGCGCGCCGCGCCCGGCTCGGCCGCCGGTGAGCCGGCGTCACATCCGGGCCAGCCGGTCCACCAGCAGCTCCACCCGGGGGTCGGTGTCCCCGGGTGGAAGCCGTCCCGCCCGGGTGAGGGTGGCCAGCCCGTGCAGGGCCGCCCAGAACACCTCGGTGAACAGTCCCGGAGGAACACCTTCCCCGGCGACGTCGCGCAGGGTCTCCAGCAGGGCCGCAAAGGCGTCCTTGAGCGGTTGTGGCGTGTCCTCGTCCGCGAAGGCCAGTCCACCGTCGAGCTCGAACATCGCGTCGTAGACCGCCGGATGGCGGGCGGCATAGTCCAAGTAGGCGTGGGCCAGGGCGGCGACCCGGGCGCGGGGCGTGTCCGGCCCGGCGGTCGCGGCCCGCAGCTCCGCCGCCATCTCGGCGGCGCCGTCGAGGGCGACCGCGCCGATGATCTCCCGCTTGCCGCGGAAGTGGCTGTAGAGGACGGGCTGGCTGTACTCGATCCGCTCGGCGAGCCGGCGGGTGGTGACCGCGTCCCAGCCCTGGTGCTCGGCGAGTTCGCGGGCGGTCGCCACGATGAGGCGCTCCCGCTCGGCCCGTTCGCGGCGCCTGCGTTCCTGTACCGACATTCCCGAACCTTAGCACTGCTAGACAATCGAGCAGCAGTAGGTCTAGCGTTGCCTCACTACCTAGCGACGCTAGATTCAAGGAGATCCGCCATGCTCGACGCGCTCCAGGTGTTCACCGTCGTGATCGTCGGGGTGATGGTGGGGGTGGAGTTCTCCGTCGCCTTCGTCCTCAACCCGATCCTCGACGCGCTTCCCCGCGACAGCGGCCAACTCGGCCGTGCCCACGGCGGCCGGATGCTCGGCGCTCTGATGCCGTTCTGGTACATCGGATCCCTCGTCCTCGTGGCGATCTGGGCCGTCGCCGGATGGCGCCACCACGGCAGCGGCCTCACCGTCATCGCCGGCGCACTGCTGCTGCTCAGCGTGATCATGTCGGTCCTGCTGCTCGTCCCGATCAACAACCGCAGCAAGACGTGGACCCCGGAGAACCGGCCCGCCGACTGGAAGCAGCAGGCGAACCGCTGGGACCGCCTGCACTACATCCGCGTCGCCGTCATCATCGGCGCCTTCGCCCTCCTGGCCGCCGCCTTGTAGATTGTGCGCCCGTGATCGACTCGAATGAATCGGCCCCTCCGCGGCGGGGCTGGCCGGTGCACCTGGCCGTCGCCGGGATCTCCGTCCTGGCCGGTTCGGCCCTGACCGTGGCGGTGCTGCTCCTCGCCGGCTGGCGACAAGTGCCGGTGCACCGGTACGAGGTGACCGTCGCGCTGGAGGTCAAGGCCACGACGGCGCAGCGCGACACCGTCCGCGGGACGCTCGCGAAGGCCCTGCCGGGAGAGGATGTACAGGTGGTGACCAGGGAGGAGCAGTTCGAGGAGTTCCGCCGGAAGTGGGAGGCGGACAACGGCGAACTGCCGGACTCGGTGACCCCCGCCTTGATGAACGAACGGTTGAAGATCTCGGTCAGCGCCCGCACCTTCGACTGCGACACTCTCGCCGGCGTCCACGCGGATGCCGCCGTGGACAGCCTGTCGGTGGATCGGGTGCACGGCGGCACCGGCCTCCGCTCAGCGATCGTGTGCCGCCGGTGAACGCCCTCCGGCCCGTACATCTCGTGGTGTCCGGTGTCTCCGCCCTGGCCGGGGTGGCCGTGACCTCGGCGGTGCTGCTGCTCGCCGGCTGGCGGCATCTGCCGGTCAACGACTACGAGGTTCGTGTGTTCCTCGACAAGAAGGTGACCGCCGAACAGACCGAGGCGATCCGGACGACCCTGGCCGGGCTCGCCGCCGACGGCCAGGTCCGGCTGCGCACTCCGGAGCAGAACTACGCCGACTACCTGCGATCGTGGGCGGACTCCGGCGAGACCCCACCCGAGCAGGTCACCGCGGACTCCTTCCCCGAGACGCTGGTGATCGACACGACCGGCCGCGACTTCGACTGCACGCCGTACGCCGAGGTGAAGGACGACGCCGGAGTCGACTCCGTCCGCATCGGCCAGTTCGACGAGGACGGCCGCCCGCGGACCGGAACCGAATGCTGAACCGCCGGGTGGGGTGACCGGAACCGGTCACCCCACCCGGCGTCAGCGGATCACTGCCCGGCCCGCCAGCTGGTCGGCGTGCCGGCCACCCCGGTCGAATGCCGCTGGGTGCCGGCCGCCGTCATCACCCAGATCTGCGGGTTCAGCGACTCCGTGCTCTCCAGGGGCGGCGGAGCGGGATCCTCCGGATGCGGCGGCGTCGGCGGCGCGGCCGGCCCGCTGGCGTACGCGATCCACCGCCCGTCCGGCGACCAGATCGGCGTCGACTCGAACACGTCCGGCGTGTTCGTCAGCCGCCGCTCCCACCCGGTGATCGCGTCCACCAGCCACAGGTCACCGGCGGCCTCCACGGCGAACGTCCGGCCGTTCGGGCTCCAGTCCAGGCCGCGCGCCTTCGCCAGATCGCTGACCTGCCGCGGGGCGGCGGGCTTGTCGGCCCGGTAGACGTGCACACCCGGCAGCGTGGCGGAGGCGATCCGGGCCCCGGTCGGCGACCACGCCGGCCACAGGTCGTTGAGATCGCTCGCTGTCACATTGCGCATACTGGGCGCCGTGTCGTCCGCGCGCACCGCGTAGATGTCCCCGCACGACTCGAACGCCACCCACTGCCCATCCGGCGACCAGCGCGGGATCCCCGGCCCGCACGGCGCACCGCCCAGCAGGCGGTCATCGGAGCCGTTCACCGCGGAGAAGGCCCGGACGTCGAAGCCTTCGACGTAGGTGATCTCGGTGCCGTCGGGGGAGTAGTCAGGACTCGCGTACCACGGGAGCTCGCGCCCGTATCCGGCATCCCCGGTGCCGTCGGGCAGGGTGCTGCGCAGCTCGCCCGTGCCGTGGCTGCGGTCCACCGCCAGGTACAGAATCCGGCCGCCCGGCCCCGCCGGAGCCGCCGCCGAGGCGGGGCCGGCAGGCATCGCGGCCAGCAGTGTCGCGGCGATCGCCCCCGCGGCGAGCATGTTCCGGTATCGAAGCATCAATTGCTCCTTTCACCGCTCGTCGGTGTCATGCCCGACTCTTGCAGAGCCGTTCAACCCGCTGTCCGAACCGGACCGCCCGGATCATCCTGCAAAGAGGCGGCGTTAGCCGAGAGGTTGCTGACCCCCGGTCATCCGAGACCCTGCGCTGCTGCGGGCAGGGACACCTCGACGGTGAGGCCGTCGTGGCCGGTGGAGGAGGCGGTGATCAGGCCGTCGTGGGCCTGGGTGATGGACCGGGCGATGGACAGTCCGAGCCCGGCCCCGCCGCTGTGGTCGATGCGAGTGGCCGCGCGCCGCCGGAACGGCTCGAACAAGGCGGTCACCTCCTCCGGTGGCACGTCCTCGCCGGTGTTCACCACGACCAGGGCCGGATCGTCGCCGACCCGCACGTCGACGGTGCCGCCCGGCCGGTTGTACTTGATCGCGTTCTGCACCAGGTTGGTGATCAGTCGATCGAGGAGCACCTTCTCGCCGAGCACGACGCGCGGCTGGAGGCTGCTGGTGATCTTCACGTCGGCGTCGGCGGCCCGGGACCGGTGGGCGGCCAGCACGTCGGCGGTGATCTCGTCGAGGCGCAGCGGGGCGCGGGTCATCAGGCCGCGGTCGCTCTCGCTGAGCACCAGCAGGCCTTCGATCAGCCGTTCGTTGCGTTCGTTGGTGGCCAGCAGCTGGGCGGTGAGCAGGTCGAGCTGGTCGGCGGTGAGATCGTCGGACATGCTCACCTCGATGAGGGTCCGCTGGACGGCGAGCGGGGTGCGCAGTTCGTGGGAGGCGTCGGCGGCGAACCGGCGCTGCGCCTCGTACCCGACGGCGATCCGGTCCATCATCTCGTCGACGGTGCGGCCGAGGACCGCCAGTTCGTCCGTGCCTGGCCCGGGACGCAGCCGGTGGCCGAGGTTCTGCGGCCCGACGTCGGCGATCACGGCGACCAGGTCGCGCAGGGGGCGCAGGCACCACCGTACCGCCGGGAAGCAGGCGGCCAGGATGACGGCGAGGACCAGCAGCAGCGTGCCGGCGTCGATGATGCTGGGATGCCGGAACACCATGTCGCACACGTACGGCGAGGTCTCGCTCGGCACTCCGCAGATCGGTGGCACGAATTCGTCCCAGAGGAGGACCAGCAGCGGCGCGGCGATGTCGGCCGCCTGGGAGGCGAGGATCACCAGCAGGCACAGCGCCAGCATCCGCCGGGCCGGGGAGCGGGTGCTCATCGGCCCAGCCGGTACCCGGCGCGGCGCACCGTGTGCAGCACGGGCGGGTCACCGAGTTTGCGGCGCAACGTCATCACCGTCATCCGGACCGTGTTGGTGAACGGGTCGGCGTGCTCGTCCCACGCCTGTTCGAGCAGTTCCTCGGCGCTGACCACGCGCCCGCCGGCCCGCATCAGCACATGCAGGACGGCGAACTCCTTCGACGACAGGGCCAGCAGCTCCCCGTCGCGGGAGGCGGTGTGCCGGGTGCTGTCCAGCACGATCCCGTCCTGTTCCAGCACCGGCGGCAGCGCGGGCGCGGAACGCCGGGACAGCGCCTGCACCCGGGCGGCCAGTTCGGCGAACGCGAACGGTTTGGTCAGGTAGTCGTCGGCGCCGAGTCCGAGGCCCTCGACCCGGTCGCGGATCCCGGCGGCCGCGGTCAGCAGCAGGATCTTGGTGTTGTCGCCGGAGCCGGTGAGCCACCGGCACAGCTTGTCACCGGTCCGCCCGGGCATGTCCCGGTCGAGGACGGCGACGTCGTACCGGTTCACGCCGAGGCGTTCCAGGGCGGTGTCGCCGTCGTACACCACGTCGACGGCCATGGACAGCTTGCGCAGCCCTTGCGCGACGGTGTCCGCCAGCAGCCGTTCGTCGTCCGCCACCAGCACCCGCATGCCTCGTCCTCCGGTTCTGCGCCCCGACCCCGGGACACGTTGTCACATCGAACATAAGCCGTTGATAAAGGCGTCGATGACGGTCGCCGGACCGACCCGCCGCGAACATGGGTGGCCCCTACCGCCGAACGCAGGGACGGTCACCCTTGTCAGGCACTCTCCGTACTCGTCTTCTGGTCGTCGCCGTGGCGGCCGCCGCCACCGTCCTCCCGGGCGCTCAGCCGGCCGTGGCGATCGCCAACGGTGAGAACGCGCGGCCCGGGGCGTACCCGTTCTCGGTCCGGCTCACCATGACCGGGCTGCCCGCCGACGGTGGCGGCAGCCGGGACAGCTCCTGCTCCGGCGCGCTGATCGCGCCGCGCTGGGTGATCACCGCCGGGCACTGCTTCCGGGACGCCTCGGGGCAGCGGGTGAGCCGCACCGTCGCCGGGCGGACCACCGCCGTCATCGGGCGGACCGAGATCAACAGCGTTGCGGGGTACGAGGCCGACGTCGTCGCCGTGCATCAGGCCGGCCACACCGACGTGGCTCTCGCCGAGCTCGCCGACCCGGTCCCCGGGATCACCCCGATCCGGTTGGCCACCACGCCGCCGGAGCCCGGTGAGGTGCTGCGGCTGACCGGGTTCGGCCTGGTCGACGGACCGAACGGGATCGGCCCGGCGGAACGGATGCAGACCGGCCGGTTCGTGGTCGGCGCCGTCGGCGACACCCTCCTGGAGGCGTCCGGGCACGCGCCGCGCCAGGACACCAGCCCGTGCCGGCACGACTCGGGAGGCCCGTACTTCCGGGAGTCCCGCGACCGTGAACCCGTCCTGGTGGCCCTGGTCAGCACCGGTCCCGGCTGCCCGCATCCGGGACCGGACATGAGCGCCCGCGTCGACAACCTCGCCGAGTGGATCACCGCGACCACGACCGAGCGGACCGGCCCGCCGTGGAGCCTGATCGGCACGGCGGCGCTGCTGATCGCGGCCGGCCTGCTCGGCGGTCTCACCATCGCGCGCCGCGCCCGCCGGTGACCGAGCCTTCC
>NZ_BOMZ01000078.1 GCF_016862455.1 Actinoplanes utahensis
GCGCCGGATCCGCCGGTGACCGAGCATCCCGCGCCGGATCCGCCGGTGATCGGTCACCCCGCGCCGGGCCCACCGGTGATCGGGCACCTGCGGATCCGGCGCGGGCCGGCCTCCCGTTCCCGCGCCTGCCCGGCATCCTGATCGCCGGCGCGACAGAGATCGAGCCCGATCGCTTGCTCGGTCGATCGCACCGGTAAACTCCGCGAACTGGATTCGCGACCTTCCGCCACCGAGAGCGTGTGGACTGCGGGCGCGGACAGCGGCCGGAATACACACGCGGGTGTAGGAGGTACAGGTGCCGGATCAACTGGACTGGATTCCCGCCGACATCGATGTGGACCGTCCCAGCAACGCCCGGGTCTACGACTACTTCCTGGGCGGGGCGCACAACTTCGAGGTCGACCGGCAGCTGGCCGAGCAGATCATCCGGATGACCCCGAACGTCGGCGACACCATGCGGGCCAACCGGGTGTTCCTGCGGCGCGCGGTCCGTTACCTGGCGGGGCAGGGCATCCGGCAGTTCCTCGACATCGGCTCCGGCATCCCGACGGCCGGCAACGTGCACGAGATCGCGCAGGCCGCGTCGCCGGGCAGCCGGGTGATCTACGTGGACATCGACCCGGTCGCGGTGGCGCACAGCCGGACCATCCTGCGCGACGACCCGTACACCGTGGTGGTCTGCGCCGACCTGCGCGAGCCCGCGGACCTGCTGGACCGGGCCCGCGCCACCGGGCTGCTCGACTTCAGCCGGCCGGTGGCCATCCTGCTCGCCGGGGTGGTGCACTTCCTGCCCGATTCCGACGACCCCGCCGCGATCATCGGGCGGCTGCGCGACGCGGTCTGCCCGGGTAGTTACCTGCTGCTCTCGCACGTCACCGGGGACGGGCAGCCGCCGGAGGTGCTCGCCGCGTACGACCTGTCCGGCCAGACCGACTCGGCGCTGCGGCTGCGCAGCCGGGCCGAACTGGCCCGGTATTTCGACGGCTTCACCCTGGTCGACCCGGGCCTGGTGTTCCTCACCACCTGGCGGCCCGAGCCGGGGGACGAGCCGGACGAGGATCCGCAGCGGACGGCGGCGTACGCGGGTGTGGGGATCCTCGCGGGTGATGTCCGCGCGTGACGCCGCCGTCGCGCGGTTCGTCCGGCAGTGGGTGCGGGCCGTGCGGCAGGCCGGTTTCCAGCCGCTGAGCGCCGCCGAGCTCAAGACGATGCTGTCCGGGCACACGCACCGTCTCCTGGCGGCGCTGGCCGGTGGCACGGACGATCCCGGGGTCGGCACGGACATCGGCGAGTCCCTGGTGCGGGCCGGTCTCACCGACCCCGGCGCGGTCCGTGCCTGCCTCGTCACGTTCGGCGCGCCGCTGCGTACCCTGCTGGCCGTGCTGGACGCCGACCGGGACCGGGTCGCCGACCGGGTGACCGCGGTGCAGGCCGATCTCGCCGCCGGGTACGCCGCCGCTCTGCGCGGCCGCACCCTGGTGGAGCAGGAACGCATCGGGCAGGCGGTGCTGCGCGCCCACAAGGAGACCGAGCAGGCGCTGTGGGAGAGCGAGGCCCGGTTCGGTGCCCTGTTCCGGGACGCGGCGATCGGCATCGGGATCGCCGACGTGGACGGCCGGATCGTGCGGGTCAACCCGGCGCTGGCCCGCCTGCTCGGGTACACCGAGGACGAGGTGCGCGCGCTCACCGTCCGGGACCTGGTGCACCGGACCGACGTGCCGGACATGTGGGTGCGCTACGACGAGATGGTCAGCGGGGCGCGGGACTACGTGCGGATGGAGAAGGCGTACCCCCGCAAGGACGGATCCGAGGTGTGGACCACCGTGACCGTCTCGCTGCTGCGCGACGACACCGGGGCGCCGCGGTACACGGTGGCGATGATGGAGGACGTCACCGAACGCCATCGCCTTCAGGAGCGACTCCGGTACGAGGCCACCCACGACCTGCTCACCGGACTGCCGAACCGGGCCTGCTTCACCGAACGGCTGACCGCGGCGTTCCAGGAGCCGGACAACCGGGTCGGCCTCTGCTACCTGGACCTGGACGGCTTCAAACGGATCAACGACAGCCTCGGCCACGACGTCGGCGACCGGCTGCTCGTCGCCATCGCCGGCCGGCTGCGCCGGTGCGCCGGCGAGTCCGGTCACCTGGTCGCCCGGATGGGTGGCGACGAGTTCGTCGTCCTGGCGACCGGGGCCTCCCAGGACGACCTGATCGCGGTCGCCGACCGGGTGCTCGCCAGCCTGGAGCATCCGGTGCAGGCCGGCACCCACCAGTTCCGGGTGTCGGCGAGCATCGGCATCGTCACCCAGCAGGCGCGCGACAGCGGACCGGCGGAGATCCTGCGGGCGGCCGACCTCACCCTGTACCGGGCGAAGGCCGCCGGGCGGGGCCGCTGGCTCTGCTACGACGCCGAGCTCAACGCCGTCCAGGTGGCCCGCTACACCCTCGCCGAGGAGCTGCCGACCGCGCTGCACCGCGGCGAGTTCGGCCTGCTCTACCAGCCGCTCGTCGAGGTCGGCAGCGGCCGCCTGCTCGGCGTGGAGGCGCTGCTGCGCTGGCATCACCCCCGGCTCGGCACGCTGTCCCCGGACGTGTTCATCGACCTGGCCGAGGAGAGCGGCGCGATCGGCCCGATCGGCAGGTGGGTGCTGGGGGAGGCGTGCGCGCGGGCCGCCGCCTGGCGCCGCCGGTTCCCGTCGTTCGTGGTCAGCGTCAACCTGGCCACCGCACAGACGTACGATCCGCGGCTGGTCGGTGACGTGCTGACGGTCCTGGCCGACACCGGTCTGCCACCGGGGTCGCTGCAACTGGAACTGACCGAGAGCGCCATGATGGCGGGTTCCGGCGCGCCGATGGAGGCGCTGCGGACCCTCGCCGGGCACGACATCCGGATCGCCATCGACGACTTCGGCACCGGCTACTCCAACCTGGTCTATCTGCGGACCCTGCCGGTCCGGGTGCTCAAGCTGGCCCGGCAGTTCGTCGACGGGCTCAAGGACGGTGGCAGCCCCGCCGACGCGCACATCGTGGCCACGCTCATCGACCTCGCCCACGTCCTCGACCTGTCGGTGATCGCCGAAGGGGTGGAGACGCCGGAGCAGCTGGCCCGGCTGCGGGAGCTCGACTGTGACGCGGCGCAGGGCTGGCATCTCGGCCGCCCGGTCACGGCCGCCGCGATCGACGACCTGCTCACCCGCGACGTCCGCGTCTAGGTCCGGCGTTTCAGCACGGCGTAGAAGGCGGGGACCGCCGTGGGGCCGCCGGTGACCACCACGTCCAGGTCCGTCGTGCCGGTGGTCAGCACCTGCCAGCGGTCGGCTGGGAACGCGCGGGCCAGCTCACGCTCGCCGAAGTCGCGGGGGATCGGCAGCCCGGCCCGCAGGCAGCGGGCCACCGTCTGCGGGAACGCGGTCAGCCGTACCCCCAGCTGTTCCAGGTAGCGCAGCGCGCCGCCCGCCCCCGCGGTCTCCACCAGCAGCACCACACCGCGTTCGCCGGCCAGGTCGGCCAGGTTGCCGGCGGCGGCGCGCCGCTGCCGTTCGTCCAGGATGTGCAGCAGGCCACGGATGTGCACGTTGGCCGGCCCGAGCTCCGCGGCCAGATCCCGGCCGGCGCCGGGCCGGGTGATGTCGGCGACCCGGAACGACAGCCTGGACCGTCCCGCGGCGCGTTGCCGGGCCCGCGCGACCGCCTCTCCCGACACGTCGACGCCGACCACCGGCGCGAAACGGTCGGCGAGCAGCAGCGCCTGGGTTCCGTTGCCGCATGCCACGTCGACCACCGGCAGCGCCGGATCGAAGTGCCGGAGCGCCTGGTCCAGGCACCATCGGGTGCCCCGGTCGGTGGCGCCGTCCCACAGCACGTCGCCGTCCGCGCCGCCGCCGCCGATGTCGCGCCAGTAGGTGTCCCACACCCGGTCACGGCCGCGCGGCGCCCGCGCCGCGTACCAGATCACCCGGGGCAGGACCAGGAACCGCCGCAGGGCCGCCATCACGCGCGCCCGGCGTAGTCGCGCATCGCCTCGGCGACCTCGTGCAGGAAGGCGGTCGCCGCGGTGACCTCGTCGGGGGCCATCCGGGCGGCGGCCGCCTCGATCCGCTGGATCAGCGGATGCAGGGCCTCCGCGGCCTGCTGCCGGGTGCGGTTGCCGGCCACGACGGTCTGCCGGCGGCGGTCGGAGGGATGGCGTACGCGTTCGGCGTGCCCGGCTGCCTCGAGGCGGTCGACGAGTGTCGTCGCGGAGGCGGATCGGATGCCGAGGCGGTGGCCGAGCTCGGTCGGCCCGAGCCCGTCCGGGCTGCTCAGCAGATGATCGAGCGCTATCGCGTCGGTGACGCCGACGCCGAGGCGGCGGGCCAGGCCGTGGGTGGCCTCCCCGTTGGCGCGCAGCAGGTCCCGGACGGCGAGAGCGAGGTCGGTCACGGAAAGATCATAAACCCCTCGGGTAGCAAGACAATCTAAATACTCTTCTGCCAAGATTCATTGCCATGGAGAGGAATCCGCACCCGCTGAAGATCGAAGACCTTCGCACCCGGGTGCACGAGACCATCACGGAGTTCCTCCGCGTGCAGGAGCGGGTGCTCGCCGAGGTGAGCGACGACTGCCTGCCATTGGTGCGGTACGTGGCCGACCTGATGGACGGCGGCAAACGGCTGCGCCCGGCCTTCTGCTACTGGGCGTGGCGAGCCGCCGGCAGGCCCGACGATCCGGCCCTCGTGGCCGCGGCCGCCGCGCTGGAGTTCTTCCAGGCCGCCGCCCTGATCCACGACGACATCATGGACGGCTCCGACACTCGGCGCGGCGCCCCCGCCATGCACCGCCGGTTCGCCGCCCTGCACCGCGGCAACGACTGGAGCGGCGACTCCGACCGTTTCGGCGCGTCCACCGCCATCCTCGCCGGCGACCTGTGCCTGACCTGGAGCGACGAGCTCTACACCGGCAGCGGCCTGCACCCGGCCGCGCTCGTCCGCGGACGAGCCGTCTTCGACCGGATGCGCACCCAGCTGATGGGCGGGCAGTACCTGGACCTGCTGGAACAGGCCACCGCGGGCCGCCGCCCGGACGGCGCGCTGGACCGGGCCCGCCGGGTGGTGCGGTTCAAGAGCGCCAAATACAGCGTCGAACAGCCGCTGCTGCTCGGCGGGCGGCTCGCCGGCGCCGGTGACGACCTGCTGGCCGGCCTCTCCGCCTACGGGCTGCCGCTCGGCGAGGCGTTCCAGTTGCGCGACGACATCCTCGGCGTGTTCGGCGACGCCGCCCGGACCGGCAAACCCGCGGGCGACGACCTGCGGGAGGGCAAACGTACGGTCCTCGTCGCCCTGGCCCTGGACCGGGCCGACGCCGCCGGACAGGCGACCCTGCGGTCCCTGCTCGGCGACCCGGGCCTCGGCGCCGACGGCGTCGAGACCCTCCGGGAGATCATCACCGGCGCCGGGGCGCTCGACGCCGTCGAGACCATGATCGGCGAGCTGCTGGACCGGTCCCTGACCGCCCTCGGCGGTCTGCCGGTCGACGAGACGAGCCGGTCGGTGCTGGCCGCGCTGGCGCAGGCCGCCACCGGCCGGACATCGTGACGCCTCGCCGGCCGGTCATGGCGGCGGGCGGGCGATAGCATCGACGCCGTGCGGAACTGGGAGGCTGAGCGGGAGCGCCTGCTCCGCAATGCCCAGGGCGACTACGCGCGCTCGCTGAAGCTCATGCGCGACAAGGATCCGCAGCTCAGCGAAGACGGGTTCCATCTGCTGACGCTGATCGCGGCCGACCACATCGACGAGCTGATCCAGGAGTATCGGCGCGACGGCCCCCACCGCTATTGGCTGCTGGAGCTGATCGCCGGCGCCGGGTCACCGAGGGCGTTCGACGTGCTGGCGGAGGCCCTGGACCACGAGGAGGAGTCGTACCGCTCCCGGGCCGAGGGCGGCTTGCGTGCCCTGGACACGAAGGAGGCCCGCCGCCTCCTCTTCGAGCGCGGCCGGCGGACTCGCTGATGGTGGACGGGCGGCCTGCTGGGGCCGCCCGAACCCGGTCTAATTCAGGATCGAGGTGGTACGGGTGCCCTTGGGGTCCACCACGATGCAGGTGACCCCGCGGTCCCGGCTCCACGTGCTGCGCTGCGGATGCAGGTAGTAGATGTCCAGCTCCTCGTTCTGCGGGGTGTCGTACGGCTCGAACGCCACACCGCACTCGTCGTCGCTCTCCTCCTCGATCGCCGGCTCACCCGGGAACGGCCCGGACGGCAGGGTGAAGACGTGGTAGACCTCCGCCGCGTGCGGCTGGGTGCACGGCACCACCGGCATGTCGTACACCGTCGTCGACTCGTCGAACTCGCGGATGCAGTCGCCGCGCTTCAACGCGGTGGCCTCCACGTCGGTGATCCCGGCCGCCCGGTCCCGGGACTCGTCGACGATCAAGGTGGTCACGATCGCGATCGTGACCACCAGCGTCAGGCTGGAGATCACCACCCCGGCGATGGCCATGCCGCGGCCCTTCTGCGGACGCCGTTTGATCTGCACCAGCGCGGCGATGCCGAACCCCATGCCGAGGAGGGTGCCCACGACCAGGCCACCGCAGATGCTGGCGACCAGGGAGACGATCGCGAATCCGTTGGTGCCGGCCTGCGCCGGGTACGGTGCGAACTCCGGCGGTACGTAACCCGGCGGCGGTCCGTAACCCGACGGCGGTCCGTACTGCTCGTGCGGCAGGTCGTCTCCGGGGTACGGCTGCGGCGCGAACGGGTCGTACGGCGGGACATGGGGAGCGGGCGCGGCGTACGGGGTGGCCGGCTGCTGGAACGGATCAGAAGGAACCTGGTTGTGCACGAACGAACCGTAGTGGCCCGTACCGTTCACGTCGCACCCGTATCCGTCTCGCCTTCGCATCGCCGTGCGTCGCAGTGCCGCGTTCGGCGCCACCCTCCTGCCCGACAGCGTCCTTCCCTACCTCGGCCTGCTGCCGGTCGTTCTGATCGAGGGCCTCTGAAGGGTGCCTGTGCCATCGGTCAGGGCCGCGGGGCGTACATGATGACGGCGACGCCGATCAGGCAGATCGCGGCGCCGGCGACGTCGTAGCGGTCGGGCCGGAATCTGTCGACGACCATCGCCCAGCCCAGCGACCCGGCGACGAAGACCCCGCCGTACGCGGCGAGGATCCGGCCGAAGTTCGCGTCCGCCTGCAACGTCGCGACGAAGCCGTACGCGCCCAGCGCGGCGATCCCGGCGCCGACCCACCACAGCCCCCGGTGTTCGCGGACGCCCTGCCAGATCAGCCAGGCGCCACCGATCTCGGCCAGCGCGGCCAGGGCGAACAGCAGGATCGAACGGAGGATCATCATGCGCACATGTCAGCACACCGGCCCGCGGGTGCCGTCGCGCCGGTCAGCAACCGCATCCGCCGCCGGTGCACCCGCAGCCGGTGTGCCGGGCGGAGCGGCGCCGGTGCAGCCCCCACATCCCCAGCGCCGCCACGACGAGGCCGGCGGCGACGGCGAGCAGCGTCCTCTCCAGGATCGCGGCGCCGGCGGCGGTGAGCACGCCGGCGCCGATCAGCAGGGGCAGGGCGCAGCAGGTGGCGCAGGCGAGGACGGCGAGCCCGCCGGTGACCTTGCTGCGCCGTGGTGGCTCGGTGCCGATCCGCACCGGTGCCGGGACGGCGGTACGGGTCGGCGGGGTGGCGGGCCGGTTCATGCGGGCGCTCCGTCCGGTCGGGTGGTGGCGATGGTCAGGTACGGGATCGGGCAGTCGGCGCAGGTGCAGTCGGTGAGGCTGTCGCAGCGCGCGTCGACGACCTGGGTGAGCGTGCCGCGGATCGCGGTCAGGTCGGCGATCTTCCGGTCGATCTCGGCGATCTTGTCGATGGCGCGTTGCCGCAGGTCCGCGTTCGGGTGCCGGCGCCGGCCGGCGTCCAGGAGACCGGCCACCTCGTCGAGGGTGAAACCGAGCCGCTGCGCCGCTTTGATCACGGTGAGCAGGGCGACGGTGTCGGCCGGGTAGAGCCGGTGCCCGCCGTTGGACCGGACCGGTTCGGCGAGCAGGCCACGGCGTTCGTAGTAGCGCAGCGTCTGGATGTTGACGCCGGCCCGCTCGGCGACCTCGCCGGTGCGCAAGCCCTCCATCACGATGCCGGCGCCGCGCGGGTGCCCTGGAACGGCAGCCCGGCGGGCGGGGCTTCGGCCAGGGTGCTCGCCCGCTGGACCAGCGCGGCGAGCACGTCGGCGTGCCGGGCGGGCACCTCGACGTCCAGGACCACGACCGCACCGTCCGGCGCCGGTTCGATGGCGACGGTGAAGGTGAAGAACGAGCAGCACCCGGTCTCCCGTGCGGTCAGATCACGCACCGTGGCCGCCAGCCCGGCCGGGCCGGCCATGCGCAGCCGGGCGCGTGTCGCGTCCAGCCGATCCACCTGACGTACCGCGGTGGCGAACAACGCGTCGAACTCCGCCAGCCGCGACGGCTGCGCAGCCGTCGGCAGCGTGCAGGCGTCCGGAATCACGAAGGACATGCCGGTCTCCTCGAACAGGGCACCGTCGGCGCCGTCCGGTCGACCATAAGCCGGTACCCGGGTACCGGATGCAACCCCGCCAGCACACCGCCTCCGCGGGGCAGCGGGGGACGGCTATGGGCGTACCGCCGATTCGCGCAGGGTCAGGGTCCGCCGGCCGGCATCGAGGGCCGCGCGGACGCCCACCGGCATCGGCAGCACCGGGCCGGCGTGCCCGCACTCGACGTTTCCCAGGACCGGGATGTCCCGGTCGCCGAGGACGTCCAGGACGATCTCGGCGAGCGTGGGGGAGGCGTCCGGTTCCTCCAGACCGGCGATCGCGTGGGGAATGCCCACGACCATGCCGGAGATCCGGTCGAGGATGCCGGCGTGCCGCAGCACCTGCAGGTAGCTCCACACGTGCGAGATGTGGCCGCCGATCTCCTCCCAGAACAGCACCGCCCCGTCGAACCGGTCGAGTGGCACCGCGAACCGGGTCGCCTGCACGAGCGCGATCCGGTTGATCACCGCGCCGATCAGCGGCCCCTCGGCACGGCCCGGGCGCCAGCACTCCCACGCCGGGCCGGTGGGCAGCGCGCCGAGCGGCTCGGGGTCGGTCAGGAGCCGGACGTAGAGGTCGCGGAGTTCCGCGTGGCGTGCCGGCGGGGCGGTCCGCCAGTGCCCGCCGAAACCGGGGACGGCCATGTCGGCGTGGAACCCGGCCAGGCCGGTACGGGCGTACAGCGCCAGATGCAGCAGTGAGATGTCGCTGTACCCGAGGATCGGTTTGGGGTCGGCCCGGACCGCGTCGAGGTCGATCAGATCCAGGTAGCCGAACACCGTCTGGCCGCCGTCGCCGGCGACGATCGCGCGTACCTCGGGATCTCTCAGCAGCCCGTTGAGATCGGCGGCGATCTCCGCCGGCGAGGCCGCGCTCCACCAGCGCCGCCGCCCCACCGCCAGCAGCGGCGCCCGTCGGACCCGGAAACCCATCCCTTCGAGGACGGTCGCCGTGTGCTGGACGTGCGACTCGTACTCGGCGGGCAGCGGCCCGGACAGCGCCGCGATGACCACCAGATCCCCGGCCCGCAGAGCCCGAGGCCGCAGCAGCGGCGGCGTAGCAGAATCGGTCATCGGGGCAGTATTCCGGCCCCCGTGGCGACGCGCCCGCTATTTACGCACACCACTGGCCGCGGGACGACGTCGCCGGAGCGTTCCCCGGCGGATGAGGGCCTCGGCGACGGCCAGGTTGATGATCCAGCCGGCGGTCTGGCCGATCGGGATCAGGGTGGTGGCGGTCTCCGCGATCGAGGCGGGGCTGTCGTCGGCGATCGTGACGCGCAGCAGCAGGATCACCGGGACGACCAGGCGCGCGGTGACGGCCAGGAACGTCAGCGCGTAGTTGCGCATCATCCACTCGCGGTGGGCGGTGATGTCGTGGCGGCGGGCGGCCCGGACGGCGAGCCCGGCTGTGACCAGCCACAGCACGGCCGCGAGGGTGAGGCTGATCCGGGTCAGCGGGCTCACCGACCACACCGCGACCGGCAGGGCGGTGACCGCCGCCGGCAGGACTCCGCCGAGCAGGTACACCCGGCCGATCAGGCGGTGCCGCCGGCGGTGTGCCCGGACCGCCGGCATGAACTGCAACGGTCCCAGGATCAGCGCCACCGCCGCGGTGAGCACATGCGCCACCAGGACGGCGTAGTGCACGTAGCCGTGCACCTCGAGGCGGCTGCCGAGACTCAGGTAGGGCGCCACGAGGACCAGGCCGGCGACCACGATCATGATCCAGAGCACGGTGCGGAGACGAGCAGGCATGGGTTCGACTCTCGGGCATCACGGCGGATCCGGCGTCCGTCCACGGGCGGCGCCCTCGTACGCGAATCCGCGTAGTAGGGTTCGAGCCCACAACCGAACACTTTCGCCGTCACGCCGCCGCGGGAGAGCACTCGCTGGTCGCAGCGGGTCGCCGAAGGAGCAACTTCTCCCTCAGAATCTCTCAGGCCCACGTACCGCAGCGGTCCGGCGACTCTGGAAAGACAGCCCACCCGGGCTGCGCCCACGGTGCAAACCGCGTCCCGCGGTGAACCTCTCAGGCATCCATGACAGAGCGAGGGAGGCCCGACACCGAAGGAGCCTCCCCGTGGCCGTCTCCGTCTTCGACCTGTTCTCGATCGGGATCGGGCCGTCCAGCTCGCACACGGTCGGCCCGATGCGCGCCGCCCGCATGTTCGCCCGGCATCTCGACGCCTCGGTGACCGGCGTGCGGGCCGAGTTGTTCGGTTCGCTCGGCGCGACCGGTCACGGCCACGGCACGCCGCGGGCGGTGCTGCTCGGGCTGCTGGGCCACGACCCGGAGACGGTCGACACCAGCCTCGAACCGTCGGTGCGGGATCTCGGGTTCCCGGTGGATCTGGTGCTGCACCGGCGGCGGTCGCTGCCCGAGCACCCCAACGGCATGATCTTCACGGCGCTGGGCGCCGACGGCGCCGAGATGCTGCGCAAGACCTATTTCTCCGTCGGTGGCGGGTTCGTCGTGGGTGACACCCCCGCGGTGGTACGACCGGACGGCACGTCCCCGCCCCACCCGTTCTCCTCGGGCGCCGAACTGCTGTCGCTGACCCGCGCCACCGGCCTGTCGATCTCCCGCCTGATGCTCGCCAACGAGTCCGTGTGGCGCCCGCCGGCCGAGGTGCGTGCCGAGTTGCTCGGCATCTGGCAGGTGATGACCGACTGCATCGACGCCGGACTGGACGCGGAGGGCGTACTCCCCGGGGGTCTGAAGGTCCGTCGCCGTGCCGCGCAGACCGCCCGCAAGCTGGCCGCCGACGGTGACCCCCTGGAATGGCTGACCGTGTACGCGATGGCCGTCAACGAGCAGAACGCCGCCGGCGGCCGGGTCGTCACCGCGCCCACCAACGGCGCGGCCGGCATCATCCCGGCGGTGCTGCGCTACTACCTGGAGTTCGTGCCCGGCGCCGGAACCGAGGGGGTGGTGCGGTTCCTGCTCACCGCGGGCGCGATCGGCGGGCTGTTCAAGGAGAACGCGTCGATCTCCGGCGCCGAGGTCGGCTGTCAGGGCGAGGTCGGTTCGGCGTGCGCGATGGCCGCGGCCGGGCTGGCCGAGGTGCTCGGTGGCAGCCCGGAGCAGGTGGAGAACGCCGCCGAGATCGGCATGGAGCACAACCTGGGCCTGACCTGCGACCCGGTCGGCGGCCTGGTGCAGATCCCGTGCATCGAGCGCAACGGGATGGCCGCGGTCAAGGCGGTCACCGCGGCGCGGATGGCGCTGCGCGGCGACGGCCGGCATCACGTCTCCTGGACAAGGTGATCAAGACGATGAAGGAGACCGGCGCCGACATGAAGATCAAGTACAAGGAGACGTCCCGCGGCGGCCTCGCCGTCAACGTCATCGAGTGCTGACCGGCCCCCGACTGGTCGGCGAACAGCCACCGCGTCCTCATCCGGCCGTTCTGTCGCGCCGACCGCCGCGCCGGGCGGTAACCGGCCGGAACGCCGATCCCGCGAAAGGTGCCACACGCCACTCCCCGCCGCGCTTCAGCGGCGTGCCGCCCGCGCCGAACAGACAGGTGAAGCGTCCGCGGAGGTGATGGTCCGGATGACTCCGGAACAGGTCGGCGAATGGGTTCTGCACGAACTGCCCCGGCTGAACACGACGATCCTGCACGATCACGCACCACCCGAGCTGCTGACCACCGAGTTACGCGAGCACGTCCTGTATCAGCTGCCGGACATCAACCAGCTGACGCCGGCGCAGGCGCAGCGGCTCGTGGTGAACCTGGGCTTCGTCGGCGCCTCGGTGGCCCGTCACTACCAGGAGCACACCGAAGGCGGCCTGCTACATCCGGAACGCGCGTTCGACGGCCTCGCCGTCGGCGGCGAGCGGATCGGGTTCCGGAACTACTTCGCCGGTCTGGCCGGGCACACCGGCACCGGCCACTACGACCGGGACAGCTACGCCTCGCTGGTGCGGTGGAACGTCGGCACCGTCCTGGTCCGGCTGCACGAGGAGGTCGTCGCCGAACTGCCCGGCGTCTTCGACGACGGCCGGGTCCGCAGCTACACCGGCACCGCGGGGGAGCGACGCTTCTTCCTGCTGGTCAAGCAGGGCGAGGCGATCGAGAGGGCGGTCAACTGCCTGCTCGAGCCGCTCACCGGCGAACACGCCGACCTGATCGGCGAGAACGCCCGCCACCGGGTACGCGAGGCCACCGTCCTGCTCGCCGCGCTGCGCCGGCTGTTCGTCGACTTCGCGACCCTGCCACCGGAGCAGACCATGGCCCCGGAGATGTTCATGGACGTGTTCCGGCAGTTCGCCGCGCACTGGACACTCGATGACATCCCGCCCAGCGGCGCCCTCGACCCGGAGGCGCTGAAACGCGACTTCCTGCTCGGCATCGCCGAACCCGGCTACGACCGGCAGGCCCGGCGGCTGTTCCCGGCCCTGCTGGAACGTGAGCGCACCGAGATCGCCGGCCTGATGGACGCGCCGACCCTGCCGCAGCGGCTGCTCGCCGAGATCGGCTGCAACGACTGCGACGTGCGGCTCTGCGACGACGGCGACCTGCGGCGGCTGGTCGCCCACCACCCGGCCCTGATCGACTGGTACCGGCTGCTGGCCATGCACGCCCGGGTCTCCGGGGCCCACCTGATGCTCAGCAAACGTTTCCTGTTCCAGCCGCAGCGCCGCCGCGACGCCGACGGCCTCGGCGACCGCCTGCTGGTCTCCAACCGGGCCGGCACCACCGGAATGACCGAGAGTTTCCTGGAACGCCTGACCCGGGCCCGCCAGCAGCACGCCCTGGCCCCGCTGCGCGGCTTGCTGATCGCCGAAACCGCCGACCCGGCAGGCGATCCCGCGGTACGGTCCGGACGGGGGACGACCGCGCCGGTCGTTGTGGAAATGGCCGGATGAGCACGACAGACGATGAGACCGCACGGCGGCAGGACAGCCGTCCGCCGATGCTCGAGGTCGGCCGCGACCAGCTGATGGCCCTGCTCGACAACACCTCGGCGGTCATCTACATGCGCGACGCGGACGGGCGGTACATGCTGGTCAACCGCCAGTACGAACGACTGTTCAAACTGCGCCGTGAGGACATCGTCGGCCTCACCGACCACGACCTGTTCCCCCAGGAGATAGCCGACGCGTTCCGGGAGAACGACCGGCAGGCGCTGGCCCGCGGCGTCCCGCTGCAACTGGAGGAGGACGCGCCCGGCGACGACGGCGTGCACACCTACCTGACCGTCAAGTTCCCGCTGGTCAACGACGCGGGAGTGCCGTACGCGGTGGCCGGTATCTCCACCGACATCACCGAACGGAGCCGGGCCGCTGCGGCCCTGCGCGACAGCGAGGAACGGTTCCGCCTGCTCGCCGAACACGCCCAGGACATCATCTTCCGGTATCGGCTGGCCCCGGAACCGGCGATGGAATACCTAAGCCGCGCCGTCGAACAGATCACCGGCCATCCGGCCGAGGACTTCTACGCCGAGCCGCGGCTGGTCCTGAACCTGATCGACCCCGGCGACCGGACGATCTTCGAGGAGTCCTGGCGGGCGCCCCGCTCCGGCACCATCACGTTCCGGCTGCGCCGCCGCGACGGCCAGATGGTCTGGATCGAGCAACGGGCCAGCGCCGTCCGCGAGGACGGCGAGGTCGTCGCCGTCGAGGGCATCCTGCGCGACGTCACCGAACGGATGGCCGCCGAACGCGAACGCGCCGAACTCGAACAGCAGCTGCGGCAGGCCGAACGGCTCGACTCGCTCGGACAGCTCGCCGGCGGCATCGCCCACGACTTCAACAACATCCTCGCAGTGATCTCCGGGTACGCCGACATGCTGGCCGACGAACTCGACGAGGGCCACCCCAGCCGCTCCGACGCGGCCGGCATCAAACAGGCCGCCGCCCGCGGCGCCGCGCTCACCCGCCAACTGCTGATGTTCAGCCGCTCCGAACCCTCCCAGCCGGAACTGCTGGACCTCAACACGGTCACCTCCGACATGCTGCGGATGCTCGGCCGCACCCTCGGCGAGGACATCGAGCTCGGCACCGTGCTCGTCCCGCACCTCCCGCCGGTGGTCATCGACCGCAGCAAACTCGAACAGGTCGTCATGAACGCGGTCCTCAACGCCCGCGCCGCGATGCCGGCCGGCGGCCGGCTCACCCTCAGCACCAGCCTCGAACACGCCGGCGACGGCAGCGACCAGGTCTGCCTCGCCGTCACCGACACCGGCTGCGGAATGCCCCCGGAGGTGCTGGCACGCGCCTTCGAACCGTTCTTCACGACCAAAGGGCGGGGCAGTGGTACGGGTCTCGGGCTGGCCACCGCGTACGGCGTGGTCACCGACGCCGGCGGCACCATCAGCCTCGAATCGGAACCGGACCGCGGTACCACCCTGCACGTCCGCCTGCCCGCCGGCGCCGCCGGAGCGCCCGGTGTCAGCCCCGCCGCGCCCGGAGCGCCCGCCCGCGCCGGCGACGGCCAGCGGATCCTGGTCGTCGAGGACGAGGAACTGGTCCGCGACATCGTCTGCCGGCTGCTGCGCAAGGCCGGCTACCAGGTCTTCGCCGCCCCGCACCCGGCGGAGGCGCTGCGCATGTGCCGCGACGACGCCCTCGGCTTCGACGTCCTGCTCACCGACGTGATCATGCCGGGGATGTCCGGCACCCAGCTCGCCGCCGAACTCCGCCACGACCGCCCCGGCCTGCCCGTCCTGTTCATGTCCGGCTACACCAGCGGCCCCGCCCCCGGCGGCCAGGAACTCCCCGCCGACGCGCCCCTGATCCGCAAGCCCTTCGAGGCACAGACCCTCCTCAACGAACTGCACCGCCTGATCACCTCCCGCGTCTGACCCACCCGGTGGACGGTAGGGTTCGTCGACGGCCATCGGTCTCCCCGGAGGCGCCGGATCGGAGGGAAACCCGACATGAGCAGCCCTCGTGAAACGTTCTTGCAGCTGGTCGACGGCGTCTGCGACGGCCCCTACGAGGAACTTGCCGGACTGTACGCCGAACAGACTCACGTCACGCACCCGTTCCACCCGCTGAACCCGCCGCCGTTGCGCAGCCGCAGCGAACTCCACGATCACTTCACCGCGCCGCCCCCGGTCGCCCGGACCCTGCACCGTAAGCCGGTCGACGTGACCGTCCACGAGACAGCGGACCCGGAAGTGATCGTCGCCGAATTCGCCTACCAGGGACGGGTCGAGGAGACCGGTGAGACCTTCACGGTGCCCTGCGTCTTCGTGATGCGTATCCGTGACGGGCTCATCATCGAGTCCCGGGACTACATCGACCACATCGCCAGTGCGCGGGCCTGGGGTGTGCTCGACGACTTCCTCGCCGCCCTTCGCCCTCAGAGCCAGGCCGCCTCGCGCCCCTGACCGATGCCCACGCCGTCCCCGTACGGCGCCGCCCGTGGTTCAGTGGCCGACGCCGCCTCGCTCCGGGTTGGCGACGGACTCGATGTAGGACAGGACCCGGGGCAGGACCTGACAGAACTCGCCCCCACCCCACGTGTCCACGAGGCCACCGGCTCGTTCCATCGCCTCCCAGAACGGCTCGGTCGATCGGATGATGTCCTCCGCGGTGGCGGGATCGACGTCGATGGCGGCGCATACGGCCGCCGTCAGTTCCGCGCGGGACGCGGGAGGCAGGTCTTCCAGCGGATCAGGGTGCATCGGCAGACGCTACCTCGGAGGGCACGCTCTCTCTGCCACCGGCAGCGGACATGCGTCGTTCGCCGTTCCAGCCGCCCGCCCGGCCGGAACCGATGACCGGCAATACTGACGGAAACTGTCAGGGGAGCGCCGTACCGTGCCGGACATGCGAGCAACCGGAACCTTCGACGTAACCGACTTCACCCCGGCCCCCGTGCCGGCTTCGGAGATCAAGACCGGGTTGCCGGTCGGGTTCGCCACCATGCGCAAGACGTTCACCGGGGACGTCGAGGGCCGGTCCGAGACCCTCTTCACGGCCGCTTTCGACCCCGTCATCGGCACCGGGACGTACGTCGCGATGGAGTCCTTCGAGGGCAGCGTCGCGGGCACGGCGGGCACGTTCAACTTCGTGCACTCCGCCACCACCACGGGTGCGGACCGGCAAGCGGAGTTCCTGACCATCGTCCCCGCGAGCGGGACCGGTGGTCTGGCCGGCATCCGCGGTACCGGGAGCCTGGCAGTCGACGACGATGGCACCCACCGCATCTCGTTCGACTACGACCTGCCCTGACACCGCCCGCCGGATGTCGACCGCCCGGCTCCGGCCGCGGTACACCCGACGGTGTTCGTGCCGGCGGAGAGCTTGCGCCAGTGGTGGGAGGCGTCGACGACGTCGCACGACAGCAGGCATGTTGCTACCACTGGTCGTCTGGTGGGATTGATCGTTCGCCGCGAAATCTGCAGTCGATCCACTGCCAGGCAACTCCGTCACGGGGCATCCGCTCATCGGCGGTTGAGAATGCCGGTGTGCCGGGCAAGATGTAGACGCGGCATTGCGGCCTGCGCGGTGGACGCGGGCGGAAGACGGCAGCCGAACTGAACAGCAGGTGTGGATGTTCAGTGTCCGGGTATCCGATCAGGGTGGAAGCGTACCTAGGTCAGCACTGGTGCTGAAGTGGCAGCCATCAGGGGAGGCGAACCTGTGACGGCCGGACATCAGGAGGCCGGGCTCCGCCAGATCGGTGAGGCTGTCAAGCGTTTCGGTGTATATCTGCAGTTCGTGCCGCAGCCGATTCGCTTGGAAGCGTGCTGGTACACGGTCGGCCTGACTGACCACGGGCACCCTGAGCTGATCCTGTTCGGCTTGCCCCCCGACATCTCCCGGCCTACTCTGCGCACCGTTGCGGGGGAGATCATCGACGGCCGGCGGGCGTTCACCTCCGGCCGACATGCCGACGACGTCATCGAAGGCCACGAGGTCCAGTTCGTCACGGTGATCGAGCCGGAGCGCCACCTGCCCGTTGCCGCGCAGTTCTACGCGGCAAAAGATGCCGCCGTGGATGCCTTGCAGATCGTCTGGCCGGACCGGTACCACCGCTGGCCCTGGCAGCCGGGCACGCGGGTGAGCGATATGCCGGTACTCGGTCGACCCGTCTCATCGGGTGTCAGGCCGGCTACCGGCGGCTAGTGCGAATCACCGTATCCGAGGGGGCACCGGCGCCTCGGTGTCAGGCAAACGATCGCATGGCTCCGTAGCCGAGCATTGCCAGGACGATGCCAAGGCTGACGTACGACAAGATTCGTAGCGTTGGACGTCGTTGTGGTGCGCGTAGCAGCACCGCGGCGGTGGTCAGTTGCCCGACGAGGACGGCCAGCGGGGCATAGATCAGCAGCCCGGTCCCGGTGGAGCCGCGGAAGGCTGGCACGGGGTACAGCGTCTGCAGCGCGCGGTCGAGCGCGCCGGGCCACGAGCCCTGTGATGAAGGATCTCCGACGACGAAGTAGGACAGGTGGTCCAGGATCTTGTATCCCAGCAGTGCCAGCAGGATGAGGGCCGCGCCGCGCAGCACCGACTCCCACCACTCCAGCGGCGTGGGCCAGGATACCGACCGGAATCCGGACAGGAAGCCGCCGGGAACGGCTCCGGCCGCGGCGCGCAGTTCGGCCGCGTACTCCTCGGGTTGTTCGACGGTGATCTGGTCCGGATTCTCCCGGAGGTGTTCCTGCAGGCCGGTGGTGAGCTCACGCCGCCGACGCCACGGCACGTCCAGCAGGAGGCCGTCCACCGCGGTGACGTAGTTCCGGATGGCTTCCGAGGGTACGAAGGGTTTTTCGCCGGCAGATGCGGCGGATGGCTCAGCGTTGCTCACGTTCATTCCTCATCTCCAGGAGCCGGTTGACGACGCGGGCCAGCCGTGACCACTCTGCGTCGGCGGCGTCCAGGTCGGCTCGGCCTTTCGGGGTGATGCTGTAGTACTTGCGGGCGGGGCCGCTGGCCGACGGCTCCAGCCGGGCGGTGACCAGCCCGTCCTGCTCGAGGCGGCGTAGCACCCCGTAGACGGAGGGGTCGCCCAACGGGGTGAGGCCTTCGGCCCGCAGTCGTTCCAGCAGCTCGAGGCCGTACAGCTCGCGACGTGACAGCGCGGCCATGACGGCGATGTCCAGCACGCCTTTGAGGAGCTGACTCGATCTCACCTACTATGTATAGCAGAGAACCCTGCATCACAAACAACCCCATGACGTGAGGCGTCCGGCGGGGGAGAGCGGCTGGTCTCGCCGGATCTCCCGCGCCGGACGCCCGAATGCGACGGCCCGCCTACTTCGCGGACTGCCTCAGCAGGGGTCCACGCCGTCGATCATGTTCTGCCAGCCCCACCGCCACAGGTTGGGATCGGAATGCGGGGCGGTGCTGCCGAACTTCGGGCGCCCCCAGGACCCCGTCCAGTTGTAGAAGTTGGCGACCGTACCGATCGTCTGGTTGTTGTAGTAGGACTCGAGCCGGTCGTGCTGGCCGTAGTTGCCGAGATTGACCATGCTGCAGGCGTAGAGCTCCCGCATCAGGCCGGTGTAGTTCGGGCCGTCGAACAGGCAGAGGTACTCGTAGGTGCAGACGGCCCGGCCGGCTGAGCCGGACAGCGCGCGGGCCCGTTCCTCGCCGGGAACCGGCACGACGACCTTGACCAGGCCGTCGTTGGACAGCACCTCGTTGGCGCTGATCTGCCGGCCGCCGACCTTCATCTCGGCGAGGACCTGGTCGACCTGGCTCTGCAGCTGGCGTGCCTCCCGCTGGTCCAGGCCCGCCGCGCGCGCCTGCTCGGCGAACGCCGCGGGCGCCGCGGTGGCGACCTGAGCGGGCGCCACCACCACCGCCGCCGCGACGGCCAGGGCTGCCACCCACCTCCGGGCGCTCCTGATGGCTGTTTCCTTCATCCCCGTTCCCTTCCGCTGATGGAGATACCGGCGCCGTCCGCTGATCGACGGCGGCGCGCGGATACGAGTCTCGGGAGCGGGCCTCGACGCGGGCTCGCCGGAACCTCGACGCCGCCGGCGCCGTCGTTGACAAACGCCGGACGGCACAGAAGCATCGACATTCGGCTATGTGTACGGGGGATGCATGGAGCTGCGGCTGCTGGGTCCGGTGGAGTTGTGGGATGGTACGGCCGCGGTGAGCCCGGGACCGCCGCTCCAGCGAGCCCTGCTCGCGGCGGTGGCGGTCGACGCGCCACGCCCGGTGCCGGTGGACACGTTGCTCGACCGGGTGTGGGGTGAGGCCGCACCGCGGCAGGCACGCCACGGCATACACGTCTATGTGGCCCGGCTGCGCCAGGTCCTCGCCGGGGCGGACCCGGCCGTGGAACCACCGGTCCAGCTGATCCGCGGCCCGGCGGGTTATCAGCTGCGATCCGACCCGGACGCCGTCGACATGCTGCGCTTCACCCGGTTGCTGACCGAGGCGTCGGCCGCGAACTGTGCCGACGAGCGGGGCGAACGCCTGCTCGACGAGGCGTTACGGCTGTGGCAGGGAGAACCGCTGGCCGACATCCCCGGTGAGTGGACGGTCCCGATCCGGCAGGGATGGCACGAGCGGCGCCTCGACGCGGCCGTACGGTGGGCCCGTCTCTGCCTGCGGCTGGGCTGCGGCGCACGGGTCGCCGGCTCACTCACCGCCCTGCTGCGGGAGTATCCGACCACCGAGCCGCTCGCGGCCGCGCTGATGGGGGCGCTGGCCGAGACCGGGCGGGCCGCCGAGGCACTCGCCTGCTTCGCCACGATCCGGGAACGGCTGCGCGACGAGCTCGGCGTGGAGCCGGGGCCGGACCTGCGGCGGATCCATCTGGCGATCCTGCGCCGCGCCGAGGACGCCGAACCGCCGCCGCCCGCGGTGGCGCCCGCCGAGCTGCCGCCGGACGTGCCGGCCTTCGCCGGCCGGGAGCGGGAACTCGCTCGTCTGGACGCGCTCCTGGACGACGCCCGGCCGGGCACGGCCGTCGTCGCGGTCTCCGGCATGGCCGGGGTCGGCAAGACGGCCCTCGCCCTGCACTGGTCCCGCCGGGTGGCCCACCGGTTCCCGGACGGGCAGCTCTACGTCAACCTGCGCGGGTTCGATCCGGTGGACCGGCCGGTGTCACCAGCGGAGGCGTTGCGCAAACTGCTCTACGCCCTCGGCGTGCCCGCGCACGATGTGCCGCCGGACCCGGACGCCCGGGAAGCGCGGTACCGCGGTCTGGTGGCCGGCCGGCGGATGGTGATCCTGCTCGACAACGCCCGCGACGCGGAGCAGGTGCGTCCGCTCCTGCCGGGCGCTCCCGGCTGCCTCACCCTGGTGACCAGCCGCGACGCCCTGGGCGGCCTGGTCGCCACCGACGGGGCGGACGCGCTGCCGCTCGGCGCCCTGGACGCCGACGAATCCCGTGGCCTGCTCGCCAGCCGGCTCGGAACCGGCCGGCTCCTGGCCGAGCCGGACGCGGTCGACACGATCGTGCGAGCCTGTGCCCGGCTGCCACTGGCGCTGGCCGTCGTCGCCGCCCGTGCCGCGACCCGGCCGCACTTCCGCCTGTCCGCGGTCGCCGCGGAACTGATCGGCGCGAACCTCGACGCACTGCAGGCGGGCGACGTCCGTACCGATCTGCGGGCCGTGTTCGCCTGCAGCTACCGGGTCCTCGACCGGCTACCGGCCGACCTGTTCCGGCTGCTGAGCCTGCACCCGGGCGAGCACGTGACGGTACCGGCGGCGGCCAGCCTGCTCGGTGTGCCGCCCGTACAGGCCGGGCCGCTGCTCGCCGCGCTGGCACGGGCCAATCTGGTCATCGAAGAGGCGCCGGGCCGGTACACGCTGCACGATCTGCTGCGCGCCTATGCCGCCGAGCTGGCCGCGCGGGACGCGGAAGGATTCCGGCACGCGGCCCTGCACCGGCTGCTCGACCACCTCGTGCACACCGCGCATCGGGCCGCTCTGGTGCTCGCCCCGGAACGCACCCCGCTGTCGCTGCCGCCGCCCGCGCCGGGCGTCTCGGTGGACCCGCCGGCCGACGAGGCGGAAACACTGGCCTGGTTCACCGCCGAGCACGCGACGCTCATCAGCGCCGTACAGACCGCCGGGCGGGCCGGCTTCGACAGCCATGTCTGGCAGATCGTGTGGGCCCTCGCCGACTTCCTCACCCGCCGGGAACACACCCGGCTGTCCGCGAACCCCGGCCGCCACGATCCACGCGTGCACTTCCGGCACGCCCTCTACCAGTACGAGCATCTGAGCGAGCCGACCGGGCGCGCCCGGACCCACTTGAGCCTCTCGCTCGCCTGCGAACAGCAGGGCCGGTACGACGAGATGCTGAGCCACCTCGAGCAGGCGCACGAGCGGTTCCGTGCCGGGAAGCACCGTACCGGACAGGCGTTCGCCCTGGTCGGGCTCTGGTGGCTGTACCTGCAGGTGGGCAACCTGGATCGGGCGTTCACCCACTGCCGCGACATGCTGGAGCTCTACCAGCGGCACGGCGATGTGCCGGGGGAGGCCAGTGCCTGGGACAGCCTGGGGCAGACACTGCACCACAGCGGCGACCACCGGCAGGCGGTCGTCGCGTTCCGCCGGGCCGCCGGCCTGCTCGCGTGCTCCGGGGACGAGTACAGCCGGGCGTACGTCCTGGTGCGGCTGGGCGACGCCTGCCAGGCTGCGGCGCAGACCGAGGCGGCCCGGGAGGCCTGGGAGCAGGGGTACGCCCTGCTGCGCGACCTCAGACATCCGGACGCCGAGGCGATCGCCGCCCGACTCGGCGACGCCGCGACCCGCTCGGAGCGTCGTCGATGAGGCAATCGGGAACAACCACGACTGGACCAGGCGCGCCTTACGATGCCGCGAGACGTAGCCGCGTTGCGACGTGGTTGGTGAACCATGCGAAGAAGTCGCTGGTCGGGCCGAGTCCCGCGCGGACCGCATCGCGCCAGTCGGGCTGCTCGAGTACGGCGAGGTACTGCTGCACGATGCGGTCCCGCTGCTCGGCAGTGCAGCCGCATCGGTTTGCAGGCCTGGCCACCAGGCAGTCGGCGATCATCGCGGCATCGATGTACCGGTTCGCTGTCGGCTCCTGCCGGGCGAGGTGAGCAGCATGCGCGGCCAGCACGACAGGCGCCGGCGGGTAGTGCTCGAGGGTCATGCCCATGCCACCGCAGTCCGCCAGGGTCCTCAGGAGCCGGCCGGTGTGATCGATCAGCTCGTCATCGGCCTCGGCATCGGTGATCGCCTCGTGAAGGTGCGCTGCGGTGGCGACCTTGCCGGCGAAGTAGCCGTTGAGGTAGTCGCCGTCGCAGGCATGGCGCAGCAGCCATGCCCGGGAACTGGCAGCGCCTTGTCGGCATAGCGCCTCGACGACGTAGACCCGGCCCCAGCCGGCGACGCGCTCGCCGAGCCACCGCAGCGCTTCTGCGCCTCCACCGCGGCGTTGCAACGCCTCCGCGGCCAACGGCCCGAAATGGTGCGACAGCAGACCGATGGTTTGGATCAGCGGAATGTCGCCCTCGGCCGAATCGGCGGACAGCAGCGTGAGTCCGACCGTGGCGGCATTGCGATCGGTGCTGTGCCGCACCAGCCACCGGCCGGTCTGACGCACTCGTTGCCGATCTGCGCGCAGCGCAGCGGCAACGATGTGGTCGTTGCGATGAATCGGGACGTGGACATCGCGGAAGGCGCCGACGAGTTCACTCGGCTGCGCGCCAGGGCGGCTGAAGTGCTCGTCGAGGATGACAGCGACATCGGCCCCGTGGAGCCGTTGATCTCTCGCCCGCCGGTATGACGGCCGCGAGCGGTGACGCTCATCGTCGGGATACGGCTCACCTGCGCGAGGCAGAGCGGCGTCGGGATGCTGCCGATGGAGACGCAGCGCGTGTTCGAACAGAGCGATCCGGGGTCCGGGCAGCCCAGCCTCGGTCGTCACGCTCACCAGCGGACGGAGAACTCGATTCTTTCGATCATGGCCGCGATGATCCCACCCTCACGCGTCCTTCAGCAAGCGGCAGCGCCTTACCGGCCGCAGAGCGCAAAGCGTTCACCGGCGCCGAAGGGATGCGACCTCGGGCCGAAGAGCGGACCGCTTGCTGGGTTGTGCCGAGCTGGAGTCCCACTGATCCGGGCGAGGATGCGAGGAGACGACGTGGGCCGGCTGGCGGATGGTGACGAACGCCCGCACCCCGGCGGTTTCAGCACGTCGGACGGGGTACCGTCAGCTGGCGGAGTGGATGCACAGCGACTGCGCGTCGCTGCGATCAGCCGGCGGCGGTCTCGATATTGCTGATCATCCGCCTCATGACTGTGAGCGCTACGACGTACTCCTCGTCTGAAATGCCTTCGTGAATCTCCGCTCGCAGGCCCGTGACGAGGTCCTTGATGCGATCGCGGGCGGCCCGGCCGGCGTCGGTCAGGTGGAGCCGTCGTGCCTCGTCCGGTTCGACCCATCCGCGGTGCAGCAACTGATCGACGGCGCGAGGGACATCATGCGGCGTCTCCGCGACATCGGCCAGCTTCGCTGTGATGCTCGCCCGCGTGGGATCGTCACCGATGCTCACCTGGGTGAGTACCCACCATTGCGGCTGGGTCACGTCGATGCCGGCCATCGCGTCACGGAGCCGGTTGACGACGGCCTTGTGCACCGCGCCGCTCCAATAGCCGACCGGCTGCGCGGCGAGAGCGTCCTCCGCGGCCGAAGGATCAGCGGTCGCCGGCACGGTGCTCGAAGTCATTCTCCGGCCTCCAAGATCGATGGATTGTCTCAACGGATCCGGCCGCCCACCGTTGGCGGGGCGAATCATGGATGACCAGGGTGGCCGGCAGGCTCAGCGGGGGAGGGAACCTGGGCGGCGAGGAATTTCGGGGCCATCAGGAGGTAACTGTCGGTGACCAGTTCGGCGATCTCGGTCCAGTCGGTGTGGGGACCCAGGACGGCGGCGGCGACGTTCCGGCCCCACGGGGCGCGGAAGAACGGGAAATCGGCGGCGGTCAGGCCGAGCAGGTCGTCGGCGGGGACGCGGAACGTCATCACGGTCGGCGCCTCGCCGTCCACCACGTGACGCGCGTAGACCGGGGCGCGCCGCGGGTCGGGTGTGTAGACGTGCGCGACCGTGCGGGCGCGGATCCGCCAGCGGACCCCGATCCAGGCCGGCTCCTCGAACGTCTCGGGCAGGCGCTCGAACATCGGCCGCAACCGGCTCAGGATCTCCGGTGGCACGTCTCCTGGCGCCGACATGGGGCGACTGTAACGGTTGTCCTCAACTCCGCGGGAGACGGGCCGACAGTGCGGATATGGCGCAGAGCACCGTAACCCGGCCCCGGCGCGTGCCGTGGGCGGTACGGGGGCTGCTCGTGCTGGTCCTGGTCGCGCAGGTGGTCGGCTGGGTGCGCCTGGAATGGCATCCGATGGTGCTCGGCGTGTCTCTGGCGGTCATCGACCTGATCGGCGTGTACTACCTGATCCGGGTGGCCCGGCTGGGACTGAACCCGCTGTCCTGCCGGCTCGGGGCGACCGCCCGGGTCCTGGACGCGGGCGCGAGCCTGGTGTTCACGGCCGTGGTGGTCGGTGGCGCCCCGGTCTGGCAGCAGTGGGTGGCGCAGTCGGCGCACATCGGCGGGATGGCGCTGCTCGGCCTGGCGACCGTGCTCGGCTCGCTGTTGCGGCTGAGCGGGCCGCACCGGCAGGCGTTCGTCGCGGAGATGCTGGCGGTCGCCGCCCCGATCGTCATGATCATGTGGTACGTCGGTTTCGACCCGGAGGTCTGGCACACCGGCCCCGGGCACGGCTGGCTGCTGCTCGCCGGGTTGCCCCTGGGCAGCCTGATGCTGGCGATGGCGGTCACGGCGATGCTGATGCGCGGGGTCGTCACCCGCTGGCGGGACCCGATCACGGTCCTGGTCTGCGGCATGGTCCTGATGATCCTGGTCGACACCGGCTGGGCGACCGGCTTCGACGACGGCGCCGCCCACATGCTCGGCCCGGCCGGCGGCAGCGTGGCGATCCTGGCGCACCTGCTGCTCACCCTGTCGCCGATGATGTCCGCCTCCGGCGTGTTCAGCTCCACCGACCGGGCCACGCGGTCGGGCCCGCCGCGCTGGGTCGCCTTCCTGCCGCTGGTCTCGCTGGTCGCCGGGATCACCCTGCTGCTGGTGATCATCGTGCAGACGGCCGGCTGGCTGCGCTGGAGCGGCCTGCTGGTGGCGACGGTCGTGATGATCGGCGCGGTGACGGCGCGGCAGTGGCTGGCGTTGCGGGCCAGCCGGGCGCAGGCCGGGCGGGACACCGAGACCGGCCTGGCCAACCGCGCCGCCCTCAAGGACGCCCTCGCCCGGCTGGTCCGCGGCCGGGAGACGTTCGCGGTGCTGGCGATCTCGAGGGAGCAGGCGCTGGAGATCCCGGCGGAGCGGGCAGTGACCGCCGACGTGCTGCGTTCCTGCGTACGCGCCGACGACCTGGTCGCCCGGCTCAGCGACACGACCTACGGGGTGCTGCTCACCGACGCCGCCGTCGCCTCCGAGGCGACCGTGGTGGCCCAGCGCATCCTGGCCGCCTTCGACGCCGTCCCGGTCCGGATCGGCGTCGCCGTCGCCCGGCTGGACGAGCCCGCCAGGACCGTGCTCCGCAACGCCGAGATCGCCCTGAATCACGCCCGGCGGTCCGGCGTCTCCACGTTCGCCGTGCACGAGCCGGCCATGAACGACCGGCGGGCCGCCGACGCCGTACTCGCCGAAGCCCTCGAAGGCGCCCTGCAACGCGGCGAGTTCACCGTCGTCTACCAGCCGATCATCGAGTTGCTGAGCGGCCGGGCGGTGGCCGTGGAGGCGCTGCTGCGCTGGCGGCACCCGCTGCACGGGGACGTGTCGCCGGCGTCGTTCATCCCGGTCGCGGAACGGACCGGCGAGATCGTCGCGATCGGCCAGTGGGTGCTGGAGCGCGCCTGCGAGCAGACCGCCCGCTGGCGTGCCGCCGGGCTCGACCTGTCGGTGACGGTGAACGTCGCGCCCCGGCAGTTGCAGGAGCCGAACCTGGCCCGGGACGTGCTGGCGGTGCTCGGCCGGACCGGTCTGAGCGCCGCGCACCTGGTCGTCGAGGTCACCGAGTCGGCGATGGTGAACGAGGCGATCGAGATCGCCGCGCTGCGGCGGTTGCGGTCCGAGGGCGTGCGGATCGCCATCGACGATTTCGGTACGGGCTACTCCTCCCTGCAGTACCTGACCCGGCTTCCGGTCGACATCCTGAAGATCGACCGCAGTTTCGTGGCGCTCCTGGACGGCACCGCCGAGGGTTCCGCGATCGCCGAGGCCGTCATCCGGCTCGCCCAGGTGCTACGCCTGACCACCGTCGCCGAGGGCATCGAGAACGAGTCGCAGGCGGCCGAGCTGATCCACCTGGGCGCCCAGCGCGGCCAGGGCTACCTGTACTCCCGCCCGGTCCCGGCCGAGCAGATCCCGCGACTGGCGTACGTGCCGACGAAGGAGATCGTGGTCCGGTGACGGTGATGATCTTCGCGGCCGTCTTCGCGACCGCCGGGGCCGTCTCGGTCGCGGTCGCCGTGTCGGCGTGGCGGCGGCGGGACGAGGCGGCCGGCTACCGGCCGATCGCCCTGGTGGCGGCCGGCGCCGCCTGGTGGTCGGCGATGTCGATGCTGAACCTGTTCGTGCGCGAGCCCACCGGCGCGGCGTGGGCCATGTCGCTGGCGTACGCGGGCGTGTTCACTCTGGTCGCCGGCTGGTGGGCGGCGGCCCGCGCGTTCGCCGACCGGTTCTGGACGCTGCGGCCGCGCGCCGCCGTGCTGCTGGCTGTCGAACCCGTGCTGTGCACGGTCGCGCTGGCCACCAACCCGTGGCACCACCTGTTCATGACCGAGTTGCGGCCGACCAGCGTCGGCGGGGCGTACGCCGCCGTGTTCGGCCCGCTGTTCTGGGTGCACGCCCTCTACTGCTACGTGATGTTGACCGTCTGCTGCGTGGCGGTGCTCCGGCTGGTGATCCGGGCGAGTGGCCGGCACCGCGGCTATCTGCTGGCCGTGCTGACCTCGGCGCCGACCGCCGCCGTCAACCTGACCGGGGTGCTCTCCGCCGGCCGCCTCGTCGACCTGACCGCGATCGGGTTCGCGTTCGGCGCGCCGGTCATGTACTGGATGGTCCGCACCGACTCCGGACCGTCCTCGGCGCCGGTCACCCACCGTGACCTGTTCACGATCATGTCCGACCTGGTGATCGTCATCGACGGGCAGCGTCGCATCCTCGACTTCAATCCGGCCGCCGGCCGTCTCCTGAGCGGGCTCGGCGCCGCGAGTGGCCACTGCCCGCTGCCGGACGTGTTCGGCGAGCTGCCCGCCGACGGGCGGGTGGAATTCACGATCGACGACATCGGCGGTACGGGCACCGACCTCAGCATCCAGATCAGCGACATGACCGGCGCCCGGCGGCGCGGCACCGCCCGGCTCCTGGTCGCCCGGGACGTCACCGAGCACAACCGGCAGCGCCGCGCCCTGGAACAGGCCAACGAACAACTGCGCAACCAGCTCGCCACGATCGAGCGGCTTCGCAACGACCTGGCCGAGCAGGCGTCCCGTGACCACCTGACCGGCCTGCACAACCGCCGGCACCTGATGACGAACCTGACCGGCATGCTCGCGTCCGGCCGGGCCCTCACCGTCGCCCTGATCGACATCGACCACTTCAAGAAGGTCAATGACGGGTACGGGCACAACGCCGGCGACGAGGTCCTGAAGCGCGTCGCTCAACGGTTGGCGGCGGCCGCCGGCCCGGGTGACCTGGTCGCCCGGTACGGAGGCGAGGAGTTCGTGATCGTCCTGGACGGCTGCGGGCTGTACGAGGCGGCCGCCCGCGTCGACGAGGTACGCCGTACGATCGCGGCCGCCGTGTCGGTGACGATCAGCGCCGGCGTCGCCGAGGCCCGTCCCGGTCACGACGTCACCACCCTGCTCCACACCGCCGACGTGGCCCTGTACGCCGCCAAGTCCGCCGGCCGCGACCGCGTCGAACTGGCCCTGCCGGCCGCCGCCGTCGGCTAGCGCGCGGCCGGCACTGACAACCAGCCGGGGGGTGACCGGGACGGGCATGCATGACCCGTATCGGGGGACGGTCGTGCGGGAACGCCTGCCGCAGCCGCCGCGAGGCACGGGACCGTGCGTGGCCCGTACCGCGGAATGGTGTGCCGCAAGCGCCGCGGACCGCGAGTGATCGCGCCTGTCGTCTAGGGTCGGCGTATGACCACAGTCGATGCCACCACCGCCTTCGACGCCCTGCGCCCCGACGCCCTGACCGACCAGGAGGCGCTGCGCCGGGTCTACGCGCAGCCCGGCGAGGCCGCGGTGCGCAAGCAGATGACCGAGCTCACCGACGAGACCCGGCAGCTGATCTCCCTCGCGTCGCTGGTGCTGGTCGCCAGCGTGGACGCCGCCGGCAACTGTGACGTCTCGCCGCGTGGCGGGCCCGCCGGGTTCGTCGGCGTGCTGGACTCGCGGACGGTGGCGATCCCCGACGCGACCGGGAACAAACGCCTCGACACCCTGCAGAACGTGATCGCGACCGGCCGGGCCGGGCTGCTGTTCATCATTCCCGGGCGCAACACGACGCTGCGGCTCAACGGCCGGGCCTGCGTCTCCACCCGCCCGGAACTGCTGTCGCAGCTGACCGCCGTGGGCAAACCGCCGGCCAGCGCGCTGGTGGTCGGCATCGAAGAGGTCTACCCGCACTGCCCGAAATCGTTCATGCGTTCCGGCAGCTGGGATCCGGAGCGGTGGCTGCCCGCCGACGCCCAGCCGACCTCGGCCCAGGTTACTTTGGCCCAGCTGCGGATGCCGGACCTGACGATCGCCGACATCGAGCAGATCGAACGCGACGCGCTGAAGTACCGGTACGAGTGACCGGAGAACCGCTTGCCCCGGCGCCGACGGCGGCATCGCCGTCGACCGTGGCGCGACCGTCCCACCCGCGTTCTCGGACCGGCCGCTCGGACTCCGGTCAGTAGCCACTTCCCGGTTCGCCCCGCGATTCCGAGATTCATGGTCGAGCAATACCACGGGCCCTCGATCCGGTGAACGAGGCCGACGCGGTGGGCGTACCGGGAAACGGGGTGGATCTTGTGGGGTGGAATGGCGAGAATCGAGGGATGTCTGTGGAAGCGTCACACGCCAACCATCGGGCCTACTGGCGGCAGCTCGCGCGGATCTGCGGCGGGGAGAGTGTCGAGACTCCCGGTGGGCTGCTGGTGCGGACCGGGGTTCCGGGACCGGGGTGGAACCTGCTTCAGCTCGAAGCGGGGGTCGCGCAGGAGGCGGCGCTGGAGCAGGCCGGGAAGTACTTCGCCGGGCACGGTACGGCGTGGCGGCTCTACGCCGGGGAGGAGTCGGCGGCGGCGGAAGCGTTCGCCGCACGGCTGGGGGCGGTAGCGAAACCGAGGTATCCGATCCTGAACCGGCCGTGTGGTCCGGCCGGTGACCCGGGGGAGGGCGAACTGGAGCTGTCCACCGCCGGTGACCTGACCGAACTGCGGGAGTTCCTCGACTGCGCGGGCAGCGTGTACGGGTTCGACCCGGCGTTGCTGGGGCCGATGGTGCATGCGGGGGCGTTCGACGATCCGGCGTTGCGGTTCCATCTGGGGCGGGTCGGCGGGCGGGTGGTGGCGATCAGTCTCGGCGTCCGGCACGAGGACACCGTCGGGATCTATTTCGTCGGCGTACGCGAGGATCATCGCCGCCGTGGTTTCGGGCGGCTCGTCACCGAGCACGCGATCGGCGCCGAGCCGGACGCCACCACCGCCGTGTTGCAGGCCACGCCCGCCGGCCTGCCGGTCTACCGGGACATGGGTTTCACGATCGTCGCCGAGTACCGCTACTGGAACGTCGGCTGACCGGTCAGCCCGCCCAGCACTGGGCGGCGACCCGCCGGAAGTTGCCGCCCAGGATCGCGGCCACCGCGTCGTCCGGATAGCCCCTGTCCCGTAGCGCCTGCTCGACCGCGAACAGCCCTTCCGGCGGGGTGAAGTCGATCGGGCCCCAGCGGGTGAACCAGTCGTCGAACAGATCCGGGTTGTCGGCGATCGGGTCGCCGCCGTCGGCGAAATCGAACGAGTAGTCGGTGGACAGCCCCACGTGCTGCGGCCCGACGAGTTCGACCGCGTGATCGATGTGCCGCACGAACGCCTCCACCGACGTGTCGTTGGGCCCGAGGAAGATGCCGATGCCGGTGATCCCGATGACGCCGCCGGTGTCCGCGCACGCCTTGGCCTGCTCGTCGGTGATGTTGCGCGGATGGTCCCACACCGCGCGCATGCACGAGTGGCTGTAGATCATCGGTTTTTCCGAGACGGCGCTGACGTCCAGGGCGGTACGGGCGCCGCAGTGCGATCCGTCGGCCACCATCCCGACGGCGTTCATCTCCCGGATCAGGTCCCGGCCGTACCCCGTCAGCCCTTCGTCGGTCGCGTCCAGGCAGCCGCCGCCGGCCGCGTTGCGGGTGTTGTAGGTCGGCAGCATCGTGCGTACGCCCAGGTCGTAGAACTCCCGCACCCGGTCGAGGCGCCCGTCGATCGGGCGGGAGTCCTCCAGGTCGAAGGCCACCGCCACCCGCCCGGTGTCGCGGGCCGCGTCCAGGTCCCCGATCCCACGGGTCAGCACGAACCGGTCGTCACCGTCGAGCCGGGGCCGCCAGTCCGCCAGCAGCGCCACCACCTCGTCGTAGCCGTGCGGCGCGTATCCGGCGTTGACCGAGACGAAGCTGCCGCCCGGCCGCCGGTAACGGTCGAGCTCCCCGAGGTCGGCGGCGGGCGTCAACGGCAGACAACAGTGCTGTTCCCACAGGAACGGCGAGTTCAAAGGCATGATCAATGGTACGGCTACGATGCCGGCGTGAGTTTCACCGTGCAATGGCGCTATGGCACGTCGACGAGGAGGCCTTAACCATCCTCAGGCGCGTGGCGGACGGGGAGATGGCGGTGATCCGGGCGGAGACCTGGCTTCCGGGTTACGGCTCGGAGTGATGGCGGTTCAGGCGCGGACGAGGCGGTTGGCGAGGGTTGACATCGTGTAGGCGCCGATGCCCAGGACGACCTCCAGGGCGTTGCGGGTGGTGAATCCGGCGTCCAGGAAGGTGGTCAGCTCCTCCTCGGGGACCTCGCCGGCGGTGGCGAGCACCCGCAGGGTGAACCGTCGCAGCGCCTCCAGCCGCGGATCGTCGAGGGGCTGCCCGGACCGCAGCGCGGTGATCTGCGCGGGATCGGCGTTCAGGGACCGCAGGCGGCCGGTGTGCATGGCGACGCAGACCCGGCACTCGTTGCGGGCTGCGATCGTCATGACCACCACCTCGCGGGCGAGCGGGTCGAGCGTGCTCGCCTCGAACAGGCCGCTGGCGTGCAGGAATCCGCCGAGCATCTCGGGTGACTCGGCCATCAGGGCGACCGGCGGCGGGAGGTGGCCGAGGTGTTCGACGGTCGACGCCATCAGGGGCCGGGAACCGGCGGGAGCGGAGTCGAGGGTGTGTGCGGTGAACATGAGGGCTCCCGTAGAATCGTCAACGTGGTTGTCCAAACCGTAAACCAGGTTGTCGACTTTGCCAATGCCTGACGCCGAGCCGGCAGGCTACGAGCTGCCCCTGCTGCTGTTCGCCGGGTTCCGGTCGCTGATCGACCAGCTGCACGCCGAGCTGGCCGAACGCGGTCATCCCGACGTCCGCCCGGCCTACGGTTTCGCGATGCAGGCGATCGGCGTGCACGGCGCGTCCGCCAGCGAGGTCGGCCGCCGCCTCGGCGTGTCCAAACAGGCCGCCGGCAAGACCATCGACCGGCTCGCCGCCCTCGGCTACATCGAGCGCGCCGACGACCCGCGGGACGCCCGCCGCAAACTGGTGCGGCTCACCCCGCGTGGCATCGACGCCCTGACGCGGTCCGCGGAGATCTTCGACGAGCTGCGGGCCCGCTGGGTCACGGCACTCGGCGCCGCCCGCGTCGCGGATCTGGAGTCGTCCCTGCGTGCCGTCGTGCCGGACGCCGGCTTCCCGGTCGACGTGCCCGGCTGGTTCGGCTGACCCCGGGCCTCGCCGGCCGCCTCACCGCCCGCATCCTCAGGTGCGCAGGTACCTGAGGACGGCGAGGACGCGGCGGTGGTCGGAGTCGGCGTGCGGAAGCTCCAGCTTGGTGAAGATGCTGCCGATGTACTTCTCCACCGCGCTGTGACTGACCTTCAGGGTGCCGGCGATGCCGTTGTTGGAACGGCCCTCGGCCATCAGTCGCAGCACCTCCGACTCCCGTGGGGTGAGACGGTCCAGCGGGTCGGTGCGGTGCCGCACGAGAAGCTGCGCGATCACCTCCGGGTCGAGGGCGGTGCCACCGGCGGCGACCCGGCGCAGCGCGGCGAGGAAGTCGGGCACGTGCGCGACCCGATCCTTCAGCAGGTAGCCGACACCGTCGGTGCGGACGGACAGCAGATCGGTGGCGTAACGCTCCTCGACGTACTGGGACAGGACGACGACGGCGACCGCCGGGAACTGGTGGTGGATGACGAGGGCGGCCCGGATGCCCTCGTCGGTGTGCGTCGGCGGCATCCGCACGTCGACGAGGGCCACGTCGGGGCGGTGCACGCCGACCGCGCGGAGCAGATGCTCGGCGTCGGCGACCGCCTCGACGACGTCGAAACCGCCGTCGGTGAGCAGCTTGGTCAGACCCGCCCGCAGCAGCACCGAATCCTCGGCGATCACGATGCGCACGGCAGCTCCACGGTGATCGTCGTGGGCCCGCCGGCCGGGCTGTGCAGCGCGAACGTCCCGTCCACCGAGGCGGCACGCTGGGCCAGCCCGAGCAGCCCGGTGCCGTCGCCGCCGGTGGTCGCGCCGCCCCGGCCGTCGTCGGTGACCACGACGCGGAGCCGATCGGCGGCGCGCACGACGGTCACCTCGGCGTGGGTGGCCCCGGCGTGCCTGCTGACGTTGGTGAGCGCCTCCGAGACGACGAAGTAGGCGATCGCCTCGATCACCGGGGAGCAGCGCGCCGGCACGTCGACGAGCAGCCGGACGGGCAGTGGGGCGCGGGCGGCGACGCCGGACAGGGCCGCGTCCAGGCCGCGGTCGTCGAGCACGGCGGGATGCAGGCCGCGGACGAACTCGCGCAACTCGGCGAGGGCCTGCACGGCCTCGTCGTGGGCGTCCTCGATCGCCCGCATCGCCGGTCCCGGCGTGCCGGCGAGGCCGGCGCGGGCCATGCCCAGGTTCATCGCCAGCGACACCAGCCGCTGCTGGGCGCCGTCGTGCAGGTCACGTTCGATGCGGCGGCGTTCGGCGTCGGTCGCGGCGACGACGTCGGCCCGGCTCCGAGCCAGCGCCTCCACCCGCATCGACAGCTCCGCACGGCGGCCGGGACCGAGAAGCGCCCGGGCCGCGGCCGTGTCGGCGTTGGCCACCCAGGGCGCCGCCGGCAGCAGAACGACGGACGCCACAGCGGTGAACGGCGCCAGCACGTGATAGGCGAGCTGCCGCCCCCGCGCCGGCCGGGGCGGGAGCGGGATGTCGATGCCGAGCAACACCCGGAAACGCCGGCGCTGCATCGCGGTCAGGCCCGGTAGGGACACCAGCGCCAGCCCCGCCGCCACCACGGTGAGCAGGGCGAACATGGCTGTCATCGGCCAGTCGCCGGGAGCGGCGTACAGCAGGCTCCACCCGGTGCTGTAGGCGGCGCCGACCGGCAGCACGACGGTCAGCGTGAAACCGATCATGCCGAGCGGCAGGCCCGCGAGCGTGTGGGCGACGGCACGCCAGGTGCGCGCCCACCATCGGGCCGCCGGCACCGTCCCGGGGTTCATCGTCTCCGCCGTCATCACGTGATCAAGGTAGAGACCGTCCGGTGCGGCGGCCAGGGGGCCACCCCTCCGGCCGGGGTGGGGAAAACCGCACCCCGAACCGGCTGCCTGCCCTACCGACCGGGCGGCCCGATTCCGGCAGCGTGGTCGGCATGCTGGAACCGACCACGATCACGAACTCGACGGCTGCGGTACGACCCCTGCGCCGCCGTACGCTCCTGACCGCCGCCCTGGCCTCCGGCCTCGGACTGGCCGCCGCCACGCCCGTTGCCGCCGCCCACCGGCGGATCACCGGGGGATACGTTCTGCCCGCGCCGTCCGGCCCGGCCCGGCTCGGCACCGTCGCCCTGCACCTGCGCGACACGTCCCGCACCGATCCGTGGGTGCCGTCCCGCCCGGTCCGGGAGATCATGGTCCAGGTCTGGTACCCGGCCCGCACCGTCCGCGGCCATCTGCCGGAGCCGTGGCTGTCACCCGGCGCGGTGCCGCACTTCGCCGAGGCCTTCGGCCTTCCCGCCGGCCGGATCCGTGACACCCGCACGCACGGCCGGACGGGCGCGCCGGTCGAGCGGAGGCCCGGCGGCCACCCCGTGCTGCTGTACTCGCCGGGCCTCGGCGGCGACCGCGGCACCGGCACCGTCCTCGTCGAGGACCTGGTCAGCCACGGATACATCGTCGTGACGATCGATCACACCCACGACGCCTCCGAGGTCGAGTTCCCCGACGGGCGGGTCGAGGTCGCGGCCGTTCCGCCGGACCTCACCGACGAGATCCTTCTCCAGGCCGCCGACGTCCGGGCCGCCGACACCCGGTTCGTCCTCGACCAGCTGGCCGCGCTGGACGCCGGCCGCAATCCCGACGCCGGCCGCCGCCGGCTGCCGGACGGCCTGCGCGGCGCGTTCGACCTGGACCGGATCGGCATGTTCGGCCATTCCCTCGGCGGCAGCACCGCCGCCGCCGTGATGAACCAGGATCCACGCCTCAAAGCCGGCGCCGACCTGGACGGCACCCTCCTCGGCCCCGCCGCGGTCGCCGGTTCCACCCGGCCGTTCCTGCTGTTCGGCAGCGACCACGGGCCCGACGCCGAGGACCCCACCTGGAACGCCTTCTGGGCCGCGCAGCGCGGCTGGAAACGTCAGCTGCGACTGCGTGACTCGGTCCACGGGTCGTTCACCGACGGCGTCGCCTTCTACCCCCAGGCCGCCGCCGAGATCGGTCTCACCCCGCAACAGCTGGCGGAGATGGTCGGCGCCCTCGCCCCGCAGCGGTCCATCGTGATCCAGCGTTCCTACCTGCGGGCCTTCTTCGATCAGCACCTGCGGTGCCGGGGCGGCCGCCTGCTCGCCGCGCCGGACCCGCGGTACCCGGAGATCGAATTCGTCCGGTGACCGGACCCCGCCCCGGCGCGTGAGCGGCGGCCACGGCAGGCGTCGCCACGCTCCCGGCGTGGTGAATTCCGGACAGTGGACCGGATTCCGGGCGCCGCCGGGGCGGGCCTGTGGATAACCCGCCCTGGCGGCGCGCTGACGCGGAAGGATTGCGGCATGTTCCTGAGGTTGGCGGCCGCCCTGGCCGGGATCACCACGGCAAGCCTGCTCAGCGTCACCCCGGCCGCGGCGGCGACGACACCGGTGCCGACGTCCGCGACCACGCTGACCGCGCCCACGGCGATGGCGGCGGCGAACGGGAGGCTGTTCGTCTCCGACGGCAACAGCGTCGTGGTGCTGGGCACCGACGGCGTCACCGTGAAGACGTTGACCGGCATGTTCGGCGCCCGCGACATCGTGGTCTCCGCGGCGGGGGACCGGGCGTTCGTGGCGCTCAGCCAGGCCGGCGCCATCGCCGTCCTGGACACCGCCGGCCTGACCGAGGTCGCGCGCTGGACCACCAGCCCGTGCCCGGCCCATCTGGCGTTCGCCGGGGCACGGCTGTTCTACGGGTTCGGCTGTGACGGCGGCGGGGGCACCGGCCTCGGCTCGGTCGACGCGGCCAGCGGTGCCGACCCGCAGACGGTGGCCGGCACCGACTTCTACAAGGCGCCGCTGCTGGCCGGCGGAGGCGACATCCTCGCGGTCGCGGTTCCGGGGCTGAGCCCGGCGAAGGTGCGCACCTACCGGGTCGAGGGGTCGGCGGTCACACCGCTCGGGTCCGCGGAGGTCGGTTCCAACCTGGGTGGCATCGCGGTCAGCAGGGACGGGGCGAGGGTGGCGACGGCCGCCGGGGCGCCGTACCACCTGTCGCAGTTCACCGCCGCGACGATGGCGCCCGCCGGCACCTTCGACACCGGGCCGTACCCGGTGTCGGTCGCCTATTCCCACGACGGGACCCGGCTCGGCGGCGGGGTCAGCGCGCACGGCGCCGGCAATGTGACCGCTTTCGATCTGTCCACCGGCGGATCGGTGCTGTCCGGGAACGCCCATCCGAAGCCCGCCTACAACCAGCCGGAGCCGGTCAAGGGCACGCTGACCTGGTCGGGCGACGACAGCCGCCTCTACACGCTGCTGGAGGAGAACGACAACGGCAACCGCCGCTACTGGCTGGCCGCCGGGTTCGGGACCGTGCCGGTTCCGGCGGCGACGACGACCCGGCTGACCCTCACGGCCCCGGCGAAGTTCGGCGACAAGGTCCGCGCCACGGCGACGGTCGCCGGCCGGCCCGGGGCGCCGGTCCGGTTCGTGCGGACCGGACCGGGCGCCACGGTCACGGTCACCGCCAGGACCAATGCCGGGGGTACGGCCACCGTCCTGCTCGCCGCGCCGTCCGGTGGGAAGGTGACCGCCTACTACGACGGCAACGACACCAGCGCCCCGTCGTCGGCGTCGGCCGTCTTCAAGACGCTCACCCGCACGGCGATCATCCTGTCCGGGCAGTACCGGACGGTGCAGAAGGTGGCGTACTTCCGTAAGAAGTCCGACGTCCTCGCCAAGGTCACCCTGGCGGCCCCGGTCGCCGGCCGCAAGGTGACGTTGCGCCTGCAGCGTAAGAACGGCACCGCCTGGCCGACCGTGCAGACGAAGACGTTCACGCTGCCGAACTCCGGGGTCGACTACTTCACGCTGGTCGAGGCATCGAAGGGCGTCCAGTTCCGGTTCGCGGTGGCGTTCGCCGGGGACGCGTACGGAAAGCCGTCGTCCGCCACGTCCGGCGCGCTCGTCGTCAAATAGACTCCCCGCCGTATCCTCTCTGCAATGGACCCGGTCCGATGAGGGGGAGAGCATGCGGATCACCGTTCTCGGCGCCGGTTCGTGGGGCACCACCGTCGCGTCGGTGCTCACCCGCCGGGATCACGATTCGCTGATCTGGGCGCGCAACCCGGCCACCGCCGACGAGATCAACGCCAAGCACACCAACGAGCGCTATCTCGACGGGTTCACCCTGCCGGCCCGGCTGCGCGCCACCCCCGACCTGGCCGAGGCGGCGGCCCACGCCGAGCTGCTCGTCGTCGGGGTGCCGACCGGCGCGTTCCGGGCCACCCTGGAGAGCGTCCGCCCGGACCTGCATCCGTGGATCCCCGTGGTCAGCCTCAGCAAGGGCCTGGAGCGCGACTCGCTGGCCCGGATGACCGAGGTGATCAAGGAGGTGCTGCCGGGCCATCCGGCCGCCGCGCTCACCGGCCCCAACCTGGCCAAGGAGATCATGGCCGGGATGGCGGCGGCCACCGTGATCGCGACCGAGGACCTCACCGTCGCCACCGAGATCCAGCGGGTCTTCCGGCGCGGGCTGCTGCGGGTCTACACCAACCACGACGTGATCGGCTGCGAGGTCGGCGGCGCGCTGAAGAACGTCGTCGCGATCGCCACCGGCATCGCGCAGGGGCTGGGCGTCGGCGACAACACCCGGGCCGGGGTGATCTCCCGTGGGCTGGCCGAGTTGACCACGCTCGCCGTCGCGCTGGGCGGCGAACCGGGCACGCTCGCCGGGCTGGCCGGCATGGGCGACCTGGTGGCGACGTGCATCAGCCCGCACAGCCGCAACCGGCACGTCGGCGAGCAACTCGGCCGCGGGCGCAGCCTCGACGACATCCTGGCCGAGATGGGTCAGGTCGCCGAGGGTGTCAAGACCGTGCACGCCGCGGTGCGGTTGGCCGACCGGCACGGGCTGGCGATGCCGATCACTCGTACCATCCACCGGGTCGTGACCGGTGAGATCACCGCCGTCCGGGCGTACGACGGGCTGCTGCGCACCCATCCGGCCGGACACGAGTCCGACCCCGGCTGACCGCGCGGGTGTCCCGGCCGTCCGTCGTGCCCGCCGGTGCGGACGCTCGCCCCCCTACGACCGTGGTCGGACCCCTGTTAAGACCTCGGTCAGGCGCGCCGCGGGGGTGACCGCTGCCACGATGAAACACATGATCGAGCTACGAGAGCTGACCAAACGATACGGACCGACACTGGCGGTGGACCGGTTGTCCTTCGAGGTCCGCCCGGGCGTGGTCACCGGTTTCCTCGGCCCCAACGGGGCCGGCAAGTCCACCACGATGCGCATGATGCTCGGCCTGCACCGTCCCACGTCCGGCCAGGCCCTGGTCGGCGGCCGCCGCTACGACCAGATCGACCACCCGCTGCACGAGGTCGGCGCGGTGCTGGACGCCGACGCCGCGCACCCGGGCCGGACCGCGTTCGTGCACCTGGCGTGTCTGGCCCGGTCCAACGGCATCGGCAAGGCGCGGGTCAGCGCGGTGCTGGAGCAGGTGGGGCTGTCGAGTGTGGCGAACAAGCGGGTCGGCGGGTTCTCCCTCGGCATGAAGCAGCGGCTCGGCATCGCCGGCGCGCTGCTGGGCGACCCGGGGGTGGTGGTCCTCGACGAGCCGGTCAACGGCCTCGACGCCGCCGGGATCCGGTGGATCCGCTCCACCCTGCGGTCGCTGGCCGCCGAGGGCCGCACCGTCCTGCTGTCGAGTCACCTGATGAGCGAGATGGCGGTCACCGTCGACCGGGTGCTGATCATCGGCAAGGGCCGGCTGCTCGAGGACACCTCGGTCGCCGAGATGAACGACCGGTTCGAACGCGACGTGCTCGTACGCACTCCCCGCCCCGCCGACCTGACCGCGGTCCTGACCCGCCTCGGCGCCACCGTGACCACCACCGAGGACGGTGACCTGGTCGCGGTCGGAGTGGACGCCCCGGCCATCGGCGACGCCGCCGCGGCCGCCGGGATCCCGGTCCACGGGCTGACGCCGCGCAGCGCCACCCTCGAGGACGTCTACCTGCAAATGACCAACGAGGCCGCTGAGTACCGGGCCACCCCCGCCGCAGCCCAGGAGGAGCAGCGATGACCATCCTGCAGAACCGCCCCGACACCGCCGCCGCCGCGGCTCCGGCAGCCCCGGCGCCGGCCGCCGCCCCGCGCCGTTCCGGCGCCTTCCGGGACGCGATCGCCGCCGAGTTCATGAAGGTCCGCACGCTGCGGTCGACGTGGGCGTTCCTGGCCGGTGGCGTGGCCGTCACGGCGCTCGGCGCGCTGATCCTGTTGATGCTGGTGCAGTCCTACGACGCGGCCAGCGCCGCCGACAAGCAGAACTACGAGACCGCGGACCCGACCGTGGTCACCATGCCGTTCGTGATGTTCTTCGTCGGCGCGATCGGCGCCATGCTGATCACCAGCGAGTACACCACCCGCTCGATCGGCCCGGCCCGGCTCGCGGTGCCGCAGAAGCGCATCCTGATCGGCGCGAAGGCGACCGTCGCCGCCCTGATCGGTCTCGTCGCGGGCGGGCTGTTCGCGGGGCTGGCCTTCCTGGACGCCAAGCTGATGCTCGGCGACCGGCCCCAGCCGATCAACCCGTGGCCGCAGTGGACCGACGCCATGCCGACCCTGCTCTCCGCCACCCTGATCGTCACGGTGACCACCCTGATCGCGATGGGCCTCGGCACCCTGCTGCGGTCCACCGCCGCCGCGCTGACCACGCTCGGCGCGCTCGTGCTCGTCGCCCCGGTCTTCGCGCACTTCCTGCCGGACGTGTGGCAGCTGCGGCTCGCCTCGATCCTGCTGCCCAACCTGACCCACCAGCTGGCCGGGAGCAACCACCCGTACCTGCTGTCCCAGGCCGGCGCGGCCGCCGTCACCGCGGCCTACGTCCTGCTCGCCGTCGGCGCCGGCGCGCTCGCCTTCCGCCGCCGCGACACCACCTGACCGCTCCCGACCTCCCCGCGATTCAGCCCCCGCTGTGGATCCCCCCGCAGCGGGGTCGTCTCGAGGGTGGCACGTACGTCGATACGTTCGGCCCTTGTGGTCTTTCCGCTCCGTGGGGCCCGATAGGGGCGTACCGCCTACTGAAGCGGAAGGAGACAAGCACATGGCCGCCACAGTGAGTCCATGGCCGCAGACCAGACAGGGCGCGAAGGAACACCCCGTCCTGACCCTGCAGTACCTGCTCCGGGCCCGCCGGCACACGGTCGCCGTCGACGGGATCTTCGGCCCGAAGACCGACACCGCGGTCCGCAACTTCCAGCGGGAGAAGTCCCTGGCCGTCGACGGCATCGTCGGCCCGCAGACCTGGCGTGCGCTCATCATCGAGGTGCAGCGGGGCGCGCAGGGCGACGCCGTCCGCGGCGTCCAGGAGGAGTTCCAGTTCCGCAACCTGTCCGGTGATCCGTCGCAAGGCCCGCAGGTGGACGGGATCTTCGGCCCGGAGACCGAGACCGCGGTCCGCGGCTTCCAGTCCGCGCTGCACGCCGACATCCCGTCGGTGACCGTCGACGGCATCGTCGGCCCGCAGACCTGGCAGGCGCTGGTCAGCGGCATGCTGTCGTTCTAGGCAGGGAACCGGACGACCGCCGGGGACTCCGGCGGCCGTCCGGTCCGGTCAGGCGCGGGCCCGGGGCAGGCAGCACTTCTTGTACTTGAGGCCGGAACCGCACCAGCATGATCCGTTGCGCTCCGGCGGCCACGGCAGCCGAGCGGCGCCGGTGGACAGCGTCCGTGCGTACGCCGCCCGGTTCTCCGCCGACACCGGGTCACCGCCGGGCCCGGCCTGCGCGGTCAGGCCGGCGACCGAACCGGGCAGCAGCGCCGTGTCGGCCCGGCCGGACCCGGCGCGCCGGACCAGTTCGCGTTCCAGCCGGGCGCGGTGCTCGTCCCAGGTCGCGCCGTACGCCTCGGTCTCCGTGACCAGCTTGCCGAACTCGTCGCGCGACCAGAACACCAGGTCCGCCGCGGCCGTCGGGTCCGGAGCGCCGGCGTTGGCCAGCCGGGTCTCCAAGCGCTCGGCGAGGTTGTCGTGCGTGTCGTGCTGCAGGCCGAGGGCGTGCCGCAGCCGGTGCCGCTGCTGCAGCAGGAAGAACAGCACTCCGGCGTCGTCGGCGTCGGCCGGATCCGCGCCGCGTTCGGCCAGCACCTCCTGCACCGCCTCGGTCAGCCAGGTCTCCGCCTCGCGGGCACGGCCGCCGACCACCAGGGCGGCGGTGACATAGGCGGGGGCGTCGGGGTACCGGGTGAGAAGCGGGCGCAGCGGCTCCACCAGCGGGTTCGCCTCGTCGCCGCGTCCCGCCCGGAACAGGATCCGGGCCCGCAGCGCGCGGGCGGCGGCGGCCGGGCTGTCGTCGCGGTCACCGAACGACCCGACGGCGGCATCGGCGTACCGCAGCGCGGCGTCGAGTTTCGAACGGCTCTCGGCGATCTCGGCGGCCAGGGTCAGCGCGAGCCCCGCGTCCTGAGGATCGGCGAGACCCCCGGACCCGGCGGCGGCCGCCAGATCGGCGGCGATGCCGAGCGGGTCGGCGGCGCCGAGCGCGGACTGCCGGATGTCGTCGAGATCGGCGCTGGTCAGATTTGCTTTCAGGGACACGCCGTCACGCTACTGCCGCCCGGCCGGGCGGCGCCGTTGATCTGGGTCACTTCCGCCGCTTCGAGCACCACCCGGTGGGCCCGGCACGGGAGGCGCCGGCACTCGTGGACCGGCTACGCCACCCGGCGCACGTTCGCCGGCGGGGATTCCTCGACGTCCTCGACGGCCCGGGGGCTCCGGCCGGGCGCGGTGATCGATCACACGCGGCTGCCGGGCCGCTCCACTCCACTCATCGAGGTGGCCGACATCATGTGAGACGGGTTCGGATTGATCCGGCAGCGCGGCGCCGCCGTACCACCGGGAAGCACAACCGGGTGGTTACGGAAGGGTGGGGCAGGTTCGTGGCACCGGCGTCCGCAGAGCGTTCGACGGCATGGGACGGATGGTCCGATGTCCGGCCGGACATGTACGAGACGGACTGGCCGCCGCGCCGGCACCGGCGCCGGCCGGGCCGCCGCCGACGGCGGGGACGCGTGGTGTCCCTCCTGATGGCCGTGAGCGCCGTCTCGGCCGGCGTCGGGGGGCTCGTCGCCGTCAGTGGCGCCGGGCTGCCCGCCACCGGCGTGATCGACGCCGCCTTCGACCGGCGCACGGCCCCCACTCCGGCCCTCACCCGGGGCGGCGTGCTCACCTCCCCGGCGCCGACCGCGACCTCCGCGCCGGCCCCGAAGTCCGCCCGGTACTCGAAACCCGCCCCGTCGGCGAAGGCCGCCCGGCCACCGAAGCCGGTGGCGGGCCTCAACCAGGCACAGATGAGCAATGCCGCGACGATCGTACGGCTGGCTCAGGAACGTGATCTTCCCCGGCGGGCGATGCTGATCGCCGTGATGACCGCCTTCCAGGAGTCCAGCCTGCGCAACCTGGCCAACTCGTCGGTCCCGGCCTCCCTGGACCGCCCGCACCAGGGCGTCGGCGACGACTTCGACTCCGTCGGCCTCTTCCAGCAGCGCCCGAGCCAGGGCTGGGGCACGGTGGCGCAGCTGATGGATCCGCGCTACGCCGCGGACGCCTTCTACGATCGGCTGGTCGAGATCCCCGACTGGGAGTCCCTCAGCCTCGGGGACGCGGCCCAGGCCGTGCAGCGGTCAGCGGTCCCGGACGCCTACGCCGACCACGAGGACCGCGCGATCCGCATCGTCGACGCGTTGTCCTGAGCCCGGCGGGGCCGGTCAGGTGGCATGCCGGGGGCAGGGGCAACGAACCGCGGTGGGCGCGGGCGCCCCGGTGGCACGGCGATGCGACATCCGGCGGAGCGCGACGCCGACCAGCAGCGGGATCCTGGTCAGCAGGCGCAGGGCGTTGTTGCGGCCCAGCTCGCCGCCGCGCATCGTGCGGAGGATCTCGAGGACAGTGCCGGGGATCGGGGCGAGCCGCCGGCGGCGTACCAGAAGGGACAACCGGAAGCCCAGGCAGAGCAGCTCGCCGCGCCAGAAACCCATCTGCCGCGACTCCTCGCGGATCTCCTCCACGAGGGCGAACGCTCCGTCCACATCACCCTGGGCGGCCTGGAGGAAGGCGAAGCCGAGGCGGCCCTGCAACCGCCCGGAGCTGTGTTCGACCGATACCCGGAACAGGTTCGCCGTCGTCTGGAGGTGGTCGCGTGCCTGGTCGAACGCCTTGACGGCGATCAGCGGCTCGGCGATCCGCAGCTGGAGGAAGGCGAGGGCCTGCAACTCCTCCGGGCAGGTCTCCTGGATCGCCTGTCCCCGCACGTAGAACGACAGGGCGGCGGGATAGTCCCGCTCCACCTCGGCGACCCGGCCGAGGTAGTGGTAGGCGGTGGCCACCCACCGGCGGATCTGCTGATCGCCGGCGGCTGCGGCCTCGTACGTCAGCGCCTCGGAGAGATCGTTCCGGGCCTTGCGGAGGTCCTGGAACGACGTGAACAGCGCGATGCCGGACATGGTGAGCGCCCCGCACCGGTACTTCGCCGCGAACAGATCGGCCGGCAGCCGCTCCTCGAGTTCGGCGCAGAGTCGAAGGGCCTGCGGGTAGAGGCTGACGTCGATCGAGTACCAGACCATGGCCAGGATGGCCTCCGCCCACGCCTCGGACCCGGCGGGAGCGCTGCCGACCGCGGTCGTCAGGGCCTCCAGGCGGCGCGGGTCCTCCAGGGAGATCATCGAACGGTACCGGGCCAGGGCGATCCACAGGCGGGTGACCGGCTCGCCCCGGCTCGTCTGCAGGTCCAGCACCCGCTCGATGGCCTGCTCGATGCTGTCGTCGACGGTTCCGTAGTTGCCGCTGACCCGGCTGAACTCCTCCACGAACGCGGCGAACAGCTCCGGGTCGATGACATCCGGATCGTCCGCGCTGTAGCCGGCCCAGTGGACGAGCTCCCGGATCAGCGTCCTGAGCTCCTGGCCGCGTGTCTCCCGGGCGTCGCGGATCAGCATCCGGGTGCGGACACTCCAGAAGGCGCGGTCCCGGGCGGCCGCCATCCGCGCCTCCCGTGCGGGCGCCGTCACGAGAGGGCCCGGGCGCCGTCGCAGATGTACTGCCGTAACAGCGGATGCACCGCGAACCTGCGGTTGCCGTCGGCGCCGCGGATCAGGGCCAGATCGCGCGCGGCGGCCCGGGCCCGGTCGAACGTGGCGCGGTCGGGGATCAGGCTGAGCTCGAAGAAGTCGTCGCCGGACAGCGACAGCCCGGCGGGCAGGGCGCAGAACGCGTTCATCAGGCCGGTGGCCGCTTCCTCACCCACACCGTCACTCGTCGTCAGCGAGTCCATCGCCTTCTCGTACAGATAAGGGCCGATCCGTCCGCCGAGTTCGCCATGGGCGTTCCGCAGCCGCCCGATCACCTCGTCGACCGGCCGGGCCTCGTGCACCGCGAGCCGGACCACCATCTTGACCAGCAGCGGCAGGCCGCCGCTGACGCTGACGATCTGGGCCAGATCCTTCGGCGTCAGGAGGAAGTCCGGCTCGTCGTCGGCGAGATGCCGCGCGAAGTCGCGCACCGCGGCCTCGTCCAGCCCGCGCCAGGCGATCTCGTGCACCAGGCTCGACCGGGCCGCCGTGGACTGGCGGGTGGTGACGGCCACCTTGTGCGGCCCGAGCATGGCCGGCTGGTCGAGGAAGGCCATCGCGAGGTCCACGTCGCTGACCGTCTCCAGATTGTCGATCACGATCAGCAGCGGATCCGGGGACTCGCCGATCGCCGTGGTCAGCCGTTCGCTGAGCCGATAGGTGCTGAGATCGATGTCCAGGCCCAGTTGCGCCGCGATGTCGATGAGCAGGTCGTTCCACTCGGCCGCGGCCCGGCGCCGGTACTCGATCCGGCCGAGCGCGCGCATGTGGCCGAACTTCGCCGAGGTCCAGGCGATCCGGGTGAAACCGGCATCCACCGCGTGCCGTTTCACCATCTCGTAGGCGAGCGTCGTCTTGCCCGTGCCGCCCTCGCCGAAGATGCTGATGATCCGGTCGCCGTCCGGGTTGTGCAGCGCCTGGCCCAGCCGCTCCAGGGCATCCCGCGCCCCGAAGATCTGCCCGTGGTCGACGTCGTCGCGGGCTCGGTCGAGCCAGGCGGCCGGCGGCGCCGGTGCGGCCTCGGGCGCCATGGGAGCGGGCGGAGCCGGTAGGCCGACCGTCACGGTCGCCGGCCCGTTCACCTGCACCGCGGTCCCCGACCGGTCGGCGGTCGCGGTCTGCGCGACGGTCGCCGAGGGCGAGGTCTCCGCGGAACGGCCACTGCGCACCGCGCTGATCACCAGAGGGGCGGCCAGCAGAGCGGCGAGCAGCCAGGACCAGCCCAGGTACGGCTGCCAGCTCTCGGGCAGCCGGCCGGCGGCCACGTTGGTGACGATCGGCAGGAGCAGGAACGTGACCACTGCCAGCAGCCCCAACGAGATCGTCGACCGGCTCCGCATCGCGTACCACCTTCCGCTCCTGTCCACCCACGATACTGACGGAGATCGAGGGTGGACCGGATTCATCCACGGTGGATGAGGACGGGTTCCCGGTGGCCGCCTACGTTCCCAGTGCCTTGTCCGACGCGGAAGGGAACGGGAATGTCCGATCTGATCATCATCGGGTACGACGACCACGCCACCGCCCAGCGGGCCTACGAGCAGGTCATCGAGCTGCAGAAGGATCACATCGTCGAGCTCAACGGGCTGGCGGTGGTGACCGTGGACGCCGAGGGGCACAGCCACGTCGACACGCCCGGAAAGCTGGTCTCCGCCGGCGCGGCGGGCGGCGCCCTGTGGGGTGCGATCTTCGGGTTGCTGTTCCTGATCCCGGTCGCCGGGGCGGTGGTCGGCGGGGCGCTCGGCGCGCTCTTCGGCAAGCTCGGCAAGTCCGGGATCAACGACTCGTTCCGCGACCGGGTGCGGGCGCTGCTGGCTCCCGGCAAGGCCGCCGTCGTGATCATGAGCCGGGAGCGGACCGAGGACAAGTTCGTCGACGCGCTGCGGCCCTTCGGCGGCGAGATCCTGCAGACCTCGCTGTCGAACGAGCAGGAGAAGGAGCTGGCCGAGGAACTCGGCGCCGGCAACTGACACCGCGCCCGGACCCACGGAGGCTCACCTGACGGCGACGCAGACGCCGACGACACCGCAGAGACCAACCCTCACCACCATGACGATGATGGTGGTCGGCGGCATGGTGGGCGCCGGGGTGTTCTCCCTGCCACGGCGCTTCGCCGAGGAGACCGGTGTCATCGGGACGGGCGGTGAAAGCTCAGACCGCGGCCGCCGCTGCCGATCACAGCGGAGTGAAATGGTATGTGCGGCGCATCCTCGCGAACGCCCGCGCCGACGACAGCGCCGTGGTCAGCGGATTCACCGTCGGCCTGTTCTTCACGCTGTGCGGGCTCTACACGTTCGTGACGATCCTGCTGCCGACGCCGCCCGGGTTCCGGACCGGCTGGGTGTCGGCGATCGCGATGACCGCCGTGGTGTTCGGGCTGGTCGTGATGGCGCTGCCGTGGGACGTCGTCCCGCGCCTGGTCCGGCTGGCGATCGCGCCGTCGGCGATGACGCTGATCGCGTTGCACAACATCGCCGCCGGCACCGACGGCTTCCGGTACGGCATGTTCTTCTTCATGGTGTTCCTGTGGCTCGGCCTGTGCGAGCCGCGCGGCATCAGCCTGGCGATGGGCCCGTTCCTGGCGGCCGCGTACCTGGTGCCGCTGGCCGCGGACGGGGCGAGCGACTCCGACCTGTCCTCGCTCAGCTACACGATGCCCCTGTACCTCACGGTCGGCGAGGTGCTGGCCTGGCGTACCCAGCGGCTGCGCCGCCTGCAGAACCGGCTCCAGCAGCTGGCCGACCACGATGCGCTGACCGGCCTGCCGAACCGTGCGGTGTTCGCCGCCGCGCTGCGCCGGCACTGCGTGTCACCGGACCCGGTCGCCGTGCTCTTCCTCGACCTGGACGGCTTCAAACAGATCAACGACCGTCTCGGCCATGCGGCCGGCGACGAGGTGCTGGTCACGGTGGCCGAGGTGCTGCGCGGCCACACCCGTGCGGGGTACGCGGATCTGCCGTGCCGTCTCGCCGGCGACGAGTTCGTGCTCCTGCTGCCGAACACCGGCCCCGACGAGGCCCGCATGGTCGCCGACCGGCTCGTGCAGCTCCTGGCCGCCGAACACGCTGCCGACGGCACCCCGATCCGTGGCAGTGTGGGCGTGGCCGCCGGTCGTGGCCTGGACGCCGCCGCGCTGCTGGCCTCCGCCGACGAGGCGATGTACGCCGCCAAACAGTCCCGCCGCGCCGCCTGACCTCAGTCCGGCTGTCTCACCGCCCTCGAGACGGCCACCACGGCCGGCCGGACAGGATCGTCGACCTCCGGCTGGTTGTCAGGGCTGTCTCGGGGCGGTCGAGACAGCCCTGACAACCAGCCGGAGGTGACCGTGACCGGACGCATGGGCCGCACCTGCGGGACGGTCGTGAGGGGAGGCCTGCCGTGGCCGCCGCGGGACACGGGACCGATGCCGTCCCGTACCAGAATGGGCTTTATCGCAGTTCGGCGATGGGGGAGTCGTCGAGGGCGGCCAGCAGCGCGGCCGGGTCGTCGTAGACGGCGACCGCGCCGGCGTCGGTCAGTTCGGCCGCCGAGGTGCCGCCGCAGGCCAGGCCGACGACCGGGATGCCGAGTTTCCCGGCGGCCTGGACGTCCCAGACCGAGTCGCCGACGAAGACGGCCGCTTTCGGGTCGACGCCGGACTGGTCGAGGGCCGCCTCCAGGATGTCGGGGGCGGGTTTGCTCTGTTCGGCGTCGGACGACGAGGTGGCCGCGGTGATCACGTCGTCGGCGCCGAGGACCCGGCGCAGCTGGTCCAGTTCGGGCGCGCGCGCCGACGACGCGAGGACGACGGCCAGGCCGCGCCCGGCGACGGCCCGGACCAGCTCGGCCGCGCCGGGCAGCGGGCGCAGGCGTTCCCACCAGGCGCCGTACAGCACGTCGTGGGCGGTGGTGGCCCGCTCGTCGTCGTCCCGGTCCCGGTCCGGGCCGAGCAGGTGGTCGAGCAGATTGTCGGAGCCCATGCCGATGCCCCGGTGGATCCTGGACATCGGAACGTCCGCGCCGAACTGGCGCAGCGCCTCCCACCAGGCGACGGTGTGCAGGTACGTGGAGTCGACGAGGGTGCCGTCGACGTCGAACAGAACGCCGGATCTCATGGTCGCCGGTTACCCGAGATCGGCATGGCGAACCAACCTCCGGCTGGTTCTCACGGCTGTCTCACGGCCGGTGAGAACCAGCCGGAGGGTTTTGCCAACGTTGTATAGTGCTCAGCTGTGCCGCCCCCGGGCCTCAAGGACGTCGCCGCGCGCGCCGGCGTGTCGATCAAGACGGTGTCGAACGTGGTCAACGGCTACGTGCACGTCGCCGCGCGGACCCGTGCCCGGGTCCAGGAGGCGATCGACGCCCTCGGTTACGTGCCGAACGTGGCTGCCCGGCAGTTGCGCAGCAAGCGTTCCGGGGTGATCGCGCTGGCCGTCCCGGAGCTGCAGTCGCCGTACTTCGCCGAGGTCGCGGGGTTGATCGTGCAGGCGGCCGAGCGGCGGTCCTGGACGGTGCTGATCGACCAGACCGACGGGCACGCCGAGCGCGAGCGCAACCTGGTGGCGGGTCTGCGCCGGCACGCCATCGACGGGCTGATCTTCAGTCCGCTCGCGCTGGCCGGGGAGGACCTGGCGCGCGGCGGTGACACGCCGATGGTGCTGCTGGGTGAGCGGGTGTGGCACGGCCCGGCCGACCACGTGGCGATCGACAACACCGCTGCCGCGGCGGAGGCGACCCGGCATCTGTACGGGCTGGGCCGCCGCGGCATCGCGGCGATCGGCGCCCAGGACCAGCCGTCGGCGGTGACCGCCCACCAGCGGCTCGCCGGCTACCGGGCGGCCCTGGCGGAGACGGGCCTGCCGTTCGACCCGCGCCTGGTCGCCCGGGTGGACCGGTTCCACCGCGCGGACGGCGCCGCCGCGATGGCCGCGCTGCTGGACCGCCCGCGCCGCCCGGACGCGGTGTTCTGCTTCAACGACCTGCTCGCCCTGGGCGCGATCCGGACCCTGCTGTCGCGGGGTGTCCGGGTGCCGCAGGACGTGGCGGTGGCCGGGTTCGACGACATCGAGGACGGCCGGTTCAGCACGCCGACGCTGACCACTGTCGCGCCGGACACCGCCCGGATCGCCCAGCTGGCGGTGGATCTGCTGGCCGAGCGCCTCGGCGACGGCCCGGCCGCCGCGGGCCCGCCGCGGGAGCTGCGCGTCGATCACCGCCTGGTGGTCCGGGAGAGCACCGTCGGCTGAGAGCCGGGAGAACCGGCCGGAGGCATTCAACGACATCTTTACAACGGGACTTCCAACGTTGTAAAACGACTACATGGCTGTGGCGCGGCTCACACTAGATCCGTCCTTCGCCGTGGGCCCGGTCGACCGGCGCCTCTTCGGCTCCTTCGTCGAGCACATGGGCCGGTGTGTCTACACCGGTGTCTTCGAACCCGGGCATCCGCGGGCCGACCCCGACGGCCTGCGCACCGATGTCCTCGACCTGGTCCGTGAACTCGGGGTCACCACCGTCCGCTACCCGGGTGGCAACTTCGTCTCGGCGTACCGCTGGGAGGACGGCGTCGGCCCGGCCGGCGACCGGCCCCGCCGCCTCGACCTGGCCTGGCGCAGTATCGAGACCAACGCCTTCGGCCTCAACGAGTTCATGCGCTGGGCCGGCCTGGCCGGCGCCGAGCCGATGATGGCCGTCAACCTCGGCACCCGCGGCGTGGCCGAGGCCGCCGAACTGGTGGAGTACTGCAACGTCGACGGCGGGACCGCCGCCGCCGACCTGCGCCGCAAACACGGCGTCACCCGGCCGCACGACATCCGGCTCTGGTGCCTGGGCAACGAGATGGACGGGCCGTGGCAGATCGGCAGCCGCACCGCCGACGAGTACGGGCGGCTCGCCGCCCGCGCCGGGCACGCCATGAAACGCGTCGACCCGAGCATCGAACTGGTCGCCTGCGGCAGCTCCGGCGCCGACATGCCGACGTTCGCGGCCTGGGAGGCGACCGTCCTGGAGCACGCCTACGACCAGGTCGACTACCTTTCCCTGCACACCTACTACGACCCCGAGCGGTACGACGACGCCAGCTTCCGGGCTTCCGCGGTCCATCTGGACGCCGCCGTCGACGCCGTGCTCGCCACCGCCGACCACGTCCGCGCCCGGCTGCGCCGCACCAAGTACATCCGGCTCGCCCTCGACGAGTGGAACGTCTGGTACCAGTCCCGCCTCGTCGAGCCCGAGGACCGCGGCATCGAGGACACCCCGGCGCTGATCGAGGACGACTTCACCGTCACCGACGCGATGGTCGTCGGAAACCTGCTGATCAGCATGCTGCGCCACGCCGACCGGCTCGCCGTCGGCTGTCAGGCGCAGCTCGTCAACATCATCGCCCCGATCCGTACGCTGCCCGGCGGCCCCGCCTGGCGGCAGACCATCTTCCACCCGTTCGCGCACACCGCCCGGCTGGCCCGCGGCACCGTGCTGCGGCCCGCGCTGACCGCGCCGGTCATGACCACCGGGCGCTACGGCGACGTCCCGGCCGTCGACGCCGTCGCCACCCACGACGGCACCCGCCTCACCGTCTTCGCCGTCAACCGCGGCACCGCACCGGTCACCCTGCACCTGGACCTGCGCGCGTTCGGCGGTCACACCCCCGGCGAGCACGTGATGCTGGCCGGCGACCCGCACCTGACCAATACCGCGGCCCACCCGGACCGGGTCACCCCCAGCGTCCACCGCAGCACCACGGAGGTCCTGTTGCCCCCGGTGTCGTGGCACGCGATCGGCTTCACCACCGAGGAGACATCGTGAACACACAGTTGAGCCGCCGCGGCGTGCTCGCGCTCGGCGCGGGCGCCGGCGGCGCCGTGCTGCTGGGCGCCTGCGGAGACAGCGGACCCAGCGACAAGGTGACCGGGGCCGGCCGCAGCGCCGGGCCGGCCGCGACCGCCTACACCGGCCCGAACGTCGCACTCGCCTTCTGGAACGGGTTCACCGGCGGCGACGGCGACTACATGAAACGGCTCATCGACCAGTTCAACACCGAGCACGCCAACATCAAGGTGGCGATGAACGTCTACCAGTGGGTGGACTACTACCAGAAGGTGCCCGCCGCGGTCTCCAGCGGCAACGGCCCGGACCTGGGAATCATGCACGTCGACAGCCTCGCCACCAACGCCGCCCGGGGCATCGTCCTGCCTCTCGACGACCTCGCGGCGTCGCTGAATCTGACCGAGGCGGCCTTCTCGCCGCCGGTCTGGCAGGCCGGCGTCTACCGGGACCGGCGTTACGGCATCCCGCTCGACGTGCACCCGCTCGGGCTGTTCTGGAACAAGTCCGTCCTGGAACGGGCCGGCCTCGACCCGGAGAAACCGCCGGCGACCGGCGACGACTATCTGGCCGCCCTCGACAAGCTGAAGTCGGCCGGGATCGAGGGGAGCTGGGCGACCCCGTTCCAGTTCACCGGCAGCCTGTGGTTCCAATCGCTGCTGTGGCAGTTCGGCGGCGACCTGTTCGACACCGGCGCGCAGAAGGCCACCTTCGCCCAGGACCCGGGCGTGCAGGCGCTCACCTGGTACACCGACCTGGTCCGCAAGGGTTACAGCCCGCGGAACGTCGCCCAGGACGCCGACCTGGTGGCGTTGCGCAACGGCAGGAACGCCTTCAACTGGAACGGCATCTGGACCGTCAACACCCTCGCCCAGGACAAGAGCCTGAAGTGGGGCGCGGCCCCGGTCCCACAGATCGGCACCCAGAAGGCGGTGTGGGCCGGCTCGCACCAGTTCGTCCAGTTCAAACAGGGTTCCCGCAACGACGACAAGCTCACCGCCGGCAAGGTCTTCATCAACTGGATCAGCCAGAAGTCCCTGGAGTGGGCGAAGGGCGGTCAGGTCCCGGCCCGCAAGGACGTCCGGGACAGCGCCGAGTTCCAGGCCCTGCCCGAACAGGCGGCCCTCGCCACCCAGATCGACTACGTGCACTACCCGCCGTCGGTCGCGGGCATCGGCGACGCGCTGAACACCGTCGTCACCGCGGTCAACGAGGCGGTCCTGCTGCGCAAGGAGCCGGCCAGGGCGCTGTCCGACGCGGCTGCCAAAGCCGATCAGATCCTCGAGCAGAACCGCAAGAAGTACGGCGGCTGACCATGACCCTCCTCCAGGAACGGGCCCGGACGGCCGAGACGGGGCAACGGCGGGGGATCCGGCGCAACGGCTCGCTCACCCCGTACCTCTTCCTGTTGCCCTATTCTCTGCTCTTCGGCACGTTCATGCTGGTCCCGGCGGTCTACGGGCTGTGGATCAGTCTGCACGACTGGGACTATCTACTGCCCGGCAAGCCGTTCGTCGGCCTGGACAACTACCGGGCGCTGTTCGACCCGGGCTCGGCCGTCTACGAGTACTTCTGGCAGTCCATGTCGGCCACCGGCGTGTTCACCGTCGCCAGCGTGCCGCTGCTGCTGACGGTGCCGCTCGCCGTCGCGCTGCTGCTCAACCGCAGTTTCCCGGGCCGCACCTTCTTCCGGGCCGTCTACTTCGCCCCGTACGTGCTGGGCGTGGCGGTCATCGGCGTGCTGTGGCGGTTCGTGCTCGACCCCAACCTCGGCGCGGTCAACGCCCTGCTCGGCACGAACACCCCGTGGACCACCGACCTGCCGTGGGCGTGGGTCTCCCTGGTCGGTGTCACGGTGTGGTGGACGCTGGGCTTCAACGCCGTGATCTACCTGGCCGGGCTCCAGGACATCCCGCGGGAGCTGTACGAGGCGGCCCGCATCGACGGCGGCGGCAGATGGGCCGAGTTCCGGCACGTCACGCTGCCGGGGCTGCGGCCGGTGCTGCTCTTCGTCGTGATCAACACGGTGCTGCAGGCGGCGAACATGTTCGGCCAGTCGTACCTGATCACCCAGGGCGCGCCGGGCGTCGAGACCCGCACGGCGATCATGTACATCGCCCAGACCGGTCTGCGCGACTTCAAGATGGGCAGCGCCGCCGCGATGAGCTACCTGCTCACCCTCGCCCTCCTGGCGGTCAGCCTGATCATCTTCCGGGTGTTCCGGAGCAGGGAGGACTGACGTGCGCCGCGCGAAGGGCATCGCCTGGTACACCGTACTGATCGGGCTGAGTCTGATCTTCCTCGCGCCGCTGGTGTGGATGCTGCTGACCTCGGTGAAGACGCCGGGGGAGGCGACCCGGGTCCCGCCGACGCTGCTGCCGCTGGAACCCACCACCGGCGCCTACGGGACCCTGTTCCAGGCCGGATCGCAGACGCCGGTGCTGCGCTGGTTCCTCAACAGCATGCTGGCCGCCGGCGGCCAGGCCCTGCTGGTGCTGATCGTGGCGTCGACCGCCGCGTACCCCCTGGCCCGTATGCGTTTCCGCGGCCGGAACCTGTTCTTCGGCATGATCGTGGCGACCCTGTTCGTGCCGATCTTCACGCTGATCATCCCGAACTTCCTGATCATCGACCGGCTCGGCTGGCTGGACACCCTGTGGGCGCTGATCGTGCCCGGCGCGGCCAGCGCGTTCGGCGTGTTCTTCCTGCGGCAGTTCTTCGAGAGCCTGCCCCGCGAACTGGAGGAGGCCGCGGTCCTCGAGGGCGCCAACTCCTGGCAGGTCTTCACCCGGGTGATCCTGCCGCTGTCCAAACCGGCGCTCGCCACCCTCGGCCTGATCAGCTTCCTCACCAACTGGAACGACTTCATCTGGCCGATCTACGTGCTGTTCAGCCCGGAGAGCTTCACCCTGCCGCCGGGCCTCGGGATCCTCCAGGGCGCGTACACGATCAACTATCCGGTGGTGATGGCCGGCGCCGCCGTCGCCAGCATCCCCGCGCTGCTGCTGTTCGTCGTCGCCCAGCGCTACATCATCGAAGGCGTCTCCCGCTCCGGTCTGAAAGGCTGATCATGGCTCTCGCGGCATCCCTGACCGCACTGCTGACGGCGGTCACCCTGCTCGGCCCGGCGCCGGCTGCGCCGCGCTATCAGAACCCCGTGTCGTCCGGGTTCGCGGACACCTTCGCCGATCCGGTGATCATCGCGGGCGACAACCATGACTGGTACGCGTACGGCACCAGCGATCCGCTCCGTGAAGGCGAACGCACCCCGCACCGCATCCCGACGGCCCACTCCACCGACCTGGTGAACTGGACGTACGGGGGGGACGCCTTCGGGCCGGGCCGACTGCCGGGATACGCCCGGCCGACCGCCGCGCTGTGGGCGCCGGACGTGCGCCGCGCCGGCGACCGGTGGATCATGTACGTGACCGTCACCGAGACCGAACCCGACGGCGCCTCCGCGATCGGCGTCGCCACCGCACCGAGCCCCACCGGCCCCTGGACGTTCGCGCCCGAACCGGCCGTGCCGCCACGGGCCGCCCCCGGTGGCGGCTGGTGGTGGACGTTCGACCCGGCCCAGGTGACCGAGCCGGACGGCACCCGCTGGCTCTACTACGGCAGCTACTTCGGCGGCATCTGGGTCAGCCGTCTCACCGCCGACGGGCTGCGCGTCACCGGCGAGGCCACCCGGGTCGCGATCGACAACAAGTTCGAAGGCGCCTACGTGGTACGCCGTGCCGGCTGGTACTACCTGTTCGCCTCGTCCGCCAACTGCTGCGCCGGGCCCACCACCGGCTACTCGGTGTCGGTGGGCCGCTCCCGCAGCCCGCAAGGCCCGTTCCTGGACCGGGACGGCCAGTCGCTGAACGTGTCCCGGGCCGGCGGCACCCCGGTGATCGCCCCGAACGGCAACCGCTGGGTCGGCACCGGCCACAACGGCCTGATCACCGACCGTGCCGGCCAGGACTGGCTCGTCTACCACGCCATCGACCGCGCCGACCCGTACCTGGACGAGCCGTTCGGGATCAACGAGCGCCCGATGCTTCTCGATCGTCTCGACTGGATCGGCGGCTGGCCCACCGTCAACGCCGGCGCCTGGGCGTCCGAGACCCCGATGCCCGCACCGGGCCGCCGGTACGGGCCCGTCCGGCCCGCGCCGGTGCCGCAGCCGGGCCGGTTGCTGCCCGGCCACTCCGACGAGTTCCGCACCGGGCTCGCCCCGGCCTGGGACTCCGTCCGGCCCGACCCGGCGGTCACCGTCTCGGGTGGGCAGTTGCGGTGGCCGGTGCAGGGCGCCGACCTGACCGGCGACTCCGACAGCGCGGGGGTGCTGCTGCGCGACGCGCCCGCCGGGAACTGGATCGCCGAGACGAAGGTGACTCTGGACCTCGGCGAGGACACGGTGCGCAACTATCAGCAGGCCGGGCTGATCGCCTACGTCGACGACGACCACTTCGCCCGCCTGTCGACGGTGGCGATCTGGAACACCCGGCAGGTCGAGTTCGGCAAGGAGATGCCGTACGCGACGGGCACCTCGTACGGCGGCACCATCGCCGGCACCCCCGGCCGGACCACCACCTGGCTGCGGCTCGCCCACCGGATCGACCCGTCGAACGGCGAGCACGAGTACCGGGCCGGGGTGAGCCGCGACGGCCGTGCCTGGACCTGGGGCGGCGTCTGGACCCTGCCCGCCGACACCACCCCGCGCATCGGCCTGATCGCCCACGGCGGCGCCGAACCCGCCGTCACCGCCGGTTTCGACTATCTGCGCTTCCGCCGTTGGTGATCGCTCGGCCGGCGCCGGGACATTTGTCACGGTGAAACCGGTATTCGCGGATCTGCTCGCGGGACCGGCGCGAACCTAGCGTGATGGTCATGGATGACATGGCGTTACGTCTCACCGCGACAAGCAGGAGCTTCGGCGCCGTCCGGGCCGTCGACGGCCTCGACCTGGCCGTCGAGCGGGGCAGCGTGGTCGCCGTGCTCGGCCCGAACGGCGCGGGCAAGACCACCGCGATCGCGATGATGCTCGGTCTCCTTCCGCCGGACAGCGGCACGGTGACCCTGTTCGGCGGCACCCCGGCGGAGGCGGTCCGGGCCGGCCGGGTCGGCGCGATGCTCCAGGACGGCGCGTTCGTGCCGGGAGCGACCGTCCGTGACGTGATCGAGCTGGCCCGGGCCCTGTACCCGCACCCGATGGACACCGGTGCGATCCTGACCGCGGCCGGACTGACCGGGCTCGCCGGCCGGCGGCTGGACCGGCTGTCCGCCGGTGAGGCGCAGCGGGCACGTTTCGCGTTCGCCCTGGCCGGCGATCCGGAACTGCTGGTCCTCGACGAACCGGCGGCAGCCATGGACGTCGCGGCCCGGCAGGCGTTCTGGACAGCCGTCCGCTCGTACGCCGCGCACGGGCGAACCGTCCTGTTCAGCACCCACCAGCTGCACGAGGCCGACGACCACGCGGACCGCATCGTGGTGCTCGCCGCCGGTCGGGTGGTGGCCGACGGGACATCCGCGCAGATCCGCGCGAAAGCCGGTGTACCGGACGGGGCCTCCCTGGACGCGGCGTTCCTGGCCCTCACCAGCTCGTCCGCGAGCGGGACGGGGCAGTGATGCGCGCCTATCTGGGTTTCGAGCTGCGCCGCCTGGCGCGGGACCCCCGGCTGCTGTTCTTCTCGGTCATCGGGCCGGTGGCCACGTACGTGATCTTCTCGGGCTGGTCCGCGGGCGACCGTCTCGAAGGGCTGGCCGCACCGGTCGCCGTCATGATCGGGGTGGCGGGGTACGGCGCCGTCGCGGGGGTCCTGATGGTCGGATCGGCGGTCTCGCAGGAACGCGCCGCCGGCTGGCTGCGTCAACTGCGGGTCACGCCCCTGCCGGCGTGGCGGGTCGTCACGGTGAAGGCGTTCGTCGGGAGTCTCACCGCGATCCCACCGGCGATCGCGGTGGGCGCGGTGGCGGCGATCCAGCACCAGGTCGCCCTGCCCGCCGGCCGATGGCTGATCCTGCTGGCGCTGCTGTGGGCGGGCACCGCGCCGTTCGCGCTGCTCGGGCTCGCCATCGGCTACGGCCTGTCGCCCCGGCTGGCCGTACCCGTCAATCTCCTGGTCTTCCTGGTCATGTCGGTGCTCGGCGGGCTGCTGGCGCCCGCCGACTACTTCCCGCCGGGCCTGCGTGCCCTGGCACACGCGCTGCCCACCTACCGGTACGCCGAACTGGGCTGGCGCTCCGCCGCCGGCCACCTGCCGACCGGGGCGGGACTGGCCGTCCTGACCGCGTGGACCGTCGTCGCGGCCCTGCTCGCGGCGTGGGCGTACCGGCGATCGACAGCGCGCCCCTGACGGCGGATACGGTGGCGATCATGTCCGGTGACCGGCACCGCCGACGACGCGGTCTCACCCTGTTGCTCGCGCACACCGCGTGGCTGGGGTTCCTGCTGCCCACGGCCGCCGCGGTGACGCACCGGCCGGTGGCGGCCCTCGGGTTGGCGGTCTTCGTGCTGCTCTATCTGGTGCTGGTGGCGGTGCCCGTGGTGCCGTTGCCGATGCGCCCGGCCGTGCAGCACACCGGGCTCGCCGTCCTGGCGCTGGTGGGTGTCGCGCTGGCCGCGGCCAACGCCTCCGGGCCCGGCGGTTGGACGATCCTCCTGCTGTTCGTCTGCTCGGCCGGCGCGCTGTGCCTGGACCGTCCGGCCGCCGGGTTCGCCTGGGTCGCCGCCAGTGTCGCCGCTGTCCTCGCCATCGGTGTCGCACGTTCCGTCCCGGCCGCCGACACCACACCGGTCGCGCTGATCACCGGGCTGGCCGGCGTGTCCACCATCGCCTTCGTACGGTTCGTCCGGCTGGTCGAGGAACTGCGCCGCACCCAGCGGGAGCTCGCCCGCACCACTGTCGAACGGGAACGTCTCCGGTTCGCCAAGGACCTGCACGACCTGCTCGGGCACACGCTGTCCTTGATCGTGGTGAAGGCGGAGGTGGCCCGGCGGGTGGCCCCGGCCGACCCCGGGCGCGCCGCGCGGGAGGCGGCGGACATCGAGCGGATCGGCCGGACCGCGCTCACGGAGGTGCGCGAGGCCGTCAGCGGCTACCGTTCGCACAGCTTCGCCCGGGAACTGGAGAACGCCCGGGCCGTGCTGGCCGACATCGGCGTCGAGGTCACCGCGCCGGAGACCGGGCCGGCACTCGGCGGGGTGGCCGACGACGTGTTCCGCTGGGTTCTGCGGGAGGCGGTGACGAACGTCCTCCGGCACAGTGCCGCATCCCGCTGCGACATCGCGGTGACCGCCGACCGGGGCGGGGCGACGCTGACCGTCCGCGACGACGGCGTGGGGCGAGAGCTGTCACCCGGCAACGGGCTGCGGGGTCTCGCCGAGCGGGTCGAACAGGCCGGTGGCACGCTGCGATGCGGCGCGTCCCCCACCGGCGGGACCGAGCTGACCGCACACCTGCCCCCGGCGGCCATCGCATGATCAGGCTGCTGCTCGCCGAGGATCAGGGCATGATGCGTGGCGCCCTGGCCCTGCTGCTGAACCTGGAGCCGGACATCGAGGTGGTCGCCGAGGCGGGCACCGCCGCGGAAGCGCTCCGGGCCGCCGCGAGCACGCGCCCGGACGTGGCTCTGCTCGACATCGAGATGCCCGACGGCAGTGGGCTCGACGTCGCGGCGCGACTGCGGGACGAACTGCCGGACTGCCGGGTTCTGATCGTGACCACCTTCGGCCGGCCCGGTTACCTCCGGCAGGCGATGGAAGCCGGTGCGGCCGGTTTCCTCGTCAAGGACGGCCCGGTCGAGCAGTTGGCGGCAGCCGTACGACGGGTTCTCGCGGGGGAGCGGGTGATCGATCCGGCGCTCGCGGCGGCGGCCCTGTCCGCCGGCCCGAACCCGCTCACCGACCGGGAACGTGATGCCCTGACCGCGGCGGCGGACGGCACGACGGTCGCGGACATCGCGGTGCGGCTGCACCTGTCGGAGAGCACCGTCCGCAACTACCTCTCGGCGGCGATCGGCAAGACCGGCACCCGGAATCGGATCGAGGCCGCGCACCGGGCCCGCGCCAACGGCTGGATCTGATAGCTGAACCGGTTTATCGACGGGCGTGATGCTGTGTGTGCTTTCTCTCGCTGGTGGATTGAAGACACTGAATTGGCGGAGCGATCGGTAGCTTAACCGCGTAAGTACCGATGGCTATGCGGGGGCATGTATGACTTTCGAGGGTGTTCGCGGGGGTAGCCCGTTGTCGTGGTTCCAGGAACGGCTGTGGGTCCACCACCGGCGCAGTCCGGAGGACACCAGCTACAACCTGCCGCTCCTGCTGCACGTCCGCGGCGCCCTCGACGTGGCGGCCCTCGAGCGGGCCGTCGGCGCCATCACCGCCCGGCACGAGATCCTGCGCACCTCCTACGACGAGACCGCGGACGGAGAGCCGCGCCAGTTCGTCACGCCGCCGCGGCACGTGAGCCTGCCGGTCCGGACCGTCGACCGCACCGAGATGCTCGCGGAACTGGACGAGTTCCTCGAACACCGCTTCGACCTGCGCCGAGGGCCGGTCCTCGTCGCGCGTCTCCTGCGGTTGTCCGGCGACCACCACCTGCTGCTCCTGAACGTGCACCACATCGCCGCGGACGCATGGTCGCTCAAGGCGATCCTGCTCGCCGAACTGCAGAGCGCGTACGCGGCGTTCTGCCGGGGCGAGCAGCCCGCCGCGCCGCCGCTGACGGTCCAGTACGCCGACTACGCGCGCCGGCAGCGCACCACGGACATGTCCGCCGACCTGGAATTCTGGCGGGAGACCCTGGCCGGGTACGAGGACAGCCTCGAACTGCCGGCGACGTACCCGCGGCAGGCGAAGTCCGGCGCCCGCAGCGGAACCCTCGTGCACCGCTATCCGCCCGAGTTCGCCCGCGACCTCGAGCGTTTCGCGCGCGAGCACGACAGCACGGTGTTCATGTGCCTGCTCGCGGCACTGGCCGTGACGGTCGGCCGCTACGCCGACAAGGACGACCTCTGCATCGGCACCACGACCTCCGATCGCTCGGACGTCGCGTTCGAGCCGCTGATCGGATTCTTCGTCAACATCCTGCCGTTGCGGATGCGCCTCGACGAGCAGAGCAGCGTCGCCGAACTGCTGAAGAACGTACGAGCGCAGGTCCTCGACGCGTTCGAGCATCCGGCGCCGTTCGAACGGATCCTGCAGGCGACCGACGCGGCCCGCCGTGGCAGCGCGAATCCGCTGGTGCCCATCGTGATGAGGCAACAGAACTTCCCGCGTACGGCACTCGGCGCCGTGCTGCCGGGCGAGGTGACCTTCGAGCCGTTCCCGGGACCCGGCGAAACCGACGAGGCGGTCCTCGAACTGCTCGGCCGCGAGCACGTCGCGGCACGGTGCGAGATCGAGATGTCGTACTCCGACGGCGTGGACGGTCTCGAGGTCGACGTGGTGTACGCCGCCGACCTGTACGACCGGGCGGCTGTCGAACGTCTGCTCGCCCATCACCAGCACGTGCTCGAAGGCATGTTCCGGGACGCCGGCCGGCTCCTGCTGGAGGTGCCGCTCCTGCGCGACTCCGACGTGGCCGCTCTGGTGGGGCGAGGCGATCGCGTGGTGACGGCGCCTCCGGCCCGCTCCTTCCCCGACCGTTTCGCCGCGCAGGTGGAACGCGCTCCGGAGGCGGTGGCGTGCTGGGACTCCCGCGGCGCCTGGACCTACCGCGACCTCGACCGGCGCGCCCGGCGGGTGGCGCACTCGCTGGCGGCACGCGGTGTCGCGCCGGGGGACCTCGTCGCGGTGTGCCTGCCCCGCGGCGGCGATCTCCTCGCCACCCTGCTCGGCGTCTGGCAGGCGGGCGCCGCGTACGTGCCGATCGACCCGGCCTACCCGGCCGCCTACGCCCGGCAGATCCTCGACGACGCGCGGCCGGGCGTCATCGTCTGTGACGCCGAACGCCAGGCCCGGCTCGGCACCGACGACGCCAAGTGCCTGCGACTCGACGAGGCCGGGGACGGCGAGGCGGACCCTGTGCCGGTACGCCCCGAATCGCTCGCATACATCATGTACACCTCCGGGTCCACCGGCCGGCCCAAGGGGGTGCGGATCCCGCACCGCCAGCTGGACAACTGGCTGAGCTCCCTGGAGACGAACCTGCCGTTCCAGCCCGGGGAGGTGGTCGCGCAGAAGACCACGTTCGTCTTCGCGGTCGGGGTCAAGGAGCTGTTCGCCGGCCTGCTCCACGGATGCCCCCAGGTGTTCCTCGACGACGACACCGTCCGGGACGTGACGGCCTTCACCGGCGCGCTCGCCGAGCATCACGTCAGCCGTCTCAACATCCTGCCGTCGCACCTGGCGGGTGTCATGGAGCATCTACGGGCCGGCGGCCGGCGGCTGCCCGCGCTGAAGGTCTGCGTCACCGCCGGCGAGCCGCTGCCCAAGGACGTGGTCCTCGCCTTCCGCCGGATGTTCCCGGACGCGCGCCTGTTCAACAACTACGGCTGCACCGAGGTCAACGACATCACCTACTACGACACCGCGGACTTCGACGGGCGGGCCGACTTCGTCCCGATCGGCACACCGATCGGGAACACCCGGGTGTACGTGCTCGACCGTCACGGCCGGCTCGTGCCCGACGGTGTCGCCGGGGAACTGCACGTCGCCTCCGTCGGGCTGCCCGACGGCTACCACGGTCTCGACGACCTGACCGCCGAACGTTTCCGGCCCAACCCGTTCGGGCCCGCGCCGGGCACCCGCCTCTACAACACCGGTGACGTCGTCCGGCGCCTGCCGGACGGCACCCTCGACTACATCGGCCGGCACGACTTCCAGGTGAAGGTGCGGGGTTTCCGCGTCGACGTGCGCCAGGTCGAGCAGGTGATGGGCGACGTCGAGGGCATCCGGGCCCGCGCGGTCGTCGGGCACGGCGACCGGCTGACCGCCTACTACACCAGCGGGTCCCAGCACGCCGTGCCGGTGGCGGAGCTGCGCGCGTTCCTGCAAAACAGGCTCCCCGCGTACATGGTTCCGGACACGTTCGTCCGGCTCGACGCGATGCCGCAACTGCCGAACGGCAAACTCAACCGCCGCGCGCTGATCGAGGCGCGGGGCGAGGCGCAGCAGAGTGACGCGTACGAGCCTCCGGTGAGCGCCACCGAGCGCACCCTCGCGGGCATCTGGGGACTGGTCGTCAACGTGCCCGCCGCCCGGGTCGGCCGCCGGACGCACTTCTTCGAGATCGGCGGCCACTCGCTCGCCGCGATGCGCGTCCTGGCCCGGATCAAGGACACGTTCCGGGTCGAGCTTGGTCTCGCGCAGCTGTTCGACGCGCCCCGGCTGGACTCCCTCGCCGCCATGATCGACCAAGGGATCGGCGCCGGGCAGGCCCCCGCCGCGCGGACCTCCAAGCCGCCGGCCGGCTCCGGGCTGCTCCACGACAAGGTGGTGCTGGTCACCGGCGGCAGCCGCGGCATCGGCCTGGCCACCGCACTGCTGCTCGCCGAGCAGGGAGCCACGGTGGCGATCAACTACCGGGACAGCGAGGCACAGGCCCGCAGCGCCAAGGAGATGATCGAAGCCGCCGGTGGGACCGCCGAGATCTTCGGGGCCGACGTGACCCGCGCCGAGGACGTCGCCGCCATGGTGACGGCCGTCCACGATCGCTTCGAGCGCATCGACGTGCTGGTGGCGAACGCGCACATGCACTTCCGCCACCGGCCCTTCCTCGAATACGAGTGGGCCGACCTCGACCGCAAGGTCACCGACGAGCTCAAGGCCGTCTTCCATCCGTGCCAGGCCGTCGCCCCGGAGATGATCAGGCGCCGCGCCGGCAGCATCATCGCGATCTCCAGCACCCTCTCCAAGCGCAGCAACGAGGGGTTCCTCGCGCAGAGCACCGCCAAGGCCGCGGTCGACGCCTTCGTGCGCTCCGTCGCCACCGAACTGGGCCCGCACGGCATCCGGGCCAACACGGTCGCGCCCGGGCTCACCCTGACCGACGCGGCGATGCCGATGGCGCCCCACGTCAAGGAGTCGATCGCGGCCGGCAGCCCGATGCGCCGCAACGGGCTCCCCGAAGACATGGCCGGCGCCGTGATCTTCCTGGCCAGTGACCTGTCCCGCTTCATGACCGGCACGTACCTGCCGGTCGACGGCGGCTTCACCACGTTGTAGGGATCACCCACATGCGTCCCACGCTCCTCGTCATCGACAACTACGACTCCTTCACCTTCAACCTCGTGCAGATGTTCCGGAACCACCCCCTCGAGATCGAGGTGGTCCGCGCCGACGAGATCACCGTGGACGACGTCACCCACCGGCGGCCCGACTACGTCCTGGTGAGCCCCGGCCCCCGCAGCCCGCGCGAGGCCGGGATCTCCACCGAACTCGTCCGCCGCCACCACGGCACCGTCCCGATCCTCGGCGTCTGCCTGGGCATGCAGTGCATCAACGAGGCGTTCGGCGGCCGTACGGTGCCCGCGCCCCTGCCGATGCACGGCAGGACGAGCGCCGTGCATCACGACGGGTCGGGCCTGTTCGCCGGCGTTCCCGAACCGGTCACCGTGGCCCGCTACCACTCGCTCGCCACGGCGGGCATCAGCGCCGAACTCCGGGTCAACGCACGTTCCGCCGACGGCGTGCCGATGGGCGTCCAGCACGTCCGCCACCCGCTGTTCGGCGTCCAGTTCCACCCGGAGAGCTTCCTCACCGAGCACGGGTTCACGATGATCGAGAACTTCCTGGGCGCCGGCCCGCTGAAAGGAGCGCTGAAGTGACCGCCGACCCGCTGACGTCACTGCGGAAGGTGACCGGGGTGCACGCCGAGCCCATCGCGCTGGCGGAGCCGTTCGCCGAGGTCGCGCGCCGCTTCGCGCACCTGCCCGGCACCGTCGCCCTGATGAGCGGGGGAACGGCCGACTGCGCGCGGTTCCACATCCTCGCCGTCCACCCGTGGCTCTCGCTCAGCGGAGGGCTTATCCAAACCACGATCACCGACGGGGACCGGCGGATCGAGGTGGACGACGACCCGTTCACCACCTTGCAGCGGCTGCTGCGCCACTGCGCGCTGCCGGCGCCGGCCGCACCGCTCCCGCTGTCCAGCGGACTGCTCGGCTATCTCGCGTACGACCTGAAGGACTGCCTGGAACGGCTCCCCGCGACCAGCGCCGACGACCTCGGGCTGCCGTTGATGCACCTCGTCGCCCCGACCGTCATCCTGATCCAGGACCGGGTCTCCGCGGCCACGACACTCCTGGTGATGCGGGTGGACGGCGACGACGTCCCGGTGCACCGGCACGTGGCCCGTTTCAAGGAGGCGCTCGCCGCCCCTCCCGCGCCCCATGGGCTCGCCGACCCGCCCTCGCCCCGTCAGGGGGAGCCGGAGACGGCAGGTCGCTGTGTGTCCGGGTTCTCCCGGGACGAATACCTCGCGGCCGTCGAAGCGATCCGCAAGTACATCGTCGAGGGCGACGTCTACCAGGTGAACATGTCGCAACGCTTCCAGACGCCGTTCACGGGTGACCCGTTCGACTGCTTCGCCGCCATGTTCGCGGAGAACCCGGCGCCCTTCTTCGCCTACGTCAACGCGGGCGACCACCAGATCGTCTCGACCTCTCCGGAGCGCTTCCTCGAGCTCCGCAACGGCACGGCCGAGACGCGGCCGATCAAGGGCACCCGGCCCCGGGGCCGGACCCCGGCCGAGGACGAGGCCCTCCGCACCGAGCTGCGGGAGAGCGCCAAGGAGGACGCCGAGCTGTCGATGATCGTCGACCTGCTCCGCAACGACATCGGCAAGGTGTGCCGTCCCGGATCGGTACGCGTACGCGAACACAAACGCCTCGAGAGCTACCGCAACGTCCATCACCTCGTGTCCACCGTGACGGGCGAACTCGACCCGGAGACGGACGCCGTCGACCTGCTCCGGGCCACCTTCCCCGGCGGCTCCATCACCGGCTGCCCGAAGATCCGGGCGATGGAGATCATCGACGAGCTGGAGCCGGTCCGGCGGCACGTCTACACCGGCAGCATCGGCTACCTCGGGTTCGACGGCACGATGGACCTCTCCATCGCGATCCGGACGGCGACGTTCACCGGCGGCCGGGCCGTCTTCTCCGTGGGCGGCGGCATCGTCTACGACTCCGACGCCGCCAGCGAGTACGACGAGACCCTGCACAAGGGGCAGACCCTCCAGCGGCGCCTCACCACCGGGCGAGAGCCCGCCGCACCGTCCGCAGGCCGGTCGGACCGCCCGGCCGGAGGAGACCGCCGGGAGGAACCGTGAGACCGCCGGCTCCTTCCTGAACCGGGACCGCACGCCGGCCGCCCCGACCGGCGCGGTCAGCCGACCCGATCGCTGACCACCGCCCGGGCGCGCCCGGGCCGGACCAGCGTGAGCCACACCGCGACGGCAGTGATCAGGCAGAGCGCGGCGTTGACGGCGATCGCGGTGCGCAGCGTGGCCGCGTCACCGGCGGCGGCGCCGAGCACCGCCGACATCACCGGGATGCCGAGGGTGATGCCGATCTGCTGACTCATGGTCGCCAAACCGGCGGCGAGCCCCTGCTCGCCGTCGGGCAGCCCCGACGTGGCGGTCACCATGAACCCGACGATGGCGACCAGGTTGGCGACGCCGCCGACGAACGTGGCGATCAGCAACAGCGGCAACCCGTCCCGCGACGCGCCGAGCAGCATCAGCAGCAGGGTCGCCGCCGCCTGGACGGTGAGGCCGAGCGCCACGGCCCGCGCCGGATCACCGAGCCGGGCGATCAACCTCGGGCCGAGCACACCGCCGAGGACGGTGCCGAGCCCGAGGACCGCGAACGACAGGCCCGCCGCCAGCGGCGAGAGACCGAAGACCTCCTGCAGGTAGATAGTGAGCACGAAGACGAGCGAGGTCTCGGTCGCGAACGCGAGGACACCGGCCAGATTGCCCCAGGCCACGGTGCGCCGACGCAGAATCCGTACCGGCACCAGCGGCGCGGCGACCCGGCTCTCGATCAGCAGGAACGCCGCCAGCAGCACCGCCCCGGCCAGCAGACCGCCCCAGGCGCGCCAGTCGGCCCACGCGTGCTCCCCGGCGCTGGTGAGGCCGAAGACCACCGCGAGCAGGCCGGCCGTGACGGTGACCGCGCCCGGCACGTCCAGCCGGGGACGCCGGGCCGGACGGCTCTCCGCCAGCACCAGCGGAGCCACCGCCAGCACCCCCACCGCGACCGCCACGTTGACGAAGAACGCCCACCGCCAGGTCAACAGGTCGGTGAGGAGCCCACCGAGGATCGCGCCGGTGGTGAAACCGGCGGCCATCAGCGCGCCGTTGAGGCCGAGCGCCCGCTCACGCCGCGGCCCGTCCGGGAACGAGGTGGTCAGCAGCGCGAGCGCGGCCGGGGTGACCGCCGCCGTCGCCAGCCCCTGCGCCACCCGGGCCGCGACCAGCACCACCGGATCCGCGGCCAGTCCACCGGCCAGCGACGACACCCCGAGCAGCGCGACTCCGGCGAGGAACACCCGGCGCCGCCCGGCGATGTCGGCGACCCGGCCGAACAGCAGCGTGAAACCGGCCGCGCACAACGCGAACGAGGTGGCGATCCACTGCAGGCCGGACAACGCGAACCCGACCTCGGCGCCGATCACCGGCAGGGCCACGTTCAGGATGGAGAAGTCGACGGCCAGGGTGAAACTCGCGGTCAGCAGCACCGCGAGGACGAGCCGCTCCCGGCCGCGGACCGCGGCCGGCGCTGTGGGTGTGGTTGTCATGCGATGACCGTGGACCGCCGCGGCGGGCGCAACCATACCCCTGGCCAGAGTGGTACCAGCAGGCATACCCCTGGCCAGAGTGGTACCAGCAGGGGCAGGCAACTTCGGCGGAGCGCGGGCAGGATGGGGGAATGCGCAACGAGTTGGCGGACTTCCTCCGGACCCGGCGGGCCCGGTTACGGCCCGAGGACATCGGCTTGATCTCGTACGGTTCTCGTCGCGTCCCCGGCCTGCGGCGTGAGGAGCTCGCCCGGCTGGCCGGCGTCAGCCCGATCTATTACACCCGCCTGGAGCAGGGGCAGAGCACCAACGCCTCGGAGTCGGTGATCGAAGCCATCGCCCGGGCGCTGGCCCTGACCGACGACGAGCGCGCCTACCTGCACGAGCTGGCCCGCCCCCGCCCGGCGAAACGACGGCGGCCACCCCGGCCGGACACGGCGCGGCCCGGCATCGAGCGGCTGATCACCGCGATGCGGGACGTGCCGGCGCTCGTGCTCGGCCGCCACAGCGAGGTCCTGGCCTGGAACGAGCTCGGTCATCTGCTGTTCGCCGGCCACTGCGACCGGGCGGCGCCGAGCCGGCCGGCCGACCGTCCCAACCTGATCCGGATGCTGTTCCTCGACCCGCACACCCGCGAGCTGTACCGGCGCTGGGACGAGGAGGCCGGCCGGGCCGTGGCGTCGCTGCGGGTGACGGCGGGGCGCCATGCCGACGATCCGGCCCTCACCGCCCTGGTCGGCGAGCTGGTGGTGAAGAGCCCGGAGTTCGCGGCGTTCTGGGCCGAGCACCCGGTGCGGGTGTGCGGCGCCGGCGTCAAGTACCTGCACCATCCGGTCGTCGGTGACCTCGACCTCGACTACGAGGCCCTTCACCTGCCGGACGACGACGGGCAGCGGCTACTGACCTACACCCCGGCGCCCGGACCCGCCCACGAGGCCGCTCTCGCGCTGCTGCGGTCCGATGTCAGCGCCCGGACGACCGGGCACGCGGCGTCGTGACCCGGCGCCCGTCCGGCGCGACGACGGGCCCACGCCGCCGAATGCCCGTCCGTGGCGAGGCGGTTCAGCGGCCGGCCCTGAGCGGGGCCCGGCGGTCGGGGACGGCGGCCAGCACCGATCCGACGAGCTCGATGGCGCGGGAGAATGTGATCAGCCGGTCCAGCATCGACTCGGTGACCACGGTGTCCCGGCCGATCAGGACCAGCCCGTTCACCGCCACCACGTCTTCGAGGAGCCGCATGCCGACCTCGAGTTCGACCACCCGTACGGTCCGGATCGTGTCCGACGCCGCCCGGACGCCCTTGAGCCGTCGCAGCGCCCCGAGCACGTGCGGGGCCTGATCGTCGCGCTCCTCGCACGCACGGATCGCCTCGGCGGCGCTGACTCCCCGGCCGGCGAGCGTCTCGAACCCGATGGCCGTACGGATCACCGCGATCGCGTCCTGTACCAGCGCCGACCGGTCGCCCGGCCCGCCGCTCAGCCCGTCCAGGATCTCCCGTACGTCGCGCAGCTCCGGGATGTCGCCGAGCAGCCGCAGCCCGATCTTCGGCATGTCGTCGACAGCCGCCTGGTCCTCCGCGCTCAGCGGCAGCCCCCGTTCCAGCCGTGACAGCACGTCAGCCGGCACCGCCACCGCGCCCAGCTGCGACGCCATCGCCGCCGCTTCGATCTCCCACAGCCCGCCGAGTTCCAGCTGGGCACACAGCTTGCCGACGAGCGCGCTGATCCGCCCGGCCCGCTGATATGCCGACGGGTTCGACAGTTCCAGCACCCCGAACATGGCCCGCACGCTGGTGCGCAGTGTCCGGTCGAGCCGCTGCAGATCCTCGACGGCCTCGCCGTTCTGGCGTACCGAGTCACGGATCGCCGCCCGCAACGTCTCGGTGTCCGCGGGTTTGACCAGGTAACGGTAGACGCCGCCGGAGTTGATCGCGGCGACCGCGGTGGCCACGTCGCCGTACCCGGTGTGCAGGATCCGCGTGGTCGACGGATGCTCCATCTGCACCCGCCGCAGCAGCTCGATCCCGTTCATCCCGGGCATCCGCATGTCACTGACCACCACGGCCGCCGGGCCGTGCTCACCGAGCAGCGCCAGCGCCCGGTCGCCGCCGGTGGCGGTCAGCAGCCGGTAGTCCCGCCCCAGCTGCAGGCGCAGCGCCTCCAGCACCTGTTCCTCGTCGTCCACGGCCACCACCAGGGGTTTCCCGCTGTCGACGGCCTCCGCCTGGTACAGCTCGATCCGCATGCCCCGACCTATCGCCCAGCAGCACGGCAGCCTGAAGAAGTCTCGACCGCCGATCCCTGCTCCGAAGCCGGCAGTGTCTGGACATGCCGGTGAGGGACTGCCGACCGAGCGTTCGGTGGACGGGCGAAAGCACGCAGCTCGGTCGATCCACTGCCTATCTATATCCCAGCTAGGAGATCCGTTCGGGTGTGCAAGGAGATCGGCTGCCATCCGTTCTGACTGGTGTGGCCGCGTGCCACCAGGGGTGTAATGGCAAGGAAGGAGGGGTGGCATTGGAGATGATCGAGCGGCTGGTTTCCCGGACGGATGCCGCCTATCAGCGGTGGTCGGCGGTAGTCGACGACGATGTCGATGCCACCGCCGACGGTGGACTACTCGTGTTCTGCCGGGAATCCCTGCTGGAACGCAACACGACCTACGAAGTCGGCGAGTGGCTCCCGGGTCATCTCATGATCGCCCAAGAAGGCGATCGGGGATATCTTCTCAGGTGCGACGGCGACGGCGGCCCGGTGTTCTCGGTCGACTTGGGTGGTCTCGGCTCTGCTGACCCTGAGATCGTCGCTCCCGCGTTCGAGGCGTGGCAGCGTTCCGGTTTCGCCCTGCCGCCCGATCCAGAGCCGGACTTGCCGACAATCGCCGACGTCTACATAGACGAGATTCCGGTCGATGGAGTTGCGCTGCTGATGCGCGCCCGGAAGATGCTGGGTGCGGATTGGCGGGTCGTGGATCTGAAGAGCATGCTCACTACCCAGCCGTTCCTGGCAGCGACATCAGGTCGTCTGTGCAAGCTTCAGCATGCCCTGGAATCCGTTCCTGAGCTCCGGCAGCACTTGTTCTACGCCGCTGATGACGGCCTGCAGCCGGTATGGGCGACCGAGAGCCCGGAAACCCGATGAGGTGACCCCGCCTCAGTATCGATGGTCGTCGCCCCTTGACACCCCGGCGGAAGATCCGTTTCCGGGTTCTATGAGAGATCGTCGGTCGTAGTGGTTGGTCATGGCGCCGGCTTGATGCCGACGTCGGAAGATGGACCAGGCAATGACGTCGGCGACGCGTCGGACGGGTTCGATGACGAGGGCGTGAAACAGCCGGCGCAGTTCGTCGGCGGTCAGCTTCACCGGTGGATCGTGCTTCTTGCGGTCATCGCCTCGGCGGGATGTCGAGCAGGTCGGGGGAGGGGAACTCGGGCGGGTCGGTGTCCTCGACGCTGTCCCACTCGATGCCGCCGAGCACTTCGCCCCGCCGCTGGTCCTTCACGGAGTAGAGGAACAGGCCGGCAGGGGTGCCGCGGACGACGGCGTCGGCACGGACCGTCATGCCCAGACCGTAGCCGGGCTCGAAGTCGATGGACGGGCAGCCGCACCCGCACGTGCCGACCACCCGCACACCAGCGGCCTGCGACCGGAGAGTGCCGTCGGTGGAGTCGAGCAGTGCGTCCAGCACGGCGCGTTCCCGCGGTGTCAGCGGCCTCGGATCCATGCCGATCATCGTATCGGCGGCCGTCGCTCACGCAGCCCGCAGATCGCCACATCGGCGGGCGTGGACCGGGCCCGCCAGGACCGTACTCCTCGCTGGTTGGCGTGGCGTTCTCATGTCGATTCGAGCATGGGTGGCCGTACCGAAGGAAGGGTTGAGAGGTTGGTGATCGGAAACGGACTCGGGTTGTCCGGGATGCCGAGGGGGCGGTCTGCCTCAGCGCGGCCAGTCCTGGAATCGGGTCCGCAAGCGGGCCACCTGCGCGGGGTCGAGACCGTAGGCCGTGAACGCGCGGTCCGGGGTCTCGTCGAGGCGCCTGCCCGCGGCGGCGACGTCCTCGTCGAAGAGGCCCGGGTCGACCGTGCGGGCCAGGTCCAGCAGGGTGCCGGGGGAGCGGCCGGGCAGGAACGCGGCCACGTCGACGAAATCGCGGATCTCGGCCCGGTTCACCAGGGCGGCGACCTTCCAGGCGATCAGGTCGTCGAGGGCCATCACCCGGCCGATGTCGAGCAGCACCGGCTCCCGGGTGCGGGACAGGTGGCCGAGACTGAGCCGGACCGCGCCGGCGTCCGGCTGCGGCCGGTACGCGACCAGCTCCGACATCACATAGTCCAGCCCGTCGACGATCTCGGAGCTCGCCTCCACCTGCTCCACGCTGATGCCCGCGTCACGCAGCGCCGCCACCACCGCGGCCGTCGCCGCGACCACACTGCAGTCCTCGTCGCCGAACACGTCGACGTCCTCGGTCGGGCGGGACACGATCCCGTGCAGGATGAGCGCGAGACCGCCGCCGAGCGCGAACCCGAACCGGTCGGCGACCGACAGCGCGATCCGCGCGACCTGCAGGTGGAACGCGTCGATCGGGCCGGTCAAGCGGCGAGCCCGGGATGCACGGCCTCCCACGCCTGCCGGACACCGCGCGGAAGGTACAGCTCGGGCCACAGGTCGGCCAGGAGACCGCCGTTCAGCCAGGTCCGCAGCTCGCCGGACTGGATCGCCTCGCGGAGGACGATCTCATACATCCGCTTGCGGTCGTACGGATCGTCGAGGTCGAACCGGCCCGCCGGAGACGGCGCCCACACCAGGCGGTGCGGCAGATCCACCACCCCGGTCACCGGGCCGCGCAGGGTGCGCAGGTCGGTGGCCACGAGCGCACGCCGGCCCGGCCGGCTCCGCCGGTCCGCCGTCAATGCCCCGGTACTCATGCCGCCCAGCGTACGCGGTCGCCACGTCCCGCGAACAGCCACAACGCGTCCACCTGGGGAAGCCCGCCGCCGCGGTGCCCGACGCCGACCGGCCGGGCAGCCCCAGGCTCGCCGCCGCGCTGGCCTGGCATCGGCTGACCTGGCAGCCCTCGGCTCGCCGCCGTAGCCTTCGTCCCATCGATCATTCGCCGCGCTGATCAATCGGCGACACGAGGTGGAGGAGGGAGCATGGCCTCTCGACCGGACCGGGTCGAGGCTGCGTGGGCGACCTACCGCCAGACCGCGGCGCCGCATGTCGACCGTGATCTCATCGAGGCTGCCTACGCCGATCCGCGGCTACGGGCGTTGTTCCCCTTCCACAGCCACCACTCGCTGACCTTCAGTCGTCGCGTCACCTTCCCGTACACCCACGATGCTCCGGTGATCACTCCGGTGGGCGGGAGATACCGGGTGACCTGGTGGGCGACCCGTTCGCCGCACGGACCGGCGGACATCGGCGAGGTCGACGACCCGCGCGAGGCGGTCGCTCTGGTCGTCGCGCACCTCCCACCCCGCGCCGGGCCGTAATTCGCGCGACTTCTTGTCTTGACATCGATCAGGGCCTATCGTCCGCAGGAAAGCGCTTTCCCCCCGCTTGAAGGCGCGACCGAAATCCCCGGATGAAGGCGAGACAGGAATGAGACGACCAGTCGCCCTACGGTGGCTCGCCGGCGGCGCCACCGCGATCGCCGGCGCCGCGATCATGATCGCTCTGCCGACGGCGCAGGCCATGGCCGCGGACAACTTGAGCCTCAGCGCCGGCGCGGACGGTTCCAGCAAGGCCAGTGGCACCAGTTACGGCAACGTCAAGGACGGCAACACCGGCACCTACTGGGCGCCGAACGGCAGCACCGGGCACGTCTCGGTCAAATGGGGCAGCGCGACGACGGTGTCCTCGGCCGTCATCAAGCAGGCCTCCGGCGGTGGCTCGATCAACTCGTGGCGGCTGCTCAACGCCGACTCCGGCGGCGTCCTGGCCACCGGCAGCGGCAGCCCGAGCACGATCTCCTTCGCCTCGACCGCCCTGAAGAAGGTCACCTTCGAGATCACCGGCGCGTCCGGCGCGCCGCGGATCGCCGAGTTCGAGACGTACGGCTCCGGCGGCACCACCCCGACCACCAGCCCCACCGCGAGCCCCACGTCCAACCCCAGCCCGACCGGCGGCACCGGCGCCCCGACCGGCGCGTGGCCGTCCTCGGCCGGCAACGTGTCGATCTCCGGCACGGTCAACGTCTCCGGCACCTTCGACGGTGGCATGAAGACGTACTGCTGCATCGGCGACGGCTCGCAGAGCGAGTCCCAGGACCCGATGTTCAAGATCGCCAACGGCGGCACCCTGCAGAACGTCATCATCGGCTCGCCCGCCGGTGACGGCGTGCACTGCGAGGGCACCTGCACCATCCGCAACGTGTGGTGGAACGACATCGGCGAGGACGCCGCGACCTTCAAGGGCACCGGCGGCGGCACCAGCTACGTCATCGGTGGCGGTGCGCGGAACGGCAGCGACAAGACGTTCCAGCACAACGGCAACGGCACGGTGAGCATCTCCGGCTTCTACCTCAGCGGCTCCGGCAAGCTCTACCGCGGCTGTGGCAACTGCACCACGTCGCACCAGCGCCACGTGAAGATCGACAACGTGCTGCTGAACGACATCGACATGGTCGCCGGCATCAACAGCAACTGGGGCGACACCGCCACCATCACCCGCGTCACCCTGTCCAACGCCTCCAGCGCCACGGTCTGCGGCAAGTACCAGGGCGTCGCCAAGGGCAGCGAGCCCAAGTACCTGGGCGAAGGCTGGAACGACGCCAACTGCAAGGTCAACAAGAGCGACATCACCTACAAGTAGTCCGTCCCCGGCGGGCGCTCACCGAGTGGTGGGCGCCCGCCGGTCCGTGTCATGCCGTCCGCCCGCCCGCGGCGGATGAGCCGTCATCGACGGCGCGCGATATCGTGGCTGCTTTCGCGTCGGCGTGGACGGGGGGACCGGGCGTGGCGGTGAATCGGGCCGGGCGGGCAGTCCTGCTGGCGCTCCTCTGCAGCGTCCTGGCCACGGTCGCCGCTGTCGCGGTGATCGCCGGCATCCGGGACGAGCCGGGGCCGGTGCCGAACGGCCCGGACGGTGACGGCGGCACCGTCGCCTGGAGTGTGGAGACCGCCACCGGCTCCTGGGACGCGCATGTCGTCGGGGACACGGCAGTGGTCCTCGACGGCAAGCGGCTGCTCGGCCTGAACGCCGCCGACGGAAACCTGCGGTGGAGCCTGCCCTTCGCGGGGGAGGGCACGACGTTCACCGTGGCCGGTGGCATGGTGGCCGTGCAGCGGGGCACGGACGGCCCGGTCGACGTGGTCGCGCCGGACGCCGGGCGGATCGTCTGGTCCACGCCGGGAGCGGTGCGCATGGTCGCCCGTGACGATGCGCTCTATCTGGATTCGTGCCCGGATCGGGACGAGCCGGCCGATGACTGCGCCATCGTGAAACGGCGGATCGCCGACGGCGCCACTGCCTGGTCGGTGCCGGACCCGCCGTTCCTCCTTCAGGAGGACGTGATCGGCGGCCGGCCCCCGCTGGCGCCGCCCGCCGCCGCATACCTGCCGGTCACCACCTCGTCGCCGGGGAAGAACGCGCAGGGCGCGCTGCTGGACGCGGCCTCCGGGCGGTTGCTGCCGGGACGGGTCGGCCCGCGGGGCTGGTACGTGCTGGCGGCCGGGGACCTCCTCGTCACCACCGACCACGATCCGCCGCGCGGTGCCCGGGACTGCCCGGTGGCGGTCGACGCGGTCGACGGCCGCAGCGGGCGACCGGCCTGGAAGGGTGTCGTGTACAGCGGCCGCCGCGCCGGCGACGAGTGCCGCAGGCGGCTCAGCGACTCGCTCGGCGGCACCGTCATGTTCGGCTCCGGCGGCGCGATCGCCGCGGTGGACCGCAACGACCGGACCACACTGACCGATCTGCGCACCGGAAAGGTCCGCTGGACCGCGGAGAAGCCGGGTGTGCCCATCGCCTGCGACGAGCGGACCCTGCTGGTTCGTGACAACGGCGAGTCCGGCCCGGTGTCGCTGCTCGGCCTCGACGACGGCCGGCCGCTCTGGACCGTGCCGGACCCCGGCCTGGCGAGCTCGTCGGCCAGCTGGGAGTCGGCTGTCGCGGGCGACCTGGTCGCGGTGATGAGTGCGACCGGCGACCGGCCGTACGTGCAGGTTCACGATGCGCGGACCGGCCGGCAGCTGGCCCGCCGTGGTGGCTGGCTGACCGGCATCGGGGACGGTTGGGTCATGGTGTCGACGAGTGCCGGCGCGACCGGCGCCCATCTCAAGCTGTACCTGCTGCGGTTCTGATCGGGGTTTCGCCTTGATCCCCGCGGCCACCTACGCTCCCGCGGGGATCAAGGCCTGCAGCCCGAGTAGAGCCCACCCAGGACGCCCACCGCAAAGCCACTCTTGCGGGCCGGGAACCGGGCGGCGCGGATGCGGCCTTCTCCGCCGTGACTCGCGGGCGGGAGACCTCGGGTTGCGGGCAGGCGGCCAGGAGTTCCTCAGAAGCGTGCTGATGACACCGAGGTGTCGGCGAGAAAGCGTCTGTGCAGGGTCAGCCACTCGTCGGGCCGTTCGACGAATGGGAGGTGGCCGGTCGCGATCGCGGCGGTCCGGGCGCCCGGGACGGCAGTGGCGAGGTGCCGTTGCAGTTCCGGCGTGACCAGGCTGTCATATGTCGTCGAGATCACCAGGGTGGGCACATTCATGTGCTTCAGATCGTCCTGTACATCGATGCGATCGAGTAGGTCGAGGTGCTCCGGTGTTCCGGGCGGGACGGTCGCGGCCACGGCAGCCAGGGACGTGTCGAGGTCGCGTTGCGACAGCGCGCCGAGCGCGCCTTCGCTGAGGCCGACCAGCGACAGGTATTCAGCGAGCCGGTCGAGGTCGCCGGCGACCAGCAACTCACGCCAGATTCGCACGGCGAGCCGGAACCGCGGGTTCGGCCGGATGAACCCGGCGGTGAGCACGAGTGCCGTGACCCGTTCCGGATGCCGGGTGGCGGCCCGCACGGCGAGCGCGGCGCCCATCGAATACCCGGCGATGGCGAAGTGTTCCACGCCCTCCTCGACGGCAGTGGCAACGAGTTCGTCGGCCAGCCCGTCGAGGGTGAGCGGTCTGCCGGATCTAGGCGTCTTGCCCGTTCCCGGCAGGTCGGGGCCGACGACGGTGCGGTGCTCGGCTAGAGCGTCCAGGATGGGGCCGAAGTTCGGCTCGATGCCGCCGCCGGCGCCGTGCGCGAGGAGCAGGCCGGGGCCGGTACCGCGAACGATCCGGGCGAGAGACGAGGCTGGGAGAACTGGTGCAGGCATGCAGCGACGGTAAACTCTGACACCGATGGCAGAGTCAAAACGACGAGGTGCGGATCACATGCGCATGGGCGAAATGGTGCGGCGGACCGGTGTCAGTGAACGGCTGTTGCGCTACTACGAATCGCAAGGGCTCCTGCATCCGATGCGGACGCCGAGCGGTTATCGCATCTACGCCGAGGCCGATGTCAGAACCGTTGGCCGTATCCGCCGTCTGCTTGCAGCCGGGCTCGGCACCGCGACGATCGCACGGATCCTGCCATGCATCCGCGAGGACGGCCATCGCCTCATGCCAACCTGCCCACAGTTGGTGAGCGAGCTCCAACAAGAACGTGACCGGATGACCGCCGCGATCGAGGATCTGCGGATATCGCGGGGGATCCTCGACACGGTGATCAGCGCAGGCCCATCTGGACCCGCCCGCAGCGCTGATGCCTCCTCGCTCGTACCTAGTGGCAGCGAGTCGGGCCGCCGGCCGGAGGTCGCATAGAGACCTGCCGATCGTCCTGAAGCCGACCGAACTGCCTCAAGCGTTGCTCGCGCCCATGCTTCAGGGCGATGCGCTCGGTTCCTTTCCTGTTCCCACCGGGCATGCAGGTCAGCGCACTTCATAGTCGCCCCGCACCGGCTCGATGCCCGAACTCACCGCAGTCCGCCTTGACCAGGCAGCGGACCGGCCCACGGCGACACGGGGCTGGAGCCCGAGGCCGAACGACGAGCTAAGTGGAGAGCAGCCGCCGGTGCAGTTCGGCGGCATCGGCGGGGGAGAGGAGACGGGCCGCCAGCCAGGCCGCGGCTGTAGCCGGGTCACCGCTGGTCAGCAGGGGTATGCCGCGCCGCCGGAGTGCCGTGGACAGTCCGGCACGCAGGGGGGTCGCGGCGGTGAGCAGGCTGCCGGCCAGCACCACCGGGCCGTCCGTGAGCACCTCGTCCAGGGTCGCGGCCAGGCGGCGGACGGCCTCGGTGGTGATCGCGACCGCGTGCGGATCGCCGGCTTCGGCCAAGGCACACACCACCGGGGCGAGCGCGGCGATCCGGGTGTGCGGCACGGTCTGCGCCCAGGCGATCAGCCGGTCGCGACCGTCGACTCCGGTCCACGCGATGGGCTGAGCGGAGGGGCCGGCGGAGGGCGGAGAGTCGGCCGAGAGCGGAGAGTCGGTCGAGGGCAGAGAGTCGGTCGAGGGCGGGGAGCCGGTCGAGGGTGGGGAAGGGCCGGGCGGCAGGGCGGCGGCGGTGTGGCCGGCGATGACGTCGGCGAACGGGGAGTGCCAGGAGCGGATGGCACAGCGCAGAGCCTGCAGGCCCAGCCAGTGGCCGGAGCCCTCGTCGCCGAGGAGCCAGCCGAGGCCGTCCGCCGTACGTACCACCTGATGGTCTTGGATCTGGGCGGCGACGGCGCCGGTGCCCGCGATGAGGACCGTGCCGGACGCCTCGCTCGCGCCGGCCGCGAAAGCGGTCACCGCGTCGCCGACGACGGTGAACGGGCAGGTCAGGCCGGTCGACTCCCAGGCTCGGGTGAGGGCGGCGAGGTTTGCCGGTTCGGTGCCCGCGCCCAGTCCGGCGAGGCCCAGCGTGCCGCCGGCGACCGTGGCGGGGTCGAGGCCGGACAGTGCCTGCCGGACGGCACCGGCGATGGCGAGCGCGGCGGCCGGGCCGGCGGTGAACAGGTTGCCGGGGCCGTCGCGGCCGCGGCCGAGCACCGTGCCGGACAGGGTCGCCGCCACCGCACGGGAGGTGGTCCCGCCGGCGTCGACACCTACCACGAGCCTCATGGCGGAGATCGAAACACAGAAATTCATTGTTGACTAGCCGCGCCCACGGTCGTAATTTTCATCGCAACGAGCAATCGATGAAAAGGATGTCCATGCGATGACGGGTGAGAGCGGCGGGCTGCTGGGGCGGCTGCGTATCGAGGGGCCGGGGATGCCGGAGGCGCTGAGCCGCATCGCCGAGGCGATCCTCGCCGACCCGGAGACCGCGGCGCACGCCAGCATCGTGGACCTCGCCGAGCGGTCCGGCACGTCCACGGCGACGGTCACCCGGTTCAGCCGCACGCTCGGTTTCAAGGGGTACGCGAGCCTGCGCGTCGCCGTCGCCACCGAGACCGGCCGGGCCGAGCAGGCCCGGTGGGAGACCGACATCAGCGGCGACATCAGCCCGGACGACCCGCTCGACCAGGTCCTCGGCGTGGTCGCGGCGGCCGACACCCGGGCCATCCAGGGCACCGCGTCGCTGCTGAGGGTGGAGGACGTCGAGCGGGTCGCCGCGGCCATCGCCGGCGCGCAGCGGGTCGAGCTGTTCGGCTTCGGCAGCAGCGGCACCGCGGCCCGTGAGATGGCGTTCCGCCTGGAACGGATCCGGGTGCCGGTGTGGCACCGCCAGGACAGCCACACCGCCCTGACCAACGCCGCGCTGCTGCGACCCGGCGACGTAGCGATCGGCCTGTCGCACTCCGGCCGCACCCGCGAGGTGATCGAGACCCTGGCCGAGGCCGCCGACCACGGCGCGCTGACCGTGGCGGTGACCAGCTTCAACCGGTCGCCGCTGGCGGAGGTCGCCGACGTCGTGTTCACCACCAGCGTCCTGGAGACGACGTTCCGGCTGGCGGCGCTGTCGGCTCTGCATTCGCAGCTGCTCGTCCTCGACCTGATCTATGTCGCGGTGGCGCAGCGCACCTACGAGCGGACCGCGGAGGCCCTGGAGCTGACGGTCCGCGCCGTGGACGCGCACCGCCTGCCGGAGAAGCTGCCGACCCGTAAACGGCGGGTGGAGAAAGGACCGACGTGAGTGCGGATTTCCTGTCCAGGATCGAAGAAGTGCTGGCCCGGGTGGGCCGGGGGCAGCAGGAGGCGAAATCCCGGGCGGCCGCCCTGCTGGCCGGCTCGATAACGAACGGTGGCGTGATCCAGGCGTTCGGCTGCGGCCACTCCGAGGCCCTGGCCATGGAGATCGCCGGCCGGGCCGGCGGCCTGGTCCCCACCAACCGGATCGCGCTGCGCGACATCGTCCTCTACGGCGGCGAGCCCCTCGAAGCGCTCGCCGACCCGGGCGTGGAACGCGACCCCGGCATCGCCCACAAGCTCTACCAACTCGCCCCGGTCAAACCGGACGACGCGTTCGTCATCGCCTCCAACTCCGGCATCAACGGCGCCGTCGTCGAGATGGCACTGCTGGTCAAGGAACGCGGCCACCCGCTCGTCGCGATCATCTCGGCGCAGCACTCGGCCGGCGTGGCGTCGCGGCACCCGAGCGGCCGCAGACTCGGCGACATCGCCGACGTCACCCTCGACAACGGCGCGCCCTACGGCGACGCGGCACTGCCGCTGCCGGGCGGCGGCGCGGTCGGGGCCGTCTCCTCGATCACCGCGGCGCTGCTGGCCCAGCAGATCGTCATCGAGGTGGTCGAACGCCTGCTCACGGCGGGGATCACCCCGCCCGTCTACCTGTCGGACAACGTGCCCGGCGGCAAGGAACACAACGCAGAACTCGAGGCGCGGTACGCCGGGCGCATCCGGCGTACCGCATAGAGAAACGAGTCCGTCATGAACCCTGCATCCCTGCCCGAACCGTACCCCAGCCGCAGATCCCTGCTCCGCACGGCCGGGCTCGCCACGGTGGCCGCGCCCCTGCTCGGCGCCTGCGTCACCGCCGCGGGCGACGACAAGCCCGCCACCACCGGCGGCGCCAAGAGCGCGGAGAACCCCCTGGGCGTCAAGCCGGACGCGCCGCTCGAGGTGGTCGTCTTCAAAGGGGGGTACGGCGACGAGTACGCGATCAAGGCCGAACAGAAGTACGCCGAGAAGTACCCGGACGCCGAGGTCGAGCACCAGGGCCTGCAGAAGGTCGGCGAGGCCGTGCAGCCCCGCTTCGTCGCGAACACCCCGCCCGACGTGGTCGACAACACCGGCGCCGGCCGTCTCGACATCGCCACCCTGGTCAGCGCCAAGCAGGTCACCGACCTGGCGGAACTGCTCGACGCCCCGGCCTTCGACCAGCCGGGCCGGAAGGTCCGGGACACGTTGCTGCCCGGCGTGGTCGAGGACGGCACGTTCGACGGGTCCACGGTGACGTTGAACTTCACGTACACGGTCTGGGGTCTCTGGTACTCGAAGGCGCTGTTCGCCGAACGCGGCTGGACCTATCCGAAGACCTGGGCCGAGATGCTCACCCTCTGCGAGACGATCAAGAAGGCCGGTATCGCACCCTGGACCTACCAGGGAAAATATCCCGAGTACCTCAATGACCCGCTGCTCACGATGGCCGCCAAGACCGGTGGTCTGGACCTGGTCAAGGCGGTCGACAACCTCGAACCGGCGGCGTGGCGGCAGCCCGGGCTCACCCAGGCCGCCGAGGCGTTCGCCGAGCTCGCCGGCAAGGGCTACCTGATGTCCGGCTCGGAGGCGCTGTCGCACACCGAGGCGCAGGCCGCCTGGTGCCAGCGGAAGGCCGCGTTCATCCCGTGCGGCTCCTGGCTGGAGGCCGAGCAGAAGGACGTCACCCCGGCCGGCTTCGACATGGTGATGGGCACCGTTCCGGCCGCGTCCACCGGCGACCGGATGCCGGGCGCCGCGGTGCAGGCGGCCGGCAGCGAGTCCTACCTGGTCCCGGCGAAGGCCGCCAACGTCGCCGGGGGCTTGGAATACCTGCGGATCCTCTTCGCCAAGGAGTCGGCGACGGCGTTCGCTCAGGCCAACAACACCCTGCCCGCGGTGGCCGGCGCCACCGACGGACTGACCCTGAGCAGCGGTCTGGGATCGGTCCGCGACGCGGTCACGGCCGCCGCCGGCGACGCTTTCAACTTCCGCTTCCGTACGTGGTACGCGCCCCTGGCCAAAGCGGTCGACGACGCCACCGGCGAACTCGTCAACCGCCGGATCAGCGTCGCCGACTGGTCGGCCCGCATCCAGAAGGCGTCCGACGCGCTGGCCAAGGACGGCACCGTCACGAAGTACACACGCTGATGCGACACGGCCGGTGGCGGTTCCTGCTCGCCGCACTGGCGCCGGCGCTGGTGCTGCACGCCGTGTTCGTGCTCTCCCCGTACGCCCAGGCCTTCTATCTGTCGTTGACCGACTGGACCGGGGTGGCCGGCCAGGCGCGTTTCGTCGGCCTGGACAACTTCGCCCGGCTCGGCGCCGACTCGCTCTTCCTGGACGCGCTGCGCAACAACGCGGTGATGCTGGTGGTGGTGCCGGCGGCGACCGTCGTGCTGGCCCTGTTCCTGGCGAGCATGTTGCACGGGCGCCGCCCGGTGCGTGGCGCGTCGGCGTACCAGATCGTCTATTTCTTCCCGCAGATGCTCTCCCTGGTGATCATCGCGGTGTTGTGGGGGTTCGTCTACAACCCCAACACCGGGCTGCTCAACTCGGGACTGCGGGCCATCGGCCTGGACGGGCTGACCCGCAGCTGGCTCGCCGAGCCGTCCCTCGCCCTGATCGCGGTGATGGCGGTGGTGGTCTGGTCGTCGGTCGGGTTCTACGTGGTGCTGTTCAGCGCGGCGATCGACAGCATCCCGAAGGAGATGTTCGAGGCGGCGGTGCTGGACGGGGCCGGGCGGTGGGCCACGCTGCGCCGGATCACCCTGCCGCTGGTCGCCGAGAGCGTGCAGGTGGCGTTCGTGTACCTGGGCATCGTCGCCCTCGACGGGTTCGTGCTGGTCCAGGTCATGACGGTCGGGCCCGGCGGGCCGGACGGGGCGACCGAGGTGGTGGGGCTGTCGCTGTACCGGACGGCGTTCACGTACGGCAAGTTCGGTTACGCCACGGCGATGGGGGTGGCGCTGTTCTTCGCCGCGCTCACCCTGGCGGTGTTCGCGCTCCGCTGGGGCCGCCGTTCGACTGTGGAGACGGCATGACCGACTGCACCGCAGCGAAGCAAGGGCCGGGAGGGCATGCCCGAGGAGGCACGGCATGACGGCCTTGATGCAACGGCCGGTCCGCCGGCCGGAGACCGCCGCGGCGCCGCGGGAACGGTGGAATCCGCTGCCGCACCTGGCGATGCTGGCCTGGGCCGTGGTGACCGCGCTGCCGCTGCTCTGGGCGGTGACGAGCTCCCTCAAGACCGACCAGGAGATCCTCAACGAGCCGTGGTCGCCACCGGCGCGGCCGCACTGGGAGAACTGGTCGCGGGCATGGACCGCGGCGAGCATCGGCCGGTACTTCTTCAACAGCCTGATCGTGGTGGGCGGGGCGCTGGCACTGACCATGCTGCTCGGCTCGATGGTCGCGTACGCCCTGGCCCGCTATCAGTTCCGGGGCAACCGGCTGCTCTACTACACGTTCGTCGCGGCGATGTTCTTTCCGGTGTTCCTGGCGCTCGTGCCACTGTTCTTCGTGGTGCAGCAACTGGGGCTGCTCGGCACCTATCCCGGACTGATCCTGGTCTACACGGCGTACGCCGTACCGTTCACGGTCTTCTTCCTGCACGCCTTCTTCCGCACCCTGCCCGGTGAGGTCGCCGAGGCGGCGGTGCTCGACGGGTGCTCGCACGCCGCGGTGTTCTTCCGCGTCATGCTCCCGCTGGCCCGGCCCGGCCTGGTCGCGGTCGGCATCTTCAATTTCCTCGGGCTCTGGAACCAGTACCTGCTGCCGCTGGTTCTCAATCCCGACCCGGACCGGTACGTCCTGGCGCAGGGTCTGGCCGCCCTGTCGGTCAGCCAGGGCTACCGCAGCGACTGGAGCGGCCTGTTCGCCGGTCTGACCATCGCCATGCTGCCGGTGCTGGTCGCCTACGTCGCGTTCCAGAGACACATCCGCGCCGGTCTGACCGCCGGCGCGGTCCGGTAGAAACCCCACCTAGGAGTTCCCATGACCATGGGTAGACGGCTCTTCGCCGGCCTGCTGGTGTCTGCATTGTCCGCATTCGGGGTCGTCGCTGCCAACGCCGGCAGCGCCGCCGCCGCCGACTGCGGCTACCTGTTCGACGACTTCCACTACACCTCCGCCACCGACCCCGCCCTGACCGCCAACGGCTGGACACCCCGCAGCTACCAGGGCGGGCCCGGGGTGCCCGGCGCCACCTGGTCGCCGTCCGCGATCACCTTCCCCGCCGGCGACGGGCAGCAGGTGATGCAACTGACCGCGTCCACCGACGGCACCGCCGCCGGGACCAGGCACGCCGAGTTGTACTCCACCCGGAAGCGCTACCTGGAAGGCACCTACGCCAGCCGGGTCCGGTTCACCGACACACCGGTCAGCGGCGCCGACGGCGACCACATCAACCAGACGTTCTTCACGATCAGCCCGCTCAACGGCGACATGGACCCCACCTACAGCGAGCTCGACATCTCCGAGTACCTGCCGAACGGCGGGTGGGGCGAGACCGGGCCGATCAACTATCAGACGACCTGGTACACCTACCGGGCCGACCCCTGGTACGCCGACAACCTGCACTCGGAGCAGCGTTCCAGCCTGGACGGGTGGCACGATCTGGTGGCGCAGGTCGCCGACGGGCGCGTCGTCTACTGGATCGACGGAGTCCGGGTCGGTGACCACGGCGGCAAGTACTTCCCGCGCCAGACGATGACGATCAACTGGAACCTGTGGTTCATCGACACGGCCGCCCACACCGGGGGGCTGTCCACCTACATCGAACAGGTCGACTGGGTGCTGTTCGCCAAGAACCAGGTGCTGTCGCCGGCACAGGTCAGCGCACAGACGGCGGCGTACCGGACGGCGGGCACCCGGTTCGCCGACACGGTCGCCTCCTCCGGGCCGTGCGTCGACCCGTCGCCGTCCTCGCCGACGCCGTCGGTCTCGGTGCCGACGCCGCCGCCCGCCGGGGACTGCTCCAGCGCTCCGGCCTGGCAGCACGGAACCGTCTACACCGGCGGCAGTACGGTGAAACACGAGAAGAGCCGGCACGGCGACCCGTCCGGTCCGAAGTCGGGCGAGGGCGTGCACCTGTGGCGGGCCCGCTACTGGACCCAGGGCTCCGAGCCCGGCTGGACCGAACAGTGGCAGGACCTGGGCCGCTGCTGACCCGACACCGGCCCGGCGCGCGCGGTGGCGTGCGCCGGGCTTGTTCGGTGGGGGGAAGGCTGGGTCACTGCAGGACGCCCGCGCGGAAGGCCTTGGCCACCGCGTGGGCGCGGTCGTTGGCGTCGAGTTTGCGGAAGACCTTGGCCAGGTGGCTGTGGATGGTCGCGGCGCTCAGGTACAGGTGGGCGCCGATCTGCTTGTTGGTCTTGCCTTCGGCTACCAGGGTGAGGATCTGTAGTTCTCGGTCACTGAGGGAGACGACCCGGTGGGTGAGATCCATGAATTCATTCATGATTTTCACTGTCGCGGTGCTCCGGGGGTGTGGTGACCCTCCCGGCCGGGCGGTGAGTCGCAAGGTCGCCAGTGTCGAATCCCGGACCATGGGGAGCGGGTCGCCGGCGCACGATCGACCAGTTTCGATCAGCTGAATGCGATCGGGTGGGCCCGGCGGGCCGGACCAAAACGAGAGGTGAGCCGCCTTTCGGTCCGGCCGTTCATGGTTGCGGGGACGCGACCAGCATCGGGATGGGCTGAAGAACATCTATTCGTAACACCGTTCACATCTTGCCGAAAACGTTTTCGTAAGGGAATCTGGCAGCCGGGAGCGGATTCGCCGGACGGGAGCCCTGGGGCGGGGTGGTTCGGCGAGCGGGGTGCCCCGATGATCACCGATGCCGTCGCGCGGGGGATGGGATCGCCGTAACGCATTGATCCTCATCTATCTCTGGAGGTTCTGTGAGACCCCGACGACCGGTCCGGGCCCTGTGCTCGGCCCTCCTCGCCATCCTGACCGTGCTCGCCCTGACCCCGGCGCGGGCACACGCCGCCCCGGCGACGTGGAGCCCTCCGGCGAACCTGATCACCCCGCTCGACCAGGTGTGGCAGCACCAGGAGCAGACCTACAACAACGGCGATCTGTACGGGTTCCGCAACTACGGCTGGGACCAGGTGATGGCCAACCGCGGCTACGTCAACTACTGCGTGCGCTGGGACTCCTCGGCGACCGTGACCGCCGCCCAGCGCGACGCGATCCACGCCGCCCTGGCCCGCCAGCACAAGAAGTGGACGGACGAGTTGACCGGGCACAACGCCTGGCCGTACGCCCAGGTGCCGGTGAGGGTGGTCGGCTGGGCCGTACGGAATCGGTCGCAGTTGCAGTGGACCGACACGTCCGTGGACATCTACGTCAACGACATCCGGGAGAACGCGCCGCAGTGCGGCGTCCCGTGCGGCCGGTTCTTCAACCAGAACGGCCGGTACCCGAACTGTCCCGGTGGGGTGGCCCGGCACTATGACCAGTCGCTGTGGCTGACCGACGGGTTCGGCGGCGGCGCGGGCGGCGACTGGGGCCAGCGGGTCGGCAAGGAGTACTTCCTGAACAACATCAACGCCGCCGACATGCACATCCTGCTGCACGAGATCGGTCATACCTGGGGCCTGGACGACTTCTACGACTGGACCCCGAGCGGTGTCGGCGGCTTCCTGATGAAGGCCGGCAGCGCCGCGCGGATCACCGAGTTCGACGCGTGGATGTTCCGCGACTGGTGGCGGCACCTGAAGAGCCGCTACGGCTACTGATCCCCAGGTTCTCGTGCCCGGCCGGAGACGGCCGGGCACCGGTGGAACGACGAAGGAGTCGCATGTCGAGGAGGAGATGGCCGGCCGCGCTGTGCGTGCTGGTCACGGCGGTCGCCGCGGTCGCGGCGGCCGGGACGCCGGCACAGGCCGCCAACCCGATCATCACCAGCATCTACACCGCCGACCCGGCGCCGCTGGTCGTCGGGGACACCATGTACATCTACGCCGGCCGGGACGAGGCTCCCGCCGGGGGTGCCGACTTCGCCATGCGGGAATGGCACGTGCTGTCGTCGACCGACGCGGCCACCTGGACCGACCAGGGCGCGAAGGCGAACATCGGCACCTTCCGGTGGGCCGGCGCGGACGCCTGGGCCGGCGAGGTGGAGCCGCGCAACGGCAGGTACTACTGGTACACCTCGGTCAACGGCAACGGCGCCGGGTGGATGGACATCGGCGTCGCGGTCGGCGACAGCCCGCTCGGGCCGTTCACCGACGCCAAGGGCGGGCCGCTGATCAGCGACAGCACCCCGAACTCGTCCGGGCTCGACATCGACCCGACCGTCTTCGTCGACGACGACGGGCAGGCCTACCTGTACTGGGGCGGCTACTGGGGGCCGCGTGCCGTGCGCCTGGCCGCCAACATGATCGACACGGTCGGGCCGGTCGTCACCCCGCAGGGCCTCACCGACTATTGGGAGGCGCCGTGGATGTTCAAACGCAACGGCCTCTACTACATGATGTACGCCGCCAACGACACCGACGGCTGTGTGAGCGACTCCAACTACGCCTGCCAGCGGTACGCGACAGCGACGAACCCGATGGGCCCGTGGACGCACCGGGGCGTCGTGCTCGGGCAGGTGTCGTCGACCACCAACCACGCCGGGATCGTGGAGTTCAACGGCCAGTGGTACATCGTCTACCACAACGCGAACGCGCCCGGCGGCGGGAATTTCCGCAGGTCGGTGGCGGTGGACCGGCTGTACTTCAACGCTGACGGCACGATCCGCCCGGTGGTGCAGACGACCACCGGGCCGCCGCCGAACCCGGGCGGCGGTGGTGGCGGCGGGACGAACCTGGCGCCGTCGGCGTCCGCGTCCACCTCGTACGTGTCGTCCTGGGAGAGTCTGTCGGCGATCAACAACGGGGGCGCGCCGGCCGACTCGCGGGACCGGTCGAACCTGGCCTACGGCAACTGGCCGCAGCAGGGCGTGCAGTGGATCGAGTACCAGTGGCCCACCGCGAAGTCGATCAACAAGAGCTCGGTGTACTGGTTCGACGACGACCAGGGCATCGACCTGCCGGCGTCGTGTCAGCTGCAGTACTGGAACGGCAGTCGATACGTGCCCGTTCCCGTCCCGTCGGACTGCGGCGTGGCCGGCGACACCGCGAACGTCACCACGTTCACCAGCGCGATCACCACGACCCGGCTCCGGATGCAGATCACGTCCCGTAGCGGGTTCTCGACGGGAGTTCTCGAGTGGAAGGCGTTCGCGGCATGAGGCGGCTCCGGGCGTACCCCATGGCCCTGCTCTTGGTTCTGGCCTCGCTGGTGGTGGCGCAGCAGCCGGCGCGGGCCGCGCAGCCGATCGGGTATCCCACCTTCGGCAACACCGGGTCGATCCCGGCGCCGCCGGTCGGGTACTCGACGGGGGACACCATGCGGGCGATCTACGATGCGGAGGCCGGGGGCACCGACTTCTGGATGGACCGGCTGCTGGCCCGTACCGGCAACGATCCGGCCGGACCCTGGCTGATGACCCGCGGCCGCGCCGCCTTCATGTACACGCACAATCCCGCGGTGATCGGTTTCGGTGGCAACGCCGCCTACTGGGACAACATCTCCAGCCAGAACGCGTACGCCATCACCGCCTCGTCCGGGACGTTCACCGAGCAGCCCGCACAGCGCCGGCAGACCCCGAGCCACTGGCGCAGCGTGCACACCGGCGGGTCGGTGCGGCTCGACGTCACCAAGTTCATCACGCACAACAACGTGCTGGTCACCAACGTCGCGGTGGTCAACACCGGCAGCGCGGCGACGACGCTGACGCTGACCGCGACCTCGCCGTACACGAACACCGTCAGCGGCACCGAGCTCACCGGCACCCGGGCCGTGAAGAACAACCTGACGACGCTGTACCCGCGGTTGTCCGGGGACGGTTTCACCGCCGCGAACGGGGCGCTGAGCCGATCGGTCTCGGTCGCGGCCGGGCAGACGGTGACGGTCAAGGTGCAGCTCGGGTTCGTCGCCACCGAGATCCCGGCGTCACGGACCGAGTACGACGCGTACCGCGCCCGGACCGCCGCCGACGCGTTCGCCACCCACGTCCGCGACTACAACCGCTGGTGGGCCGAGAACGTCCCGTACATCGACGTGCCGGACCCTGCGATCAAGAAGAACGTCTACTACCGCTGGTGGCTGATGCGGTTCAACCACCTGGACGCCGACATCCCGGGCCAGGACTTCCAGTTCCCGCAGTCGATCGAGGGCGTCACCGGGTACAACAACGCGATCGCGCTGACCCAGCCGATGCACATCGACGACCTCAAGTATCTGCGGAGCGCGGAATACTCGTTCGGTCCGTACCTGGCCGTCGGGCAGTACTCGGGCAACGGCAGGTTCAAGGACAACCCGGGAGACCCGGAGAACTGGTCGAACTCGTACACCCAGTACATCGCCGAGGCGGCGTGGCGGGCCTACCAGATCCACGGCGGGCAGCCGGCCATGCTGACGAACTTCGCCCGGTACGCCGAAGGCGACGTGAAGGGGCAACTGGCGACGTACGACACCAACGGCAACGGCGTGATCGAGTACGACTGGGGCGCGATGACCGGCAACGACGCCGACGCCGTGTCGTTCCACTGGCGCGCCGGGAACCTCGACCGGGCCGAGACCGCGTACGTGTGGTCGGCCGCGATCGCCGCCCAGCAGGCGTACACCCTGCTCGGGAACACCGCCAAGGCGGCCGAGATGCGGACGCTCGCCGACCGGATCCGCAACGGCGTGGTCGGCACCCTGTGGAACCCGGCGCGGCAGCTCCTCGAGCACAAGCACGTGGCGACGAACACGCACGTGCCGTGGAAGGAGATCAACAACTACTATCCGTACGCGGTGGGGCTGATGCCGAACACCGAGCAGTACCGGCAGGCGCTGCGCCTGTTCGGCGACGCCGCCCAGTACCCGATCTTCCCGTTCTACACCGCCAACCAGGTGGACAAGGCGGCCGCGGCGGCCGCCGGGAACCCGGGCAGCAACAACTTCTCCACGATCAACTCGACGGTGCAGTTCCGGCTCTACTCGTCGGTGCTGCGCAACTACCCGAACACGTGGATGAACAACGAGGACTACAAGAAGCTGCTGTACTGGAACGCCTGGGCGCAATACGTCAACGGTGACACGGCGTGGCCGGACGCCAACGAGTTCTGGGCCGACTGGAATGGCAGCGCCATCACCTACCGGTCGTGGATCCACCACAACATCCTCGGCAGCAGCAACTGGACGATCATCGAGGACGTGGCGGGGCTGCGGCCGCGTACCGACACTCAGATCGAACTGTCCCCGATCAACATCGGCTGGAGTCACTTCGCCGTCAACAACCTGCGCTACCGCAACGCCGACCTGTCGGTGGTGTGGGACGATCCGGCGGACGGAGTGACCAGATACGCCGGTGTCCCGCAGGGTTACTCGATCTTCCTCGACGGGACCCGGGTGGCGACCGTCGATCAGCTCGTGCCGTTCACCTACAACCCGGCGACCGGGGCCGTCACCACCACCGGAACGGTCGCGGCGAGCACCGCGTTCCCGTCGCTGCAGGCCCCGCAGAACGTCGTGCAGTCCAGCGCCCGGATGGTCGACATCGCGGCCAAGGCGGGCGTGGACCTCACCTCGACCGCGCCGAACCTGGTCGCCGGCGGCAGCGTGTCGGCGTCGTACACCACCGCCGGCACCTCGGCGGCGGGCGCGGCGGACGGGCTGCCGACCGACGCGCCGCTGTGGGGCAGCTACGGCAGCCCCAACGCGACCGACTGGTACGAGGTGAACTTCGGGACGGCCCGGACGGTCGACGAGGCGCGGCTGTACTTCCGTGACGACCGGGCCGGCAACCGGTACCGGCCGCCGTCGGCGTACACCGTCCAGTACTGGAACGGCTCCGCCTGGGTCGCGGCCGCCGCCCAGGTCAAGACGCCCGGCACGCCGCGGGCCAACTACAACAAGGTCAGGTTCACCCCGGTCGGCACGGCCCGGCTGCGGATCGTGTTCACCCATCCGTCCGGCAGCGCGAAGACCGGCCTGACCGAGCTCAAGCTGTACAGCCGCGGCGGCGGCGTCGACCCCGGACCGGTGAACCTGGCCGGAACGGCCACGCCGAGCGCCTCCTCCACCTCGTCGTGGGAGAGCGTCGCGGCGATCAACGACGGCATCGACCCGCCGTCGTCCAACGACACCGTCAACCGGCGCTGGGGCACCTGGCCGAACCAGGGCCAGCAGTGGGCCGAACTGACCTGGCCGGCCGCGCAGACCCTGACGTCGGCCCAGGTGTACTTCTTCGACGACGGCCAGGGCATCGACCTGCCCGCCTCGTGGAAGCTGCAGTACTGGACCGGCAGCGCGTACGCCGACGTGCCCGCGGCCGGCGGTTATCCGATCGCGGCCGACCGCTACAACCAGGTCACCTTCGCCCCGGTCGCCACGACCCGCCTGCGGGTCGCGCTGACCAGCGGAACCGCCTCGGTCGGACTGCTGGAGGTGAAGGCCTTCGGCTGACCGGGCGCCGCCCGGCCCGCACCCCGAACCGCCGGAGGTGGGGCCGGGCGCGCCCGCGCTGCGCCCGGGGAGATCGCCGTCACCGTCCGGACCGGGCGGCGCGGGAGGGCGCGAGCCGGCCGTTAGGGTCACCGCCGTGCTGGAAACCGCCACCCTCGCGTACGACGCCGTCCTGTTCGACTGCGACGGCGTCCTCGTCGACTCCGAACGCATCACCAACACGGTGCTCCGGACGATGCTGCACGAACTCGGCTGGCAGATCTCCGAAGCCGACTGCTTCCGGCTGTTCGTCGGCCGGGCGCTGCGCGACGAGACCGCCGTCATCACCGCCCACACCGGCTTCACCGTGACCGGCGAATGGCTCGACACCTTCCGCCTGCGCCGCAACGACGCTCTCCTCCGAAACCTGCTGCCGATCCCCGGCGCGGTCGGCGCGGCCCGCGAGATCGACCTCGCGTACCGGGGCAGGATCGCCTGCGCCAGCGGCGCCGACCGGCACAAGGTGGAGTTGCAACTGGCCAAGGTCGGCCTGGACGGCACGTTCGCCGGCAAGATCTTCAGCGGGATGGAGACGCCGCGCAGCAAACCGGCGCCGGACGTCTACCTGGCCGCCGCGGCCGCTCTCGGCGTCGACCCGGCCCGTTCCGCCGTCGTCGAGGACACCCCGACCGGCGTGCGGGCCGGTGTCGCCGCCGGCGCCACCGTCTACGGGTTCTGCCCGCCGGACAGCCCGTCGCACAACGCCCCGCAGGTGCTGCTGGACGCCGGCGCCACCCACATCTTCACCGCCATGGCCGACCTGCCCGCCCTGCTGACCGGCCGGCCCGCCGCTCATCCGGCCCACTGACCCTCCGCGGGCGAAGGCATCCCTGACGGTCTGGTAGGGCAACCGCCCCGGCCGGCCCGGCGCGGGTCGCCGGCGGAGTGAGGGAGATCAACAACGCTTGAGGTCAAGCGGGGTTGAGGTCCTAGCCTCCGTCGGCATGACCTATGTGATCGCTCTGCCCTGCGTGGACGTCAAGGACAAGGCCTGCGTCGACGAATGCCCCGTCGACTGCATCTACGAGGGTGAACGGACGCTGTACATCCAGCCCGACGAGTGCATCGACTGCGGCGCCTGCGAGCCGATCTGCCCCACCGAGGCGATCTACTACGAAGACGATCTGCCCGCCGAGTGGAAGGTGTACGAGGCCGTCAACGCCGAGTTCTTCACCGACCTCGGAACGCCCGGCGGAGCCGCCCGGATCGGCCCCCTGCCGTACGACCACCCGCTGGTGTCGGCGCTGGCGCCGCAACCGGCGCCGTGACCGATCAGGCGGAGCACGCCACACAGCGGCGGGCGAACGGGCGGACCGCGAGCCGTTCCGGCGGAATCGGGCGGGCACAGGACTCGCAGACGCCGTAGGCGCCGGCGTCCAGGCGCGCCAGGGCGTCGTCGACCTCGGCGACCCGCCGGCGGCCCGCGTTCAGCAGGGCGGTCAGCTGGGCGCGCTCGAAACCGACGGTGGCGCCCTCCGGGTCGTGCTCGTCGTCGGCGTTGGAGTCGCGGGAGGCGGAGAACAGGGCCTCCAGATCGCGGGCCAGCGTCGCCACCTCGATCTCCGCCTCCGCGCGCAGCCGCAGCAGTTCATCCCGGACCATTGGCGCAGTTTAACCATTCATGCCATCGCGGTGCATTCTTGAAATGGCGTATCCGGAATCCCCGCGCCCCGGTGGAAACCGTAGACTGCGGCGGCGAACGACGGCGGTGACGCGTTCGGGTGGGGGAGGGGCACGTATGCAGGAATCAACGGAATCGGCCGAGTCCGACGGAAATGGGGATTCCCATTCCGGTGAAGAGGTGACGACGGTTCTGGTGGAGGCACTTCCCGGCGTCGCGATCGTCTTCGGTGAGGTTCCGCCGGACCTGAAAGGCGATCTGGTGGAATTCGGGCTGGTGCCGGCCGGCGACCGTACCCGGATCTCCACCGTCCTCGGCGCCGTCGGCAACACCGCGGCCGTGGCCGGCAACCTGGGCAGCGCGATCGCCGGAGCGCAGGGCCTCTACCGGCTCAGCGACGCGACCCAGGCCGTCCTGCGGGCGGGCGGAACCCTCGCCGTCAAGGACGGCGCGAACCTCGGCGCGGTCTTCCTGAACGGCCGCATCGTGCACCAGGCCCGCCTCATCCCGGCGGCGACGGTGACCGCGGCCGGCGCCTTGGCCGCGGTCGGGCCGGTCCTCGCCATGGTCGCCCTGCAGATGCAGCTCAGCGAGATCACCGGGTTCGTCCGGACCAACATCGCGCTGACCGGCCAGGTGCTCCGGGAGATCCGCAACGAGCAGTGGGCCGAGCTGACCGGCCTGGTCGCCACCGTGGACGGCGCCATCGACCAGGCCCGCGCGGTCGAGACGGTTCCCGCGTCGGTGTGGGAGGGGGTCGCCGGCAGCAAGGCGCTGCTGCTCAAACAACGCGACCAGTACCAGCGCAACGTGCGCGGCCACATCGAGCAGATCGACCGGCTCGGCACGCGGGCCCGCCGGGAGTACCTGGAGACCAACGCCGAGGCGATCGTCTTCGACGCGCACGCCCTGCTGTCGTCGGTGAAGGCGTGGATCGGATACCAGGCGCTGCACGCCGCCCGGGCCCGGGCCACCGGCGCGGACGACGCCGCCGAGGCCGGACTCGTCGAGGTCCTCGCGCGCCAGACCCGGACCGAACTGGACAGCGCGCTCGCCGAGACCCGGCGCCTGGTCGACGCGCTGACCCGGGAGCTGCGCATCCTCGCCGAACTGCCCGGCCGGGACACGCTGCCGCTGCCCGGGAAACGCAAGGACGCGAAAGCGGCCCGGGACATCTCCGCAAGCCTGCTGTCGGTGCTCGAACCGCTCGCCGACGCCCTGCACCCACCGGCCTCGCCGCTCGCGGTCCCGGACGTCGTCTGCGCGCCCGACTCCCTCGATCCGGAACCGTACCTGCGGATCCTGCGCTGGTTCCTCGCCGACGACGAGAGACTCGAGGTCCTCGCCTTCGCCGACCCGGCCGACAGCCCGGACGTCGTCTCCACGATCATCGGCGGCGCGCGGGGCATGTTCGGGGCGGCGAAGGAGAAGGCGCCGGCGCGGACCATGGTCGCCGTCACCGACCGCCGCATCCTGGTGACCGGGACGAACCCGTTCCTCGAGGAGGGCGACGTCCAGCGGGAGATCCCCGTCGACCAGGTGCGGTACGTGCGGGTGACCACCGTCGCCGACAAGACGCCCCGCCCGGCGATCGACCTGATCACCCGGGACGAGAACCTGCGCTGGACGTTCCCGGCCGACGTCGACGGCGATCACGTCGGCGCGGCCGCCGCCGTGCTCGCCGAGTCGATGACGATCCCCGAGTCCGAACGCCGGGAACTGCGCGGGCGCGGGCCCGCCTCGATCACCGCGGGTTGACGGCCGGCGGCAGGATGGCGGGCATGCTGGAGTTCCTCGCGACGCTGCACCCCGGCTGGTTCGCCCTCCTGGCCCTGGTGGAGAACATCCTGCTCGTCGGGGTGGGCGCGCTGCTCGGGCACGTCGCGTTGCGGCTGCCCGGCGCGCGGCGGCTCACCCCGGACCCCGGCCCGGTGAACCCCCTGGAGCTCGCGCTGGTCGGCAGCACCACGCTGCTGAACACGGCCGTCACCGTCGCCGGGTGGTGGCTGTGGAAGGACGGCGTCATCGTGCTGCGGACGGATGCCGGCGCCGGCACGATCGTCGAGCTGGCCGTGCTGGTCCTGGTGATGGACGTGCTGATGTACGCGGGGCACGCCACCGTGCACCTGCGGGCGCTGTTCCCGTGGGTGCACCGGCTGCACCACGTGTTCGCCGACGCCCGGCCGATCACCCTGTTCGCGCTGCATCCGCTGGAGGCGATCGGGTTCGGGGCGATGTGGCTGGTGGTGCTGGCGGTGCACCCGTTCACGGTGGGGGCGCTGGCGGCGTACACCGCACTGAATCTGATCTTCGGGATCCTCGGGCACCTCGGGGTGGAGCCGCTGCCGCCGGCCGTGCGCCGCAATGTCGTCTTCCGCTGGGTGGCCACGCCCGCCATGCACGTCGGGCACCACGCCGAACCCCGTTACAACCTGGGCTTCTACACCACCGTGTGGGACCGGCTCTTCGGCACGCTGGAGCCGGGGTACGACCGGCGGCGCACCGCGGACGTCCCCGAGCCCTATCCAGCGCGTCCGGCCTAGTCGTCGACGCGGAAGCCGAGTTTCACCAGCACCTGGTAGTGGGCCACCTCCCCGTCCACCACCTGGCCACGGATCTCCTTGGCCTCGAACCACTCGATGTTGCGCACCGTCTCCGCGGCCTTCTTGATCGCGGTCCGGATGGCGTCGTCGACGCTCGTCGGGCTGCTGCCGACGACCTCGGTCAGTCGATACACGTGATGGGTCACCGGCCCAACCTACCGGTGTGAGCCACGCTACGGCGGGACGTTCTCAGCGTTTCGACAGGCGGCCGCTGGTAGTTTTCGCCGTCAATCGAGTCGGAGGACGGGCACCAACCCATGATCGTTTTAGCCGTGCTGGCGGCAGTTCTCGTCTTCGCCGTTTTCGGCGCGCTGCACTGGTACCTGTGGCGGCGCCTGGTCGCGGCGACCACCACGCCGGGAAGCCGGTGGCGGCGGGCCGGGACGGTGCTCTTCACCGCCGCGCCGATCCTGGCGGTCGCGGCGATGGGCGGCGAGTCGCCGCCGCTGCCGCTGGCGGTGAAGACCGCGTTCGCCTGGCCGGGCTACATGTGGCTGGCGATCTTCCTGTACCTGCTGCTCGCGGTGCTGGCCGGGGAACTGGTACGGCCACTGCTGACCCGCTGGCTGCGCAGCCGGGAGGCCGCGCCGGCGCTCGTCGGGGCGGTGGGCGACACCCGTACCCCGGAGGAAGAACCGGGAACCGCGCCGCTGCTCGTGGGGGCGGTGGGCGACACCCGTACCCCCGAGGAAGAGCCCGCGACCGCGCCCGCGCCGCCGCAGCTCAACCGCCGCATGTTCGTCTCCCGGGTGGTCGGCGCCGGCGCCGCCGTGGCCGCGGTCGGGACGGTCGGGCTCGGCACCTGGAGCGTGCTCGACGGTCCCGCCGTCAAGCGGATCACCGTGCCGCTGGCCAAGCTGCCCCGCAGCGCGCACGGGTTCCGGATCGCCGTGGTCAGCGACGTCCACCTCAGCGCGGTGCTGGGGCGGGGGTTCGCGCAGCGGGTCACCGACACCGTCAACGCCACCCAGCCGGACCTGATCGCGGTCGTCGGCGACCTGGTCGACGGCGACGTGGACGAGCTCGGGGCGTCGGTGGAGCCGCTGCGGGGGCTGCGGTCGCGGCACGGCACGTTCTTCGTCACCGGCAACCACGAATACTTCTCCGGCGCCGACGAATGGGTGGCCAAGGTGCGTGAGCTGGGCTGGCAGCCCCTGGAGAACGCGCGGACCCCGCTGCCCGGTTTCGATCTGGCCGGGGTCAACGACGTCGCGGGCGCGGACTCGGGCGCGGGGCCGGACTTCGGCAAGGCGCTCGGCGACCGGGATCCGGCGCGCGCGTCGGTGCTGCTGGCGCACCAGCCGGTCCTCATCGACGAGGCGGTCCGGTACGGCGTCGACCTGCAACTGTCCGGGCACACGCACGGCGGCCAGATGTGGCCGGCCACGATGATCGCCGACGCCGCGAACCCGACCCTGGCCGGTCTGGAACAGTACGGCGACACCCAGCTCTACGTCAGCCGTGGCGCGGGGGCGTGGGGACCGCCGGTGCGGGTCGGCGCCCCGTCCGACGTGACGATCGTGCAACTGGCGTCCCGCCAGGCCTAACGGTAGATGCCCAGGAGGGCCCGGGAGGCGGCCTCGACGATCTCGTCGGTGGTCGCCTCCAGGGCGCCGTCCAGCCAGGCGGTGATCAGCTCGGCCATGCCGCCGATGAACAGCATCCCGCCGATCTCGTCCTGCACGGCGCTGCGGCCCGCGGCGCCGAGGCCCGCACGCGACTCGAGGGCCGACTGATGGGCCAGGTGGCGCAGCAGGGCGGTGCGGCGCTGCCGTAACGCCGGCACGGCCACCGACTCCACGATCGCGACCCGGCCCTTGCGCGGGTCGGCGAGCAGCAGCTCCATGAACGCCCGCACCGCCGCCCGGCCCCGCGCCACCGGGTCGTCGCCGGCGGCCTCGGCGGCGGCCCGGCTGGTCTCCTCGATCTCGGCCGCTATCGCGTCCATCACCGCTTCGAGCAGCTGGTCGAGGCCGGTGAAACTCTCGTAGAGGTACCGCTCGCTGAGGCCGGCCTCGGCGCAGACCGCGGTCATCGTGGTGCGGGCGCGCGGGTCGGCCCAGACGGTGAGGGCGGCGGCGAGCAGCCGGGCGCGGCGCCGGGCCACCCGGTCGACGGCGCTGACGCCACGGTAGACCGCCATGTCCGCAACCATGCCACAACAGGCCCGAAACATTGACAGGGCTCTCTTCCAGATCCAGGCTGGCCGATACGGACGCCATCGCGAGATGAGCGAGCGAGGTGAGCCCATGACGGCGGAGACGCGGACCCCGAGAGCCCTCCCCGAGTTGCGCCGCGAGGACCGTGGCCTGCCCTGGATCGGCAACCTGTTCGTCTACCAGAAGGACCCGGTCGCCTACTACCGGCGGCAGTGGGCGCGGTACGGGCCGGTCGCCCCGTCCCGCATGCTCGGCCGGACCACGGTGATGCTGCTCGGGCCGGACGCCTGCGGCGCGGCGCTGCAGAACCGGGACAAGGCGTTCGCCAACGGGCCGGCCTGGTCGGAGCTGGTCGGCCCGTTCTTCCGCCGCGGCCTGATGCTCCTCGACTTCGACGACCACCACGGGCACCGGCGGATCATGCAGGAGGCGTTCACCCCGCAGCGCCTGGACGGCTACACCCGCCGGCTGCACCCGGCGATCGCCCACGGCACCGCGGACTGGGAGACCGGCCGGCGGTTCCCGGCGTACCGGCGGCTCAAGCAGTTGACCCTGGACATCGCCGCGGACCTGTTCATGGGCGGCGCGCGCGACACCGGCGCGGCCGAGATGGCCCGGGTCAACCGGGCGTTCATCGCCTGCGTGCAGGCCGCCGGCGGGATGCTCCGGGCCGATGTGCCGTTCACCCGCTGGGGTCGTGCCTATCGCGCCCGGCGGGTCCTCGAAGGTTTCCTGCGGCACTACCTGCCGGCCAAGCGGGCCACCGCCACCGACGACATCTTCTCCGTGCTGTGCCACATCGAGACCGAGGACGGCGACCGGTTCTCCGACGACGACGTCATCAACCACATGATCTTCCTGATGATGGCGGCGCACGACACGTCGACGATCACCACCACCGCGATCCTGCAGTACCTGGGCCAGCATCCGGACTGGCAGGAACGCTGCCGGGCGGAGGCGCGGGCGCTCGGCCCGGCGCCGGACCGGGCCGCGCTGGAGTCGCTCGTCTCGCTGGACCTGGTGATGCGGGAGGCGCTGCGGCTGCGCACGCCGGTGCCGGTGCTGGTCCGCTACACGGTCAAGGACACCGTGGTCGAGGGCGTCCGGATCCCGGCGGACACGTTCTGCTCGCTCGGGCTCCAGTTCACCCACCTGATGGAGGAGCACTGGACCAACCCGATGGTCTTCGACCCGGAGCGGTTCGGGCCCGGGCGCCGGGAGGACCGCTCGCACCGGTTCGCGTGGGAGCCGTTCGGCGGCGGCGTGCACAAGTGCATCGGCCTGCATTTCGCCGGCCTCGAGGTCAAGGCGATCATGCACCGGCTGCTGCGCGGCCACCACTGGAACGTCGACCCCGGCTACGTGCCGCCGATGGACCAGCACGCGCTGCCGTTCCCCAAGGACGGCCAGCCCATCGTCCTGGTCCGGAACTGAACGGGGGCCGGCTGTGGACACCGGACCGGTCAGCGCCCATCGGCCCGCCTGGCTGACCGGGGCCCGGCTCGCCTCGCTGCGCCGCTGGGTCGCCGTGCCCGCCTCCGGCGGCAAGACCACGCACACCCCGATCGCGCCGTACGACGCCCTGCCGACCGTCGCCGTGCCGGTGTGCACCCCCGAGGACGTCGAGAGCGCCGCCGCACGGGCCCGGACCGCGCAGGAACCGTGGGCCGGACTGTCGTACGGCGCCCGCGCGGAGGTCGTACTCCGCTTCCATGATCTTCTCGTCGCGCGCCAGGACGAGGTGCTCGACCTGATCCAGTGGGAGACCGGCAAGGCCCGCCTGCACGCCTGGCAGGAGGTGCTGCTGCTGGGCACGGTGGCCCGCCACTACGCCCGGCACGGCCGCTCCTACCTGGCCGACCGGACCGTGCGCCCGGCCGTCCCGCTGCTCACCCGGGCCCGGGAGCTGCGCCTGCCCAAGGGTGTCGTCGGGATCATCGCGCCCTGGAACCATCCGCTCTACCTCGGCGTCGGCGACCTGATCCCGGCGCTGCTGGCCGGTAACGCCGTGCTCGGCAAGGCCGACGGCCAGACCCCGCTGACCCTGCTGTGGGCCCGTGCCCTGATGGCCGAGGCGGGCCTGCCGGAGAACGTCTGGCAGGTCGTCACCGGGGACGGGCCGACCATCGGCTCGGCGGTCGTCGACGCCGTCGACCACCTGTGCTTCACCGGTTCCACCGCCACCGGACGGGCGGTGGCCGAACGTGCCGCCCGCCGCCTCATCGGTGTCTCCCTGGAACTCGGCGGCAAGAACCCGCTGATCGTCCGCGCCGACGCCGACCCGGACCTGGCCGCCCGCGGCACCGTCGAGGCCGCGTTCGCCAACAGCGGCCAGATGTGCGTCCACATCGAGCGGGTGATCGTGGACGCCGCGGTGTACGACGCGTTCACCGCCGCGCTGCTGGCCGCCACCAGCGGGCAACGGCTCGGCCAGGGTCTCGGCTACGGCTACGACATCGGGCCGCTCGCCACCCGCGCCCAGCTGGAGAAGGTCGGCGCGCACGTGACCGACGCGGTCGCCAAGGGCGCGACGGTGCTCGCCGGTGGCCGGGCCCGCCCCGACATCGGCCCGTACGCCTACCAGCCCACCGTCCTGGCCGACGTCACCGACGACATGGACCTGTGCCTCGGCGAGACGTTCGGGCCGGTCCTGGCGCTGCACCGGGTGTCCGGCGACGCGGCCGCGATCGCCGCCGCCAACCGCGGCCGGCACGGCCTGTCCGCCGCCGTCTTCAGCCGGGACACCGCCGCGGCCGAGGCGATGGCCCGCCGGATCCGGGCCGGCGCCGTCAACGTCAACGACGGGGCCGGACTGGCCATCGGCACGGTGGAGGCGCCGATGGGCGGCCGCGGCGACAGCGGGCTGGGCCGCCGGCACGGCCCGGAGGGCATCCGCCGGTTCACCGACGCGCAGACGGTGGCGGTGTCCCGTCTCGGGCCGATCGGCCCGCCGCCGGGCCGGCCGGCGGAATCGTTCGTGAACCTCGGCAACAGACAGTTGCGGCTGCTGCGGCGGCTCGGCATCCGGTGACCCCCGGTATCCGGTGAGCAGAAGGGATCAGTGTGGATTTCGACGACACTCCCGACGAGGCGGCCTGGCGCACCCGGGTCCGCGCGTTCCTCGAACAGAGCCGACCCGATCCGGACGATCCGCGGGGCTGGCAGGCCGCCCTGTACGAGGCCGGCTTCGTCGGGGTGGCCTGGCCGGTGGAGGCCGGTGGCCGCGGCGGCACCCTGATGCAGCAGGCGATCGTCGACCAGGAGATGGCCCGGCTCGGGCTGCCCGCCCTGATCAACCTGATCGGCATCGGGATGTGCGGGCCCACCGTGATCATGCACGGCAGCGCGGATCAGAAGAGCCGTTATCTCCAGCGGCTGCTGCGTGCCGACGACCTGTGGTGCCAGCTGTTCAGCGAGCCGGAGGCCGGCAGCGACCTGGCCGCGCTGCGGACCCGGGCGGTACGCGAACCGGGCGGCGGATGGCGGATCACCGGCCAGAAGGTGTGGACGACCCTCGCGCACCTGGCCGATTACGGGATCCTGCTCACCCGTACCGATCCCGGCGTCCCGAAACACCGCGGCCTCACCATGTTCGTCGTCGACATGTCGGCGCCCGGCGTCACCGTGCGGCCGTTGCGGCAGATGAACGGCGATGCCCACTTCAACGAGGTGTTCTTCGACGACGTGGCGATCCCCGACAGTGAACGCCTCGGCGAGCCCGGCGACGGTTGGCGGGTGGCGCTGACCACGCTGATGAGCGAACGGCTGTCGCTCGGTGGCGGCGGCACCGGGATCGGCCCCAAACCGGAGGCGGTGGCCCGGCACGTCGCCGCCCATCTCGGCGCGCTGTCCGCCGACCGGCAGGCCCTCGCCCGCCAGCAGCTCGGCCGGGGGTACGTGGCCGCGCTCGGCGCCCGCTACACCGGCTACCGGCAGCTGTCCCGGATCAGCCGCGGCGAACTGCCCGGCCCGGAGGCGTCCGCGGGCAAACTGAGCGGCACCCGATCCGCCCGCGACCTGACCGACCTGGCCGTACGGGTGCTCGGCGAGGATGCCCGCGTCGCCGGTGACATCTGGCAGAACGCCCAGGCCGTGCTGCCCGGGATGGCCATCGCCGGCGGCAGCGACCAGGTGCTGCGCAACATCATCGGGGAGCGGGTCCTCGGCCTGCCCGCCGAGCCCCGAGCCGACAAGGGCGTCACCTTCAGGGAGAGCATCGGATGAACTTCGACCTGGACACCGAGCACCTCGACCTGGCCGCCGCGGCCCGGGAGTTCCTGTCGGCGTCGGCGTCACCGGCGGCCGCCCGGGCCGCCCTCGACGGCGGCGCCGCGGTCCGGCCCGGCCGGGAGGAACTGGTCAAGAGCGGATTCGCGACGATCACCTGGCCGGACAGCGGCGGCAGCGTCCTGCACCTCGCCGTGGTCGCCGAACAGGCCGGCCGGGTCCTCGCCGGACCGTCGCTGGTGACGTACGCGCGGGCGGCCGTGCTCCTCGACGGCGACGAGGAGCGACTGGCCGGGATCGCCGACGGCAGCCTGGCCGTGGCGGTCGTCGACGACGACGGGCCGGTCCTCGACGCGGCCGGGGCCACCACCTTCCTGGCGCTGCGGGACGGGGCGCTGGTCTGCGGGCCGGGCGAGGTCACCGTGCGGGCGCCGATCGACGCGACCCGCGGGCTCGGCGACGTCGCCCTGGGCGAGACCACGGTCCTGGTACCCGACGCGGCGGCGCGGTGGCGGCGGGCCGATCGGGTGGGCCGTACCATCCTCGCCGCCGAAGGCCTCGGCGCCGCCGCCTGCCTGCTCGACATGGGCGTGGCGTACGCCGGACAGCGCCAGGCGTTCGGCCGGGCCATCGGCTCCTACCAGGCCGTCAAGCACATGCTCGTGGACGTGTACGTCGAGGTGGAGCAGCTGCGGTCGCTGGTCTGGTGGGCCGCCTGGGCCGCCGACCACGCGCCCGGCGAACTGCCGCTGGCCGCGGCCGCCGCCAAGGCCGCCGCCGCGACCACCCTGGAACACGCGGCCGAGACGGCGATCCAGGTGCACGGCGGCGCCGGGTTCACCTGGGAACACGACGCGCACCTGTACTGGCGGCGGGCCAAGGTGGACCGGTTCCTGCTCGGCGACGACACCGCGGCCTTCGACGAGGTCGCCCGGCTCGCGATGGGAGCGGCGTCATGACCTCGGTGGGGGAGCACCATCTCGGCCTCCTCGCCGAGCAGGCGTACGAACGGCTCGGCGACTACGAGTCGCTGTTCTTCGAGGGCCGGTGGCTGACCTCCACCGAGATCCACGAACGGTCCACCCGGACCGCCGGCGGTCTGCGCGCACACGGGGTCCGCCCCGGCGACCGGGTGATCGTGATGACGATGAACACGCCCGAGGTGTTCATCGCCTACCGGGCCATCTGGCGGGCCGGCGCCGTGGTCACCCCGGTGATCTTCCTGCAGAGCGAGCCGGAGCTGCGACACATCCTCACCGACTCCGGCGCCACCGCCGCGATCATCAGCCCGGAGCTGGCCACCCTGTTCCGGGCCGCCGCCGCCGGCCTCGACATCGCCACCTTCGTCATCGGCGAGAACTACGCCGACCTGGAGGCCGGCGAACCCGCCGGGATCGAGCCGCGCGCCGACGACGACATGGCGGCACTGCTCTACACCGGTGGCACCACCGGCCGCGCCAAAGGCGTCATGCTCAGTCACCGCGGACTGTGGGAGTCCGGTCACGGGCTCCAGCAGGCCGCCCGGACCAGCGACACCACCCGGTCGCTGCTGCCGTTGCCGCTGTCGCACGCCTACGGCCTGATCGTCGTGATCAGCGGCCTGCATTCCGACCGCCGGCTCGTCTCGGTGCTCCAGCGCTGGTTCGACCCGGCCGGCTGGCTGCGGCTGGTCGCCGAACACCGCCTGGAGACCAGCCCGCTCGTGCCCACCATGCTGCAGATGCTGCTCGCCCAGCCGTACGGCGACCACGACCTGTCGTCGCTGCGGTCCTTCGGCTCCGGCGGCGCCACCCTGCCACCGGCGATCCGGGCCGCCGCCGAGAAGGCGTTCGGCGTCACCGTCCTGCAGGGGTACGGCTGCACCGAGAGCAGCGCGGTGATCTCCGCGGAGACCCTCACCGACCATCGGCCCGGCAGCGTCGGCAAGCCACTGCCGCACGCCGAGGTGGCGATCGTCGACCTGTCCGGCACGGAGCTGCCGACCGGTGCGGACGGCGAGATCTGCGTACGCGGCCCGAATGTGATGCTCGGCTACTGGAACGATCCGGACCTGACCGCGCGGACCGTCCGGGACGGATGGCTGCACACCGGCGACGTCGGGCACCTCGACGCCGACGGTTTCCTCTACGTGGTGGACCGGATCAAGGACCTGATCATCCGGGGCGGGTTCAACGTCTACCCGCGCGACGTCGAGGACGCGCTCCTGGAGCACCCGGCCGTGCAGATCGCCGCGTGCGTGGGCCGGCCGGACACCGAACACGGCGAGGAGGTGGTCGCCGTCGTGCAGCTCGTGCCCGGTCAGCGGGTGGACGGCGCGGAGCTGATCGAGTTCGCCCGGAACCGGCTGGCGAAGTACAAGTACCCCCGCGAGGTGCGGGTGCTCGACGCGGTGCCGCTGACCAGCGTCGGCAAGATCAATCGCCGGGCGGTACGCGACCTGCTGGCCCCGGGAGACCGCGATGACTCGTAAGATCGCCGGGATGGCCGTGATCGTCACCGGCGGCGCGCGGGGCATCGGCCGGGCCACCGCCGAACGCCTGGCCCGGCTCGGGGCGTCGGTCGCCATCGGAGACCTCGACGCCGATCTCGCCGCCACCGTCGCCGCGCCGTTCGGCGACCGGGTCACCGCCGCCCGCCTCGACGTCACCGACCCCGGCTCCTGGGCCGACTTCCTGGCCGGCACCGGCCACCTGGGACCGTGGGATGCGCTGATCAACAACGCCGGGATCATGCCGCTCGGGTCGCTGCTCAAGGAACCCGACCAGCTCACCCGGGCCATCTTCGACGTGAACGTCTTCGGCGCGATCAACGGCACCAAGGCGGTCGCCCCCGGCATGGTCGAACGGGGCCGCGGCCACATCGTCAACGTCGCCTCGGCGGTCGGCCGGATCGCCGTCCCGAACGCGGCCAGCTACTCGGCGTCGAAGTTCGCCGTCGTCGGGTTCAGCGAGGCGATCCGGGCCGAACTCGCGCCCGCCGGCGTCGACGTCACGGTCATCCTGCCCACCGTGGTACGCACCGAGCTGTCCGCGGGCATCCCCACCGGCCGCGGCGTCACCTCGGTCAGCCCGGAGCAGGTGGCCGAGGTGATCGAGTCCGCCCTGCGCAAGCCGCAGCCGGAGCTGTGGGTGCCGCGGTGGGTCCAGGCGCCGACGAAGGTCACCCAGGCCCTGCCGCGGCGGGTCGCGGGCGTGCTCGACCGGCTGTCCGACGCCGGAGGGCTGCTGAGCCGGGCCGACCCGGCCGCCCGCGAGGCGTACGAGGAACGCGCCCGCCGAGCCACCCGCGACTGATCGTCAGGACAGCGCCGGGTGTGCCTGCTGCACATCGGTCTCGGGTAGCGGGCCCACCCCGAACGACTCGTTGACCAGCACCGGGGCCGCGCCGGGCCGGGTCTCCCGGTCCGCGCCGCTCCGGGCGTCGAGCACCACCGGCCCGTTGTCGGTGGTGCCGTAGACGGCGCCGTGCCAGGCGGTCGTCACCCGGGGCGCGACACGGCCGTCGGCCGGCAGCTCCCACAGCCACTTGCCGGTGTCGTCGAAGGCGCTGACCCATTGCTGCGGGCGGCCGGTCTGGCAGACGGTCACGCTCGCCTGATCCCAGACACAGTCCACCTCGTACGCGATCGGGCTGTCCGCGACACTGCTGTCCAGCACCCGGCCGGAAGCCGCCTCGACCAGCTGGAACACCTCCCGGCCGGCGCTGTCGGTCCCGGTGGCGGTGAACACCTTCGGGCTGGCCGGCGCCACCTCCACCAGCCGGTACGGCTTCGACTGCCACTTCTGGCCACCACCGGCCACGTCGAGGGCCCGCATCACGGTGAGGTCCTCGTTCTCTCCCACGACGAGGCCGTCCGCGACCGCCTGGGCGGTGAACCCGGCCCGCTTCCACACCACCTTCCCGGTGGTGATGTCCACCGCGGTGGTGTCCGCACCGATCCGCAGCACGACGGTGGAGCCGTGCGCCCCGACGACGGCCGGCTGCTCCCGGTCGGCGTCCGGATCGGCCGGAAGCTCCGCCCGGGCGACCTCCTCACCGCCGGCCGCGTCGACGGTCAGCACCTCGACGACCGGGCGCGGAGCGGTCGTGCCCTCGCCCCGGACGGTGGCCGCGAACGCGGTGACGACCCGGGCCCGCCCGCCGTCGTCGACCAGCACCGGCGGCGTCGGAGCGTACCGGCCCGACCAGTCGATCATGTCGGTGTCGAACGCCGGCTCGTTGCGCGGTGTCAGGGCGCCGGTGCTCGCCCCGCTCGGCAGGTCGACGACCAGCAGCTGGTCCACCGAGGCCACGTACGCCCGGGCGCCGGCCAGCAGCACCGGCAGCCGGCCGTTCTTCCCGCGTCGCACGCTCGGCGGCAGCGGCGCGCCGAGCGGGCCGAAGGTGCGCGGCGGATCGAACGCGGCCGGCGCCGGGCTCGTGGCGGCGACGCTCTTCTCCGGCATGGCGTCCGGTGTGTCCGGTGTGGCGGGAGTGCCGCAGCCGGCGACCAGGACCGTCCCGGCGATCCCGGCCAGCAGACGGCTCCATCGCGATGTCATGAATTCTCCCCGTGATCGTGACAGCGGCCGGAGTCTATCCGTGTCCCGGCGGGCGGGTTCCGGGTCGGTTAGGGTCGAGCGGAGATCTCCGGCGTAGACGACGAGGACCCCGATGACCCGCTCCGACGATGACGTCACCCTGGACTCGGCACAGGACCCGCTGGTCCTGGCGCTGGACATCGGTTCCACCGCGACCCGTGGCGGTGTGCACGACGCCACCGGGCGGCGGGTCCGCGGCCGGCAGTTCAAAGTGGCGCACGCGTTCACCGTCGCGCCCGACGGCACCTCGGTCATCGACCCCGACCAGGTGGCGACCGAGGTGGAGCGGGTTCTCGACGCGGTGACCGCCGAGCCGCGGCTCGGCACCCGGATCGCCGGCGTCGCGATGGACACCTTCGCCGCCTCGCTGATCGCGGTCGACGCGGCCGGGCGGGCGCTGACCCCGTGCCTGACGTACGCCGACTCCCGCAGCGCCGCCGCCGTCACCGCGCTGCGGTCCGAGGTGGACGAGGCGGCGGTCCAGCAGCGCACCGGCACCCGGGTGCACACCAGCTACCACGCCCCGCGCCTGCGCTGGCTGACCGGCGCCCAGCCGGAGGTGGTGGCGCGGGCGGCGTTCTGGTGGTCGCTGGGGGAGTACGTGTGGGCCCGCCTGATCGGGCAGCCGCTCGCCGGGACGTCCACCGTCGCGTGGACCGGCCTGCTCGACCGGCGGACCGGCGAGTTCGACGGCGAGCTGCTCGCCGCCGCCGGGATCGGCGCCGGCCAGCTCTCGCCGCCGCTCGACGTGACCCGGCCGGCGCCGGCGGTGGCTCCGGCGCGCTGGCCCGCGCTGGCCCGGGCGGTCTGGTTCCCGGTCATCACCGACGGTCTGGCCAGCAACATCGGATCCGGGGCGACCGACGCGACGGTGCTCACCGCGGCGACCGCCACCAGCGGCGCGCTGCGGGTGCTGCTCGACGGCCCGGCCGACCCGCTGCCGTTCGGCCTGTGGAACTACCGGGTCGACGGCGGGCGCACCCTGCTCGGCGGGGCGATCAACGACGTCGGGCGGGCGGTCAGCTGGGCGCAGAGCACGTTACGGCTCAGCCCGGCGCTGGGAACCGTGCTGTCCGCGCCACCGAGCGCGGCCACCCCGCTGGTGCTGCCGTACCTGACCGGGGAACGCGCGCCCGGCTGGGCCGGCGGGGTCCGCGCGATGTTCGCCGGGGTGTCGGTGGCCGCCGACGGTGACGCGCTGTTCCGCGGGATCGTCGAAGGGGTGGCCATGACCTACGCCCGGGTCGCCGAGGAGCTGCACCCGGCCGCCCCGCAGGTCCTCGAGGTGGCGGCGGCCGGCCGGGTCAGCAACGACCAGCCGGAGTGGCTCCAGGTGCTCGCCGACGTGCTCGGCCGGCCGGTCACCCACGTGACCCGGCGGCGTGCCACCCAGCGGGGGACGGCGCTGCTCGCCCTGGACGTGCTGGCGCCGGGCGTCGACCGCGCGGCCCGGACCACCGGGGTGACCTTCGAGCCGCGAGCCGCGCACGCCGGCCATTACGCGGAACGGCGGGCGCGGTTCGCCGAACTTTACGACGTGGCGGTGGGCGGGGAGCCGCCGCGCTGAATCAGCCCGGTCATCAGCCGGATTTCCCGGATGTGAGAAGGAAGCGCCGCGATGGCCGCCCACCGTGCCCAGCACTCTACGAGCCGTCCCGGGCACGGTCCACCCGTTTCACCGGTCACAGCAGCGCCCGCGCCGCCGTACGCACATGGCCGCGCAACCACCGCCGTACCGGATCGGTGTCGGTCCGCGGATGCCACGCCATCCCGATCGTCGTGGCCGGCAGCGCGAACGGCAACGGCAGCACCCGCAGCCCGGCCCGCCCGGCCGCGTCGCGTTGCCGGTCCGGGACCAGACAGACCAGATCCGTGGACGCCGCCAGCAGCAGCGCCGGGGCGTGCGCCGGCACGACCATCACCACGTCCCGCCGCAACCCCAGCCCGGCCAGGTGCTCGTCGAGCGGCCCGGCGGCCAGGCCCTTGCGGGACACGCCGATGTGCCCGGCCGCGGCGATCCGCTCCGCGGTCAGGTCACCCCGGGTGAGCGGATGATCGGGCCGGACGGCGAGCGCCGGGGTGAGCGTCCCCAGGCTCTCGGTCAGCGTCTCCGGGTCGGTGTGGTCGATCGCGCCGACCTCCAGATCGATCAGTCCGTCGCGCAGCGCCGCGGTGCCCTCGGTGTGGTCGGCGGCGAGCCGTAGCCGTACCCCCGGCGCCTCCGCCCGCATCACCGTGAGCAGCCCGGGCACCAGGTCGGCGGTGAGCACGTCGCTCATCTGCACGGTCACCGTGTGCCGCCACGACGCGGGATCCGCGCCGGCGCCGTCGGCGAGCAGCGCGCCGGCCGTCTCCATCAGCGCCCGCACCCGGGGCCGCAGCCGCACGGCCTGCTCGGTCGGCACCAGCCGGCGCCCGGCGCGGACCAGCAGCGGGTCGCCGAAGTGCCGGCGTAACCGGCCGAGCGTGCGGCTCATCGCGGGCGCCGAGGTGTGCAGGCGCTCGGCGGCGGCGGTCACGCTGCTGGTCTCCAGCAGCGCGTCCAGCGCGACGAGCATGTTCAGATCGGTGCGGGTTGTCACCCGGGCAATGTATCCCTATCGATGTTGCGCCGGTGGTCACCACGACCCCGCTCCTGGCGTCAGGGGATGACGAGCGACATGCCGGTGGCCGCTCCCGGGCGGATCCCTCAGGGTATCCGCAGCGGGGCGGCTCTCTCAGGGTATCCGCAGCGGGGCGGCTCTCTCAGGGCACCCGCAGCAGGGTGGCGGGTGAACCGGGCGTCCAGTCGCCGGGCAGGACGGCGAGGAAGTCGGCGTTCGCGGCCGCGTGCAGGCCGACGGAACCGGCGCCGATCAGCGTCCCGTCCGCCTCGGCGGGGACGATGCGGACGCCGCCGGGCATCAGCTTCGGGCTTCCGGAGACCGGGGCGCACGGCAGAACGGCGGCGGGGCGCCCGGCCAAGGCGGTCAGGAGCGGTTCGAGGAGGGTCAGGGCGGCGACCAGGCCGGCGTACGGGTTCCCGGGCAGACTGACCACCCAGCGCCCGTCCGGCAGCACCGCCAGGGCCTGGGGATGCCCGGGCCGGCAGGCGACACCGCGGACCAGCCAGGTCGCCCCGCCCGCGCTCAGCAGCTCGTGCAGGTGGTCCGCGGCGCCCGCCGACGACGATCCGCTGACCACGACGACGTCGGTGCCCGCCTCCCGCAGCGCGGCGTCGAGGAGATCCCGCCGGTCCGGCAGCAGCCGCCGCCCGTCCAGAACACCACCGGCACGGGCGGTGACCGCGGTGACCAGGCCGGTGAACGTGTCCCGCACCTGACCCGGCCCCGGCACCCCGTCGGAGATCACCTCGTCCCCGGTGACCAGCAACGTCACCGTCGGCGCCCGATGAGCCAGCACCTGCTCGGCCCCGGCCTGCTCGGCGGCCGCCACCACGGTCGCCGTCACGGTCCGCCCGGCCGGCACGACCAGGGCGCCGACGGCGAGACTGTCACCGGCCCGGCGGATGTGGGCCCGCTCCGGGCGCCCCGCGCTCACCACGCCACCGTCCACCGCACACCGCTCGTACGGGATCACCGCCTCGGTCCCCGCCGGCACCGGCGCCCCCGTCGCGATCTCCACCGCGCACCCGGGCGTCACGACCGGCCCGCCCGTCACCGCACCGGCCAGCACCCGCCCCCGGATCGTCCACGGCCCGGCGCCGGCCACCGCGTACCCGTCCATGGCCGCGTTGTCGAACGCCGGAACCGGCCGCTCGCACCGCACCGCCGCCGCCAGCACCCGTCCGGCCGCCGCACCCACCGGGGTCGGCTCACCGGGCAGTGGCTTGGCGCTGTCCCGCGCGGTCGCATAGGCCTCGGCCCACGACTTCTGCACCGGCCGAGTAGACCCGCCCGGTGTGTCCGTCCCGTACCCGTCCCGCTGCCGCCGTGCGACCAAGACCTCTCCCACCGTCCGCCCCCATTGTGACCGGCTGCCCACCAGGATCCTCGCGTTCGCCCGGGCCGCCCGGTCAGGGCCACAGGTCCTATCTTCGCTGGGCGCGGTAGCGGCGCAGCAGGGCCGTGATGCGGGCCGGGTCGGCGGGGCCGTTCAATTCGTCGAGCAGGTCGTCGGGGCACAGCTCGTAGTGGTCGCCCCACCAGCGGCGGGCCTTGTTGTCCCAGATCCGGTAGCCGCCGGGGACGCCGCGGGCCACGTACCGTCGCCGGCTCATGCCGGAGTGCCCGGCGGCAGCGGGCGGCCGGAGGCACCGGCCACCTGATCGGGCACCGCGCCGTCTCGCCCGGTCATGGCGCCGGCAGGACCGTGGACTGCAACTGCCCGCAGTGGGCTCGCAGGACCTCCAGCGCGCGTTCACTGACGGTCAGACCGACCCCCGGAAGGAAGGCGATGTCCTCCGCCGGGTCCTCGCCGGGGATCAGCCGCAGCAGGGGAGGCGGCGGCGTGCCGGGTTCGGCGAACGAGTCCTCGCCGAGCAGACCCCGGGCCGGGCCGGTACGGAAACCGCCCACCCCGCGCGACTCCAGGTCGGCGGCCAGCGCCGGGCTGACCACCAGTTTCGCCAGGCGGCCCGCCAGCGCGTCGGGCACCCAGCTGAGCTCCACGACGAAGACACCGTCCTGCTCCTCCGACCAGTCCCAGGCGGGGTCCGGCTCGAGTACGTACCGCTGCGGTTGCGCATGATCCTCGGACGTCATGGGCGAGAGTCAACCACGGTCGCGCGGCCCAGTTCCGGGGTGAGGAGGCTCATCAGGGCACGGAGGCCGTTCTGGTCGGGGGTCGCGTACGGGCTGCCGTCGGCGTCGATGTCCCGCAGGGCGGCCACGATCCGCGGCGGGTCGGTGTCGGCGAGGGCCTCGGCGAGCCGCAGGGCCGCTTCCCGGCCGGTGCCGGGCACGGCCGCCCGCAGGTCACCGATCGCCGCCCGTACCGCGGCTCCGTCTTCCGGACAGGCCGCGACCAGCGCCGCGAGACAGAAACGCACCAGATCGGACTCCTGGTCCCAGCGTGCGGTCAACCGTCCCATCGACGCGGAGACCGCCACCCGGGCGGCGGCGGCCTCGGGCGGCTCCACCGCCGGACGGTTCAGGGCACGCCGGCCCACCGTGGCGATCACGAACAGGCCCACCAGGATCCACGAGCGGAGCCGGTCACCGATGCGGGAGTCGGTGGCCAGCGCGACGAGGTCCGGAACCGCGGCGGCCGTCTCCGGGCCGCAGGTCCCCTGGTGCAGGACGCTGTCGAAGAGGGCGTCCACCATCTCGCCCGCGTCGTCGCCGACCTCCTCGTCGTCGAGGTGCCCGCCGGCCGTCAGGCGCTCGGCGACCGCGGCTCGCTCGGCCCCCTCGTCGGGTGTCGCCCGGTAACGCAGCGGCGGGGCCGAGGGCGGCGCCGGCCGTGACGGGACGGGCGGGGCCGGGGGCGTGCGCCGGCGCTCGGCCTCCTCCGCGGTGAGCTCGTGGACGAGACCGTCCCTGATGAAGGTCCGGAGGACGGTGGACTCAGCCCCGCCGCCGGGGCCGTAGCAGACACCGCCGTGACCCCGGGCGATCGCCTCCACCGCCGCGGTCTCCGGCGGCACGGTCCCGGCGAAGGGGTCGCAGAACACGCTGAAGACGTCCCACCAGCCGGCGAACTCGGGGCGGCCGGGACCGGCGGGGTCGACAGCGCGGACGGCGACCAGCCGGTGCCCGCGCCCGGCGAGTTCGCCGGCGACCGCCCGGGCGGCCGGTTCGGTGGGCAGTGTCAGGAGATAGGTGTGCGCGAACGGCTCGCCGATCATCGCGGGATCACACCACATCGGCGTGCCGCGGATGTCGTACCCCACCGCTAGTCTTCGCCACAGTTCTGATGGGGAGGGTGGTTCCGGGTGGGCGAGGTTCCGGCGATCGTGAAACGGCACCGGTATGTGCGACGGGGCAGTGTGGACGCGCCACCCTTCGTGATCGACACGGCCGGTGGCGCGGCGGCCGAGGAGCGGCTGACGGCCGAGCGCGCCGCCGTCGTGGCGATCCTCGACGAGCCGGGGACACCCGAGCCGCTCGCCACCGCCGGTCACGCCTGGCTCGACGGCGACCCCGGTGTGACGCCGGCCGGCGCGGCTGTCGTCCTCGCCGCGCTGAGCACCCGCCTGCCCTACTGGGAGGACACCGCCGCCCTGCTCACCCCGTTCGCCGACGTCTGGATCGCCCGGCACGGCCTGCTCTTCGCCGCCCGCGCCGCTGTCGAGTTCACCGTGCTGGCCGGTCGCGAGCGGAAACGGGCCGACCCGATGCACCGCGGCGCCCTCTACCTGGCCGAGGCCTCGCTGTACGACAACGTCCACCGCGGGCCGCACCGCGACATCCTGCTGCGGGTCCGTGCCGCGCTCGCCCCCGCCCCCGACAGCGCGTTCGCGGAGGTGGTCGCGGCGCTGCGCCCCTACCGGGACCGGAGCTGGAGCGCCGCCGTCGCCACCTCCGTCCTGCTGCCCGGCGAGGCGGACTGGGTCGAGCAGGACGTGCGGACCGTCGCCGCGACCGGGTCCCTGGACAGACATCAGCACGTGGCGGCGCTCCTGCTGATGGCGGCGGGCACGGCGGAGCAGATCGACGCGCTCGCCCCACACCTCACCTCCTGGTGGAACCTGCCGCCGCTGCGCCTGTTCGCCACGCTCGCCGACGGGGCCGGCCCGGCCGCGGCCGGCACCCTGCTGACCTGGCTCGACGTTCCCTACCAGCGCGCCGAGACCCAGCAGCGGCTGCTGTCGGTGCTCGCCGAGCTGGACGATGACGCCGTTTTCGAGGCGCTGCTCGCCCGGCTCGACCGCAGATACGTGCCGGGGGCGGTGCTCGACGCGGCGGCGCGCTTCCCGGCCCGGGCGATGCGGCTGTTCGCCGAGACCGGATCCCCGATGCTGCGCGCCCACCTGGTGGCCCATCCCGATCTCGTCGAGGAGGTGCTGCCCACGCTCGGTCCCGACGCGGCCGGCCGGGTGCGCGAGCTGGCCTCCGCCGCTGCCGCCGTCACGTACGCGCCGCTCTCGGCCGTCCCACCGGTCCTGGCGAGCCCGCCGTGGCTGCACCGGATCAAACCCCCGAAACCGGTCGTGATCGAGGGCTTGAGCTGCGACGACCCGGAGACCGCCGGCTGGCGTGCCGGCGAGCGCGACCGGTGGCTGAACACCCCGGGCGACTGGGGGAGTCCCTGGTTCACCTGGGAGCGCATCGCCGAGCTGGTCACGTCGGCCCAGAACGAGTCGCATGCGCCGACGCTGTTCACCGGCGGTCCCGACGAGATCGTGCGGCCGATCCTGGCTACCTGGCGGCCGGCGTGGGCGCGCCAGTTCGGTCCGTGGGTACGCGTCGCCGCCGCGCGATTCGGGATCGACGCGCTGCCACTCGTGCGGGACGCGGCCGAGCGGCTGCCCGCCATGGTCGACGTGTTGATGCCGTTCTCGTCGCCGTCGGTCGCCGTGTTCATGGCCGACCGGTACTCGCGGATGAAGAGCGCTCGGCCGGCCGCGCTCACCTGGCTGCTGCGGCACGCGGACGTCGCGGCCCGGGCGCTGATCCCGCCGGCGCTCGGCAAGGTGGGGCCGGCCCGGCGGCAGGCCGAGACGGCGCTGCTGGTCCTGCCCGCCGAGACGGTCGTCACGGCCGCCTCCGGGTACGGCCCGGCCGCGTCCGCGGCGATCGCCACCCTGCTGGCCCGGGACCCGCTGATGCTGCTGCCCGCCCGGCTCCCGGTCCACCCGGCGTGGGCGGTGCCGGCCATCCTGCCGCCGATCCGGTTGCGTGACGGGTCGGGCGCGCTGCCACCCGCCACGGTCGAGGCGCTGATCACCATGCTGGCGATCAGCACGTTGGAGGAGCCGTACGCCGGGATCACCCACGTCGCCGCCGCCTGCGAGCCCGGCGACCTCGCCGAGTTCGGATGGGAGCTGTTCGAGGCCTGGCAGCGGGCCGGGGCCGACGCCAAGCAGGGATGGGTGCTCGACGCCCTGGCGCTGCTCGGCGACGACACCACGGTCCAGCGGCTCACCCCGCTGATCCTCGCCTGGCCGGGCGAGGGCGGGCACGCGAAGGCGGTCACCGGTGTCCGGGTGCTGGCGGCGATCGGCAGCGACGTCGCGCTGACGCGGCTGTACGGGATCGCCCAGCGCGCCAAGTTCAAGGGCCTCAAGACGGCGGCCGAGGAGAAGATCACCGAGGTGGCCGACGGGCTGGGGCTGGCCGCCGAGCAGTTGGCCGACCGGCTGGTGCCCGACTTCGGGCTCGCCGCCGACGGCAGCCTCACCCTCGACTACGGCACCCGCCGGTTCCAAGTCGGCTTCGACGAGCAGCTGAAGCCGTACGTGGCGGACGCCGCCGGGAAACGCCTCCGGGACCTGCCGAAACCGGCGACCCCGGTCGCCGAGGAGTCCCGGAGACGGTTCGCCGCGCTGAAGAAGGACGTGCGCGCCGTCGCCGCCGACCAGGTGCGGCGGCTGGAGCAGGCCATGGTCGCCGGGCGGCGCTGGACACCCGACGAGTTCAGCAGGTACTTCGCCGGGCATCCGCTGCTCGGGCACATCGTGCGGCGGCTCGTCTGGACCGTGTCGAACGGCGACGCGTTCCGGATGGCCGAGGACCGCAGCTACGCCGACGTGACCGACGAGCCGTACACGCTGCCCGGCGATGTCACGGTCGGGGTCGCGCACCCCCTCGACCTGGCGGGCGCCCTCGCCGGGTGGAGTGAGATCTTCGCCGACTACGAGATCCTCCAGCCGTTCCCCCAGTTGGCCCGGGAGACGTACCCCGCGGCCGACGAGGACCTGAAACGTCTCGTCGGAGCGGTCGCGCCCGCCGGCCGGCTGCTCGGCCTGGAACGGCGCGGCTGGCGGCGGACCGCGCCGGAGGACGCCGGCGTGCAGAACCGTGTCGAGCGGATCACCGGCGGGCTCACCGTCGTCATCGAACTCGACCCGGGCATCGCCGTCGGACTGCCCGAGGAACTCGGTGACCAGAAACTGGAGGACATCTACGTCCACGGCCAGGCGGGCCGGCAGCCGTTCGCGGCACTCGGGCCGGTCGCCGCCTCCGAAGTGATCCGGGACCTGACCCTCGTCACCGAAGCCGGCGGGCCCGGCCGTTGACCGTGCCGGCCGTTGACCGTGCCGGCGCCGCGATGACCCCGGGTCGCCCCGGGGTCATCGCGGATCGCTCAGCGGCGGGCCCGCTCGAACGTGACCAGCAGCCCGTCCACCCCGCCGGGCCCGATCCGGCCCTTCACATCGGCGGAGGTGATCGTCTTGAGCCGCCAGCCCTGGGCGGCGTGATCGTTGAGAACCCGCTCCAGCTTGTCGCCGGACATCTTGCCGCCGATCATCTTCTCCCGGAGTTCCACCACTCGGTACTCATACAGTTCGGCCATGCCACCATCGTCGGCTGACCGGTCAAGCCCCCGCCGGGACGTGACAGCAGTCGATACGCTGCGTCGCAGGCAAACCATCGTGCGTGAGGAGAACGACATGCGTCTGCGGACAGTGATCCTGACCGTCGTGACATTCCTGCTCGCCACCGTCGCGGCGGTCCTCACCGGACCGGGCGCGGCCCTCGCCGGGTACACCTGGTCCAACTGAGCTGTCAGGAATCCCAGACGCCACGCGCGGCGGCAGCGGTGGCGTACGCGCTGAAGTCCAGACCCGGACGGCCGAGGATCTTCTCCACCACCCCGGTCGGGACGGTGTCGCCGCGGGACTCCAGAGCCGTGAAACCGGCCACCAGCATGTCGACGACCTCGTCCGGGAGACCGTCGGAGCGCATCCCGGCACGGTACGCCTCGGGGGTGCCGTCGAAGGCGATCTCGCGGCCGGTAGCACGGGAGATCTCGCCGACCGCCTCGGCGAACGAGATCGCCCGCGGGCCGGTGATCTCGATCAGCTCACCGATCAGACTGTCGTCGGTCAAGGCGGCGACCTCGACCGCCGCGATGTCGCCGGCGTCGATGAAACCCTGCCGGGCGGTGGGCACCGGCAGGTTCAACCGCCCGGCGAGAACGGCCGGGCGGAAGAACGTCTCGAAATCCTGGTGGAACCAGTCGGGGCGCACGATGGTCCAGTCCAGGCCACTGTCCCGGACCTCCTGCTCGGCGCTCTGCAGATGCGCGTAACCCATCACCTCGAGGCCACGGTCCGAATGCAGCACGACCCGCCGCACCCCCGCCTGCCGCGCGGCGGCAAGAAACCCGTCCGGCAGCCCCGTCTGATCGGGCAGGAGCAGAAACATCCTCCGAACGCCGGAGAGCGCGCCCGCCCAACTCCCCGGATCGTCCCAGTCGAACCGTTGCTCTGCATGGCGGGCAGCCACCCGAATGTCCAGCCCGGAATCGCGAAGCAACGACGCGACCCGGCTGCCGACCGTTCCGGTACCACCCAGTACGAGAATCGGATCCATGAGCCGACCCTAACGCGACCTTGCGGCCTCGTGCGCGGCGTCCCATCGGCGAATCCATTCCCGGGCGCGTTCGGCCAGGGCCGGGAAACGGCTCTCCATGTCCTCGGCCACGGCCACCAGACCGGCCCGCGAATCGGCGGGAAAGAAATCGTCGATCCACAGCGCGACCGCCGCACGATATTCGTCGTCGCCGCCGAGCCAGCCCCGCGCGACCGGCAGAACGTTCGCCTGCTCGTCCAGCGACCACGCCATCGATGTGAGGATCTCCGCGAGGCCCTCCGGGGGCAGGCTCGCCGCCCGGCGGTCGACCAGGAAGTCCATCACGTCCGAGATGTTGATCGATGGCATGGCGCAGAACCTACCGGCTCCGCCGCGATCCCGTGGTCCCCTTTCCCGCCCGGAAACGGCTGATCGCACCGCACAATGTCGGGGTGACCGATCCTGATCTGCTCCGCGACATCTGGAACCGGGCCTGCGCCGGAGCCGGCGACGGCGTCGGCGGCCGGTATCTGAGCGCGCTCCTGCTGGTCGACGGCATGGTGCGCAACGGCGGGCCGAACCACGCCGCAGACAGTTGCGACCCGGCCGAACTCGCCGCCGCGGCGGCCGCCGCCCGCTACTTCGGGATGGCCGACCTGGCCGCGGTGATCGACGAACTGCCGGCGGCCGCCGAAGACGACGACGCCGACGACCGGCTGTCCGATACCTATTACCGGCTCGCGCCCGACAGCGAACGGCTCACCGACGCCCTCGCCGCCCGGCACGCCACCGCGCCCGAAGATTTTCAGCCCGCCTGACGCAGCCGCTTTTCAGCCGGTCTGACGCCGGCCGCCACTTTTCAGCCGGTTCGACGCTGGCCGTCGCTTTCAGCCGGTTCGACGCCGGCCGCTGACACAGAAACGGTTGCCTTCGGGGTCGGCGAGGACGACGTAGGCCGGTTCGGCGGGATGGGCCTCGCCCGGCCCCGGATAGAACGGCCAGTCCACGCGCCGGGCACCGAGCCCGAGCAGGCGGTCCACCTCAGCGTCCAGGTCGACGTCACCGGCGTCCAGGTCGAAGTGGATGCGGGGAAGATCCTGAACGGGCGTCTCGCTGCAGTCCATCGCGATCGGAGCGCCGGGCACGCCCGGGGGCGGCTCGATGACGATCCAGTCGTCACCGTCCCAGCGGGGCGGTCGGCGAACGTACCCCAGCGCTTCGGTCCAGAACGCCCCCGCCCGCCGCGCATCCTGCACACCGAGAGAGATCTGCGCGATCACCGTCATCAGCCGAGACTATCTTCCCCACTGCCGGCCCCACCTCCACCGCTGCCGGCCCCACCGTCTCCACTGCCGACCCCACCGTCTCCACGGCGGTTGACGACCCGCCGTCGTGGATCCGCTCGACCGGCCAGAGGTGCCTGCAGAATCGGCCGCGCTCCTTTGGCGGAGGCGTAGTCGGTGATTCGGATTCCGGTGATCCGCATCGGTCCGGCCACCGTCGCAGGAAGCCGAGACGCACAGCACGGGACGGTCCGCGCAGCGGCAGCGAATCTTGTCCGGCTCGGCTCTCAGTGCGTCTCCTGCCCGAGACAGCACTGAGAGCCGGCCGGGGTGCAAGGCCGGCCGGGGTGCAAGGTAGGCATCGATGGCATATTGGGCGGCATGAGCTCGGGCGTGCGCCTGGAGAAGATCAAACGGCCCGGTGGGCTGTATTGGTTCGCGCTGGAGTTGATCCGGTCGGACGAGGACGGAGTCTGGCTCCGAGGGGCGATCGGGTCGCGGTGGGAAGCGCCGCACGACAGCGGTGTGCTTCCGATGCCGGTGGTGGTGCTGCTGGCTACGGGGCGGCCATGGGTCGCGTGGTGGGTCGCCGACCCGGCCGATCCGCGGCTCGAGATCGACGTGTGCCTGCCGCCGGAGCCGACCCCGACCGGGTGGCGCTACATCGACCTCGAACTCGACCCGATCCGTCACGAGACCCCCACCACTTGCGGGACCCCCACCACTTGCGGGACCCCCAGCACTTGCGGGACCCCCAGCACTTGCGGGACCCCCAGCACTGGCGGGAACTCCAGCACTTGCGGGAACTCCAGCACTTGCGAGACCCCGACCGGTGACGAGACCCCGACCGCCCGCGAGGACTGGAGGCGCAGCGAGGACGACGCCGTCCACGAAGGGCCGATTCGGTACGGGTACGAGTTCCGGGTCGAGATCGAGGACTGGGACGAGTACGAGGAGGCGTGCCGGGCCGGATGGATGAGCGCTGAAGACGCCGCTCTCGCCCGGACCACGGCCCATGAACTCGCCGAGGCTCTCCGCCGGGGCGACGAACCCTGGCAACAGCGCGGCTGGCGTCTTCTCTGCGCCCGCCCTGGCCGAGAAGGCGCACACCGGCCCCCCGCGGCGTAGGAGGCGATGAATCCGGACGGGGACGCTACATCTCCCCGTGCGGGTCCCCGGCCAGGAACGAGGAGTTCGAACGCCGACGCAGGGTCACCTGTCGAGGAGTTCGTCCGTACGCGGGTCGGGTTCGCCGTCGAAGTATTTGTCGAGAACCTGCTGGAAGACCGGATCGTCGGGGGCGGCGCGGTGGAACAGCGTCATCGACGAGCGGAGTTTCAGGTCGTCGGGGTATCCGAACAGCCGCTCGGCGGTGCGGGCCGCCGAGTCGGCCACGGCCGTCGCGGATTCGACCAGCCGCGGGCCGAGGAGGGGATGCGATCGGTAGGCCCGCGCCTCGGCCAGGTCGCTGATGGCGTAGTGCTGCGCGGTCGGGCTCGACCCCAGCCCGCGTAACTGCGGGAAGACGAACCACATCCAGTGTGTCCGCTTCGCACCGTCCCGGATTTCCGCGAGCGCCGTCTCGTAGACCCCGGCCTGAGCCGAGACGAACCTCTCCAGAGCATCAGCGGCAGGCATGTGACGGGACCTTTCGGCGGTGGAGTGAGCGGTGGAGTGACCAGAAGGCAAGCGTAGTGGCGAGAGCGCCGGCCGTGAGGTCATAGCGGCCGCCCAGCCCGACCAGCGCGTCGAGCATCAGGAAGAAGGCCACGATCCCGGTGACGGCCCACAGCCCGTCCGGACCGTAGGCGCCGTCGCCCGCCGCCAGCCGGTTGATCAGCAGTGCGGCCGCGGCGACCGGGGCCAGGGTGACGACCATCCCGGCCGGCCAGGCGAGGCCGGTCGAGGGCACCGTGTAGACGAGGACGAAGTGGGCTGCCGTACCGGCGAAGGCGATCAGGCCGACAAGCCGTCGGCGCGGTTCACGGATCACGGCGCGGGGTGGGCGCCGACGGCGCGGGATCAGGAAGGCGGCCGCGATCAGCAGCAGGCACAGGCCGCCGGCGGCGAGCATCTGACCGGCGGGAACCCGGGCGAAGTCGGTGTAGGTCAGCGGCAGGACGCCCAGCAGCGCCAGCCCGGCCAGGGTGCGGCCCCGACGGCCGGTCCACGGCTGGTTCCGGTGGGCCGGGAACAGCCACTCGACGACCAGCACCGACGAGCACACGCTCACCGCGACGTGGAAGACGGTCAGGTGCGAGGCGATCAGCAGGTTGGTGTGCCAGACCTCGCTGTAGGAGCCGACACCCACGTCCGCCCAGTAGCGGGGATCGAACCAGAAGCGGTCGACGAGCCCCTCCTCGTACACCGCGTACGCCGCGGCCAGCAGGCACAGGCCGGGCAGCCCCAGCTTGAAGCGGTGGGCGATCTCGCGGCAGAGCAGCGCCCCGCATCCGTAGAGCGCGACGACCACGGGAAACCGCCACGGCAGGATCAGGTCCAGCGGTGGCGTCGCCGTCGACAGCACCTCCCCGAAGAACGGCGCGACGAGCAGAACAACCAGCGCCGGGGGTACGCCACCGCTCATTCTCTTCATACCCGCGAGCACACCACCACCGGCCGGTCCCCGGCTGCGGCCGTCGGTCTACAACGTCTATACCTAAGTCGATGTCAGGCCAGTCCAGCGAGCGGCGGTGACGGTGCGTAACTATCGGTTCAAGCGGCAGACCAACCGGATGGGTGTGTTCGTCGGCGTCATCGCGGAGGGGGTGCGGGCGGACGGCCCGCCGCCGGGGCTGGAGGCCGTCACCGATCGGCTCTGGCTGGACGTGGGGCGGGTCGTCGAGGGCTTCCGGGGTACGCCGTTGCGGCTGACCCGGGACGAGATCGGCTGGCTGCGGACCGGGTTGGAGCACGTCGCGGCGGACATCGCGCGAGCCGAACCCGTCCGGCACGTCGTCGTCGTACTCCGGGCGGTGGAGATCTTCGAAGTGGACTACATCGAGGAGGCGCTGGCGCCGGCCGTCGCCGGCTGGGCGGCCGCGGAGTTCGGGTTCCCGATCGGCCGGGCGGAGATCAGGCGCGACGAGCAGACCGGCCGCTGCGTCGTGGACTGGTGATGCGGGAGACCGCTGGAAAGCGGTGCGGACCGGGCCGCCGGGTGCCCGGAGTCTCCGGGGAGATCATCAGTGCGGGCGCCCGGGCGGAACCGGGGTGCGGCCGCGCCAGCGTTGGCTGGCGGGGTAGGCGAGGGCGCGAACGCCGTGCAGCAGGCCGGTGGGGTGCAGGTCCTCGGTGGAGTTGCGGATCGGGTCGAAGGTCAGGGCCTCGTCGGCGGCCGGGGACAGCGAGGTGCCGAGGGTGAGGCGGGCGAAGGGTTGTGAACGGCCGCCGCGGATCGCGTACAGCAGAAGGGTCGCATGGGGTTTGATCTCGGACAGCGAATCGCCCAGCGGGGTGCCCGGATCGGGGGCGGCGGCCAGGTGGAGGAGGCCGGTGGGAGTGCGATAGGCGGCGATCGAGCCGTAGGTGGTGTCGAACGTGCGGCGCGGCATCGGCACGTGCCGGCCGAAGCGGCCCCGGCCCGCCACGGTGGACAGCAGCAGGTCCAGGTCGCGGCCGGGTGTGGGGACGCGGACGGCGAGACCGCGGACGTCCGGGCGGCTGCCACGGGTGCCGAGACCCTTGGAGAGGCGTACGGTCACCGGGTGCTGCCCGGCCCGGTCGAGCAGGACCGAACCGACCGGGTCGGGGCAGCCCCAGACGTCCAGGGTGCCGGTCAGCGAACGGCCCGCCGGATGCAGCGAGCGCCGGTGCCGCGAGCGTGCCAGCCGTATCCCCGCGGCCACCGTCAGACCGGCGCCGGCCATCCACATCAACCTCATGCGATCCGGCATACCCGGCGGATCGGCGGCTAATCGATGTAACGTTGCCGCCGCTGGTGGAGGACGAGCGAAAGGCGTGCACGTGACGGAGCCGATCATCGTGGCCCATGCCGAACCGGGTCTTCTGGCCCACTTCCCCGACATCGTCAAGCTCGCCGACGGGCGGCTGCTGGCGACCTGGCGGGAAGGTCCGGGACACGTCGACTCCGACGGCCGGATCCGGGTCACCGACAGTGCCGACGGCGGTCTGACCTGGAGCGAGCCGCGCACGGCGGCGGACGGGCCGTTCGACGACCGGGATCCCAAGCTGGCGGTGCTCGCCGACGGGACGGTGCTGCTGAGCTTCTTCGTCCTGGAGTGGGGGACCAGGCCGAGACACACCAGCCACGGGACGTACGTGTGCCGCAGCACCGACGGCGGGCGGACCTGGAGTGAGCCGGCCGCCGTGGGAGATCCGCGGTGGGCGGTGTCGCACGGGGCGGCGGTCCAGTTGGCGGACGGCGACGTGCTGCTGCCGCTGTACGGGCGGCCGAACCGGGACGTGCGGGAACGGGCGGTCATCGTGCGCAGCGATGACGGCGGGCGGACCTGGGCGGCCGGCGAGGCGGTGGAGATCGCCGACGACGGCGTGGATCTGCAGGAGCCGACGCTGATCGTCCTCGGCGACGAGGTGGTGGCGTTGATCCGGACGACCGCCGGCCACGCGTACCTGGCCAGGTCCTCCGACGGCGGCCGCGAGTGGAGCGTGCCGCAACCGACGGACATGCCCGCGTCGTCGCATCACGCGCTGGTGCTCGGCAGCGGCGAGGTGCTCGTCACCTACGGTGATCTGGAGCCACGGTTCTCCTCGCACCGCGACACGGTCGGGCGCCTGGTGACGCGGCCGGAGGGCAGCTGGGACGGGTACCCGGACATTCACCTCTACGACTCCGGGCACCCCGATCAGGCGAACCCGTCGAGTGCGGAGGTGGCGCCGGGCCGGTTCCTGACGCTCGGGTTCGACGTGCCGAAAGCGACGGTGATCGGCGTCTTCACCGAGGCCGGCGACTACCGGAAGTGACCGGACGCCCAGGACCTCGGGCGGATGGAGGTCGGCGGAGTGATCGGGCACGCCGAGGTGCGGATCGGCGACTCGGTGGTGATGCTCTTCGACAGGTCGCAGGGGCCGCGGACCCCGGCCTTCCTGCGGCTGTACGTGTCCGACGACGCCACCGTCCTCAGCCGGGCCTCCGAACGCGGCGCCCGGGTGGTCACCGAGCCGACCGAGTTGTTCTGGGGGGACCGGGTCAGCCGGTTCGAGGACCCGTTCGGGAACCTGTGGTGGATCCACCAGCGGGCCGCCGAACCGTCCGAGGAGGAGATCAACCGGCGGCTCGGCGTCCCCGTCCTCGTCCTCGTCAAGAAACATGGAGTACGTGCAGAGCGTGGATGTCGTACCCCGTGTGTAAGCTCCCCGACCTGTGAAGACCCTAAGAATCCTCGCGTTGGCCGGGGTCCTGGCCGTCGCTGGTTGTTCGAGTTCCGAGAAACCGGCCGAGCCGACGTTCGAGGCGAGCAGCGCGCCGGCCGCTCCCTCCGTCGCGGTCACCGCGGCGGGTGTGAAGGTCGGCCCCAAGGGCAGTCCCTGCGAGTTGCCGTTCAGCTTCGACGCGGCCGCCGACTGGAAACCGAAGGCGGTCGACGTCAAGACGCTCGGTGAGTTCGCCGAGCTGGCCAAGGTCGGCGAGTTCACCAACGTCTGCGAGATCGACGCCAAGCCGGCCGGCAACATCGGATTCCTCCGCGTCTACCTCGCCGAGGGCCGCAGCGGCCAGCCGCGCGGGCACCTGGACGCGTTCGTCAAGGCCGGGCGGCGCGAGGTCTCCGGGGAGGTCTACAAGGACATCCAGGTGGCCGCGCAGCAGGGCGCCGAGGTGACCTGGAACCTCAAGAGCACGTCGCTCGACATGACCACCCGCTACTCGGCGTTCGCGATGAACACCGAGGCGGGCGCGGTCGTCGTGGTGCTCAACGCGTTCGACGAGATCGAGTACGAGCAGATGCTGCCGGCCTTCCAGCTCGCCGTGCAGTCGGCTGCGGTCGCGTCCTAGGAGACGTACCAGTCGAAGATCTCCCAGCCCAGCGGGGAGACCATCACCGCCAGCGCGAGGGCGCTGGCCGCGGTCGCCGCGGCCAGCGCCGGCCACTGGCGGTTGCCGGCCCGGTAACGGCGACTGCGTCCGCCGTCTCCGACGTAGGCCGGTGGACGCCGTCCCTGCCGGACGGTCGTCCACTCGCAGACCGTGCCGTCCCACGGCGTTACGATGCCGGTCGATCCGGGAGTGATGAAAGACGTTGACGCGTACGCTGCACGGCCGCCGGATGGCGAGGCTTCCGGCCCTGGAGGACACCGAAGAGCTCGTCGCCTTGAACGCCACCGTCGACGGCCGGCTGGTCGCTGTCTCGGAGCGGGGCAGCCGGGAGAACAGACTCGCCAGCCCACGGGTACGGGTTCACCTGCACGAGAGCGGGGACGACTGGCGCCCGGTGACGCTGACCGGGGTGACGATGAGGCCGAGCAAGGTGGATCTGCTGCCCGACGGTGACATCCTGCTCGTTCAATCCCGCACCGTCCGGCGGCCGTTCGAGCCGACACCCGACGGCGCGCAGGTCTTCGACGCCTCCGGTCAGGCGTCACGGTCGTTCCGGATCGGTGACGGTGTCACGCACCTCGCCGTCGACGAGCCGGGCACCATCTGGGCGGGGTACGGCGACGAGGGGATCTACGGCGGGGATCCCCTCAGCGCGGGCGGTCTCGCTCGTTTCGACGAGTACGGCCGGCAGCTGTGGACCTATCAGCCGGCCGACGGCTTCGACCACGTCGCGCACTGCTATGCGCTGAACGTCGGCGCCCGGACGACCTGGGCCTACTACTACACCGGCTTCCCGCTGCTCCGGATCACCGATACGGAGACCGCACCCTTCCCGCCCGGCCCGGTCCGCGGGGCGCGGGGAGTGCTGGTCCACGGTGACTCGGTGATTTTCATCGGCGGTTACGGCGCTCCGTCCGGGCTCACCGAATGCCGGCTGCGTGACGGGGCCGTCGTCGAACCCGGTCCGGCCGTCCTGACCGCACCCAAGAGGATCGACATCGTCAGCACGCGCGGTAGCCGCCTGTACCTGCGTACCGGTCAGGCGGTGTTCGTAGCCGACATGGCCGACCCGGTCACCAGCCTCGCGTCCCGGGGCCGCCCTTGAAGGGGCCGGTGATGTCGGCGGTGATCCAGCCGCCGTAGAAGTCACCCTCCTGCGGGCGAACCGGTTCGCCGGCCACGCGGCATTCGCCGACACGGCTCGGGTAGAAGGCGACGGCTCCGGTGATCACCGCGTACCCGGGAGTGGGGTTCTCGTAGGACCAGCCCACCCGGGGCACGCGCAGGTCGCCGAGGACGAGATCCCAGTAGGTGGCGTCACCCTTGAACTCGCAGTACGAACGTCCCGGGGCCGCTTCCAGCACACCGGCGGCGATGTCCTCTCGGGGGACGTAGTAGACCGGCGGGTGCGACGTCTCCAGAACCCGATGACAGCGGTCGCTGTCGGCGATCACCCGCCCGGCGTGCACGATCGTCACCCGGGCCGTGGTGCGCTCCACACGTGGTGGGCGCGGGTAGTCCCACACCGATTCCATCGTTCCAGACTGCCAGTTCGGCGGTATCTCCGTCGCGGGAGGGGACGGCCGGGCGGTACGGTCCGCCGGTGGACACCATGAGTCTGGTCGCCGACGGCGTCGACGTCCGGCAGACCGAGGACGACCTCACCCTGGTCCTCAGTGCCGCGGGCGCCGAGGTGATGCGGCTCCGGGTGCGGTACGAGGGCTGGGACGACGAGGTGATCAACCCGGCGGGAGCGGCCGCGCCGGGGCCGGGCGCCTTCACCCTCATCGGCCACGAGCTGCGCCTCGAATTCGGCGCGCGGACCGTGGCGGACGTCGGGTACGCGCGGGACTGCCGGGTGCGGCTCGATGTGGACGACGAGGGGATCCGGCGGGTGCGGGCCGCGCTCCTGGAGATCCTGCAGTGCGCCTGCTACATCGTGGACACCGCCGAGGGCCGGGTCTGCAGTTGAGTTCCACGACCGGATCCGAACCGCCGAACCGGCACCTGATCGTCGCGTACGTGATCCTGATGAGCCTGCCGCGCCGCATCGGTGCGGAGCCGTCCCACCGATGCGGCGCCGCGGCTCAGAACGGGTAGGAGGCCGGTTCGCCGCGCATGGTGATCCAGCGGGTCTCGGTGAAGGCCTCGATGTTGGCGGCCGGGCCGCCGAAACGGGAACCGGTGCCGGACGCCCGGACGCCGCCGAACGGGGCGTTCGCCTCGTCGTTGACGGTCTGGTCGTTGATGTGCACGATGCCGGTGGGGATCTGCTCGGCGACGGCCAGTCCGCGCATCACGTCTCGGGTGACGATGCCGAGCGACAGGCCGTACTCGCCGGCGGCGGCGAGTTCGACGGCGGCCTCCACCGACGGCACCCGGGTGACCGGGGCGACCGGGCCGAACACCTCCTCGGCGAACGCGGGCGCTTCGATCGGCACGTCGGCCAGCACCGTCGCCTGATAGAACAGGTCCTGGTAGGCGCCGCCGGCCGCGATCTTCGCACCCTGACCGGCGCTGGCGGTGACCAGGCCGTGGATCTTGTCGCGCTGTCTCTCGTCGATGATCGGGCCGAGCGCGACCTGCTCGGTCGCCGGGTTGCCGACCGGCAGCTCGCCGGCCTTGGCGGCGAGCCGTTCCACGAACTCGTCGTACAGCCGGTCGGCGACCAGGTGCCGGCCGGTGGTCATGCAGATCTGGCCCTGGTTGAAGAACGATCCCCAGGCGGCCAGGTCGACCGCCGCGTCCACGTCGGCGTCGTCCAGGACCAGCAGCGCGGAGTTGCCGCCGAGCTCCAGGTGGGCCCGCTTGAGGTGCTTGCCGGCGAGTTCGCCGATGCGGCGGCCGACCGGGGTGGAGCCGGTGAACGAGATGACCCGGATGTGCGGGTCGGTGATCAGCGCCTCGCCGACGTCCGGCCCGCCGGGCAGCATCTGCAGTACGCCCGGCGGCAGTCCGGCCTCCTCGAAGACGCGGGCCATCAGGGTGCCGCCGGTGACCGCGGTCCGCGGATCCGGCTTCAGGATCACCGCGTTGCCCAGGGCGAGGGCCGGCGCCACCGACCGGATGCCCAGGATGATCGGCACGTTGAACGGGGAGATCACGCTGACCACCCCGGCCGGCATGCGGCGGGCCATGGACAGCCGGGGCTGCTCGGACGGCAGCAGCTCACCGTACGGGCGGCTGGGCAGCGCGGCCGCCTCGTAGCATTCCTCGGCGGCGACGTGCAGCGCGAAACCGGCCATCCCGGGGACCGCGCCGACCTCCCGGATGTTCCACCAGCTGATCTCGTCCGCGTGCTGCTGCCACAGGTCCCCGGCCCGGCGCAGCACGGCGGCCCGGGCGGTGTGCGGCAGCGCCGCCCACTTCCGCTGCGCGTCGGCGGCGTGCGCGCCGGCCTCGGCGACGTCCTCGGCTCCGGCCAGGCCCATCCGGCCCAGTTCGGCGCCGGTGGCCGGTTCGACGACCGGGTATTCGCCGCCCCGGCCGGTGGTCCAGGTGCCGTTCTTGAAGATGTTCCCCTGCCAGTCGACGCCGTCGAGCAGTCCCACAGCGCGCCTCCTTCTCTCGTGACCTGCCTGTCATTCCCGCGGGCGGGCGAACTACCCACCGGGAACGGGCAGACGTCACGGTTCGGCGGGCAGGGTCAGGCCGTCGAGCATCGCCGCCGGGCCGCCGCCGAACGAGGTGAGCCGCCGCCGTACCGGCACCGGCAGCCGCGGGATCAGCCGCATCGCCTGCGCGGTCAGCCACACCTGAGCCCGGTTGCGGGGCACCAGCGAGTTCAGCATCGACGGGCCGACCCGGCGGCTGTGCCGGACCGGATCGGCGAGGGCGGCCTCGTACCGCCGCAACGCGTCCGGCACCCCGTCCCGCCCCGCTTCGGCGAGCTCGGCGGCGAGCAGGTAGGCGCCGACCGCGGCCAGGCTGGTGCCGCCGCCCACGGCCGGGCCCGGGCCGTACCCGGCGTCGCCCACCAGGGTCGCCCGGCCGCTCGACCAGGAGTCCATCCAGATCTGCGAGATGTCGTCGAAGTACAGGTCGTCCGCGGTGTCCAGGTGCGCCAGGACCGCATCGGCACGGGTGTCCAGCGTGTCACCGACGAGGCCGCGCAGGGCCGCCCGCTGCGCGGCGGGATCACGGCGATCGACGGCGATCTCCCGCGGGGTACGGACGAGCAGCACCGCCCGGCACCGGCCCGGCACGAGAGTCGGGTACACGGCGGCGAGCACGTTCGGGGCGGCGAACGCGGCCACCGTCGCGCCGGTGCCGAGCACGTCCGGAAGGCTGTAGACGCCCAGGTAGCCGCCGAGGAACCGGCGGAACCGCGACTCCGGCCCGAACACCAGCGCCCGTACCCCCGAATGCAGGCCGTCCGCGCCGATCAGCACGTCCGCGTCCACGGAGGTGCCGTCGGAGAGCAGCGCGCTGCCGCCGTCCCACTGCTCGACGACGGTGCCGAACCGGTAGTCGGCGTGGTCGCGGGAGGCGTCGTGCAGCATCCCGGCGAGAGCGCCCCGCATCACCTCGATGTGCCGGTCGGTGAAGCCGGCCGCCACGTCGGCGGTCGGCAGCACGACCGGCGCGCGGCCGGGCCGCAGCAGGGTGACCGTGTCGTTGCGGGTCCGGGCCGCGTGCACCCGCTCGTACAGGCCCATCCGGTCGATCACGTCGACGGCCGGGCCGAACAGGTCGACGGCGTGGCCGCCGTCTCCGGCCCGTGGATCGGCGGCCTGTTCGGCGACGGTCACCTCCCAGCCGGAGCGATGCAGCCAGTGGGCGAGGACGGGTCCGGCGACACCCGCGCCGGAGATCAGTGCGCGCACGGCGACCTCCCGGGAGAAACGTTCACGTACTCCTCAGTGAACCCCGTGCGCGCACCATGGCCCACGCGCCGGCCAACGGGCCGGGCGCGAGCAGCAGGAACGCCCAGCGCCAGCCGACCGCGGCGGCCAGCACCGGAACCAGCTGGATGGTGACGACGGTCAGCGCGAAACCGATCGCCGTCTGCGCGGTGAGGGCGGTGCCCACGTAGCGTTCGTCGGCGACCTCGCTGAGCGCGGTGGAGAAGACCCCGGAGTCGGCGATGACAGCCGCGCCCCACACCACGGCCAGCGCGGCGACCACGGCCGGCGGGGTGGCGAAGAACAGCGGGGAGAGCAGGCAGCACAGGCCGCTGACGGCCAGGGCGGTGACCGCGGCCGGCACCCGGCCGAACCGGTCCGCGGCGAGGCCGCCGAGCAGGCATCCGGCCACCCCGGCGACACCGACGGCCACGAACGCGAGAATGCTGCCGCCGCCACTGGCCGCCAGGAAGGTGGGCAGCCAGGTCCACAGCGCGTACAGCTCCCACATGTGACCGAAATAGCCCAGGTTCACCAGCCGGGGCCCGCGTTCCCGGAACATCGTCACGGCGTACCGGGGATGGGGTTTCGGCGGCACGCCCCGGGCGAACTGCGGGCCCTCCCGCACCAGGGCGGCCGCCAGCAGCGCGCCGGCGGCCGCGCATCCGGCGGCGGCGCCCATCACCCCGCGCCACGGCAGGTCGCCGAGGCCGCGGATCAGGTGCGGCAGGGCCGAACCGAGGGTGAGCGCGCCGATCATGACGCCGAAGGCGAGTCCCCGGCGGCCGGGCGGCGTCCACGACGCGGTGAGTTTCATGCCGACCGGGTAGACCCCGGCGAGGAAGACGCCGGTGAGGAACCGGAGCGGCACCGCGCCGGCCAGGCTGTCGGCGGCGACGGCGAAGACCGCGGTGCACCCGGCGGCCAGGGCCGCGCAGACCGCCATCAGCAGGTGCGCGCGGACCCGGTCGGCCAGGTTGAACGCGGCCGAGACGACCGCCCCGGCGACGAAACCGAGCTGGACCGAGGCGGTCAGCCAGACGGCGGCGCTCGCGCTGATGCCCCATGACTCGCGCAGCGCGGGCACCACGGCGGACGCCGAGAACCACACCGCCAGGGCCAGCACCTGCACGGCGGCGATCACCATCCGCTGCATGTCAAGATCATCTCATGTCTCCGGTTTCCGGGACGGGCCGCCCGCTCCCCGGCTAGCGTCACGGCATGTCGTTCCCGGTCACGATCGTCACGCCCGCGAACGGCGCCACCGGGGCGCTGCGACCGCTGGAGATGCTCGAGGAAGCCCTGGTCCGGGCCGGTCTGGAGCGGCGGCGGTTCGGTGCGGAACGCCCCGGCATGCTGGCGCACATCGCCCGGTCCAGCGCGACGATCGTCTATGCGCTGCATCCCGCCGACGGCCCCGGCGCCCGGGTCGCGGCCGACTTCGTCGAGGCGATCCGGGCACACAACGACCGGGTCCCGATCCTGCTGTTCGGCGAGCAGCTGACCGCCCGCGGGATCCCGCAGACGGTCCTCGCCCGCATCGACGGGGTGGTCAACGCCTACGAGGACACCCCGGACTTCCTGGCCCGCAAGATCAAACGCGAGGTGAGCCATTACGTCGGGCAGCTCGCGCCGCCGTTCTTCGCGGCGCTGATGCGGTACGCCGCCGACGGCGCCTACTCCTGGCACTGCCCCGGCCACTCCGGCGGCACCGCGTTCCTGAAGAGCCCGGTCGGCACCCTGTTCCACGAGTTCTTCGGCGAGAACCTGCTCCGGGCCGACGTGTGCAACGCCGTCGAGGACCTCGGGCAGCTGCTCGACCACACCGGCCCGATCGCCGACAGCGAGCGTCTCGCCGCCCGCACGTTCCGCGCCGACCACCTCTACTTCGTCACCAACGGCACCTCCACCTCCAACAAGATCGTGTGGAACTCGCTGGTCGGGCCGGGGGACATCGTCGCGGTCGACCGCAACTGCCACAAGTCGGTGCTGCACGCGATCATGCTCACCGGCGCCGTACCGATCTATCTGACGCCGACCCGCAACAAGGCCGGCATCATCGGGCCCATCCCGCGCCGCGAGTTCAGCGCGGCAGCGCTGCGGGAGAAGATCGAGGCCAGCCCGCTGATCGCCGACAAGAGCCGGCCGATCCGGCTGCTGGCGCTGACCCAGTCCACCTACGACGGCATCATCTACCGCGCCGAGGAGCTCCGGAGGACCCTCGACGGGGTGGTCGACGCCCTGCACTTCGACGAGGCGTGGCTGCCGCACGCCGCCTTCCACCCGCTGTACGACGGCATGCACGGCGTCGCCAACGACCGCGACCGCACCAGCCGCACCGTCGTCTACGCCACCCAGTCCACCCACAAGCTCCTCGCCGGGCTCTCCCAGGCCTCGCAGATCCTCGTGCAGGACACCGCCGGCGGGCGTTTCGACGACCGGGTGTTCGCCCAGGCGTACCGGATGCACACCTCCACCAGCCCGCAGTACGCCATCATCGCCAGTTGCGACGTGTCCGCCGAGATGATGGCCGGCAAACGCGGCCCCGCCCTGGTCGAGGAGGTGATCACCGAGGCGATGGAGTTCCGCCGCGCCATCATCCGGATCGGCACGGAGCTGAGCGACTGGTGGTTCGGCGTCTGGGGCCCCGACACACCGCCCCGCACCGGGCTGGCCGAACGCGCCGAGTGGGAACTGACCGCCGACGCCACCTGGCACGGTTTCGACCGGGTCGACGACGGGTTCACCATGCTCGACCCGATCAAGGTCACCCTGACCATGCCGGGCCTGACCGTGCACGGCGAGTTCAGCGCCCCCGGTGAACCCGCCGTCCCCGGCGTGGTGCTGGCCCGCTACCTGGCCGAGCACGGCGTGGTGGTGGAGAAGGTGGGCCTGTACTCGCTGTTCGTGCTGTTCACCATCGGGGTCACCAAGGGACGGTGGAACTCCCTGGTCGCGGAACTGCACCGGTTCAAGGCCGCCTACGACGGCAACGCGCGGGTGGAACGGCTGATGCCGGCGTTCGCGGCGAGCTTCCCGGGGTACGCCGGACGCGGTCTCCGGGATCTCTGCGCCGACCTGCACGCCACCTACCGCGACGCCGACCTGGCCGAACTGACCACCACCATCTACACCGCACCGGTGGAGCAGGCGGCCCTGCCCGCCGACGCGTGGACGGCGATGGCGGCCGGGCGGGTCGAGCACGTGCCGGTCGCCGAACTGGCCGGCCGGACCACGGCGGTGCTGCTCACGCCGTACCCGCCGGGGATCCCGCTGCTGGTCCCCGGGGAGCGGATCAGCGCGCCGATCGTGCGCTACCTGCGCCACGAGCAGATCCTGGCGCAGCGCTGGCCCGGCTTCACCGGCATCACCCACGGCGTCACCGGCGACACGGTCGCCTGCCTCCCCGCCTCCTGAGACATCGACGAACATGGACATGTGCGGGCTCGTGGAGAAGAGTGGGGCGCATGTCGACGAGGCGCACCATCCTGATGGCCGGCGCGGCGTCCGCGGCCGGCGTCGCCGTTCCCGGCCGGGCCGAGGCCGCCCCGGACCGCGAGCTGCGGACCATCCTCCGTGAGATCGACCCCCGCCGGATCGAGGCGATCGTCCGCAAGCTGGTGTCCTTCGGCACCCGCCACACGCTGTCCGCGCAGGACGACCCGAACCGCGGCATCGGCGCCGCCCGGGACTGGATCTTCGCCGAGCTGCAACGGCATGCCGCGGCCAGTGGCGGGCGGATGACCGTGGAGCAGCAGTCGTTCATCCAGCCCGTCGCACCGCGGATCCCGGCGCCGACCCGGATCACCAATGTCGTCGCCACCCTACGCGGCAGCGTCACCCCGGAGCGGATCTACGTGGTCACCGGCCACTACGACTCGCGGGTCACCGACGTGATGGACGCGGTCAAGGACGCGCCGGGCGCCGACGACGACGCCTCCGGCGTGGCAGTGATCATGGAGTTGGCCCGGGTGCTGGCGACCCGGCAGCCGAACGCGACGCTGGTGTTCGCGGCGGTCGCCGGCGAGGAGCAGGGCCTGTACGGCTCCGACCACATGGCCCAGCGGTACCGGGACGCCGGCGCCGACATCCAGGCCATGTTCAGCAACGACATCGTGGGCACCGGCGACGCCCACGACGGCACCCGCAACGATCCGCGTACCGTCCGCCTGTTCGTGGAAGGGGTGCCCACGTCCGAGACCGCCGCCGAGGCGAACGTCCGCAAGAGCGTCGGCGGTGAGAACGACGGCCCGTCCCGGCAGCTGGGCCGCTTCGTCAAGGACGTCGAGCCGGACGACGCGAACGTGCGGGTGATCTGGCGCCGCGACCGTTACCTGCGCGGCAGCGACCACATCTCGTTCCTGCTGCGCGGCTATCCGGCGGCCCGCTTCACCGAGCCCCGGGAGAACTTCGCCCACGAACACCAGGACGTCCGGGTGGAGAACGGCATCCAGTACGGCGACCTGCCGGAGTTCTGCGATTTCCGGTACATCACCCGGGTGGCCCGGGTCAACGCGGCAGCGCTGTGGTCGCTCGCCCAGGCGCCCGGCACCCCGAAGGGCGTGGTCGTCGACACCACCCAGCTGACCAACCAGACCACCCTTCGCTGGCAGGTGGGAACCGAGCCGGACCTGGCAGGATACGAGGTGGTGTGGCGGGAGACCACCGCACCGGACTGGCAGCGTTCGCTCCCGGTGGGCAAGACCGGCTCGGTCACCGTCGACCTGTCCAAGGACAACGTCTTCTTCGGCGTACGGGCGGTCGGCGCCGGCGGCCACCGCAGCCCGGCCGCCGCCCCCAGACCACAGAGCTGATCCGTCTCCGGGAGGCCCTCGACTACAGCGGTCAGGGCACCGGCACCGGTTCCACGGCGGCCGGCTCCGGGACGGCCCGGCGCGAACGACGGTGACGGAGGTTCACCAGCAGTGATCTGAGCAGCACCGACGGGGTGGCGAGGGTGCTCGGGTGGGCGAGCATGAAGGCGACGTCGTTGAACTTCGTCGCGATACGCAGGTCCACCGTCGACGCCGTGATCACCTGATTGACCAGCGCGCGTTGCAGGCGTACCGGGAACGGGGGCCGGGTGGTCTCCGTCCGCTGGGCGTCGCCCGACGTGGAGAGGTCCCACGCGGCGTCCACCACGACCTTCTGCGACCGGAAGAAGCCCGTCGCCGGGCGGTCCAGGTCGGGACCCGCGCACAGGTACTCCGACAGACAGGAGGCGTGCAACGCGGCCGACGACATGCCCTGGCCGTAGACGGGGTTGAACGAGGCCACCGCGTCACCGACGGCGGCCAGCCGGGCCGGCAACCGGTTCGCCCGGTCGAAGTGACGGCGTCGCGCGTCGGCCTGATGGTAGGTGCGCACCTCGCTGACCGGCTCCTGCCGCGCGATGTCCTGGAACAGACCGGGCAGGTCGGCGCATCGGGCGCGGAAGTCGTCGAGGTCCGGCGCCGGACGGTCCGCTCCGTACGTGGTCAGCATCAGCATCCACTGCATGTCCTCGACCGCGGTGAGCGCCGCCTGCGTCCGCTTTCGATAGTGCGGGGAGAAACGCGAGATCGCGGCGCCGGTCGGCGGGTCCTGCTCGGCCCGCCGGAAGTACGCCGTCGCATAGTTGACGTCGATGCGCATCCGTTCGAGTTCGGGCCGGTCCCATCCGTCGTCGTGCAGCCAGTCCGACAGCCTGCTCGCGCGGCCCATGGCGTCCACCACGAAGTCGGCGGACAGGTCCCGGCCGCCGACCCGGACCGCGGTGACCCGGCCGTCGCGGTACCGCAGCCCCTCGGCGACCCCGTTGACCTGGTGGACGTTGCCGAGTGCCAGGGTGCGCCGGCGCAGCAGGGTCTCCAGGAAGGTCCGGCTCTCGCTCAGCAGCACGACGTTCGGCGCCTGCACGGCGGCCACGTCGTCGGCCCACGCCTGGACCTGGTGCGACAGGGACAGCACCGCGCCCCGGTCGACGGCCTCGCCGGTGAACCCGGGGAACCAGCGCTCGATCTGGGCGCGCCCGGCCGGCAGGAGCGTGTGCACCTGGAACTGCTGGGGCACGCCGCGCCGGCCGCCGGCGTCGTCCTCGCCGACCTCGTCCCGCTCCACCACGACGACCTCGTCGGCGTGGTCGGCGAGCACGCGCGCGGCGAGCAGCCCGGCGACGCTGCCGCCGAGCACGATCGCGCGCCGCAGCGATCTCGCCGGCACCTCGGGCTGACGGGTGCTGCTCAGCCCGGTGAACATCTCGGCTGGTCGTTGCCTCACTCTGATGGCCTCTCCGATCGCGGTGCCCCCACACCGGGGGCACGAGCCTCTCCAGAGTGGCCGCTCCCGCCGCCCGGGCGGCCGTAAAGTCCGAAGCCCGATCGGGCGCCGCACCGGGATCCGACAGTCGAGAGCCGGATCCCGGTGCGTTCCTCCGGATCAGCCCACGGTCACCGCTTCGGCGGAGACCGGCTCCAGAGCGGTGCGCAGGATCTCCCGGACGTCCGACACGATGTGCACGGTCAGGGCCGCGCGGACGTCGGCGGGCACGTCGTCGAGGTCCGGCTCGTTGCGTTCCGGCAGGTAGACCTCGGTCAGGCCGGCCCGCTGGGCGGCCAGCAGCTTCTGCTTGACGCCGCCGATCGGCAGGACCCGGCCGGTCAGCGACACCTCGCCGGTCATCCCGACCTCGGCACGCACGTTGCGGCCCAGCAGCAGCGACACCAGCGCGGTCACCATGGTGACGCCCGCCGACGGCCCGTCCTTGGGCACCGCGCCGGCCGGCACGTGCAGGTGGATCGGGTGGTCCAGCTGCTCCGGGGAGATGCCGAACTCGCCGGCGTGCGCCCGGACCCAGGACAGCGCGATCTGCGCCGACTCCTTCATCACGTCACCGAGCTGACCGGTCACCGACAGGCCGCCGGTGTTGCCGGGCAGCAGCGACGCCTCGATCCAGAGCACGTCACCGCCCATCCCGGTGACGGCCAGGCCGGTGGCGACGCCTGGGACGGCGGTGCGCTCACCGGATTCCGGGGTGAACCGGGGACGGCCGATCAGGTCCTTGAGGTCGCCGGTGTCCACGGTCGCCGGGAGCTCCCGCAGGGACACCTTGCGGAACGCCTTGGCGAGCAGGCGCTCGAAGACCCGTACCCCCGCCTCCCGGGTGTAGTCGGCGGCGATCTCGCGCAGCGCGGCCTCGGTGACCGTCACCTCGCCGGGGGAGAGGGCGGCGCGTTCCAGCTGGCGGGGCACCAGGAAGTCGCGGGCGATGGCGACCTTGTCGTTCTCGGTGTAGCCGTCGATGGCGATCAGCTCCATCCGGTCGAACAGCGCCTGCGGAATCGTCTCCAGGACGTTGGCGGTGGCGATGAACAGCACGTCCGACAGGTCCAGGTCGACGTCCAGGTAGTGGTCGCGGAACGTGTGGTTCTGCGCCGGGTCCAGGACTTCGAGCAGCGCGGCCGCCGGGTCGCCGCGGTAGTCGCTGCCGACCTTGTCCACCTCGTCGAGCAGCACCACCGGGTTCAGCGTGCCGGCCTCCTTGATCGCCCGCACGATCCGGCCGGGCAGCGCGCCCACGTAGGTGCGCCGGTGCCCGCGGATCTCCGCCTCGTCGCGGACGCCGCCGAGCGCCACCCGGACGAACCTGCGCCCCAGCGTGCGCGCCACCGACTCGCCGAGCGACGTCTTGCCGACCCCGGGCGGGCCCGCCAGCAGGATCACCGCGCCGGAGCCGCGGCCGCCGATCGTCTCCAGACCGCGGGACTCGCGGCGGGCCCGGACGCCCAGGTATTCGACGATGCGCTCCTTGACCTCGTCGAGGCCGTGGTGGTCGGCGTCCAGCACCGCCCGCGCGGCGGCCAGGTCGGTGTGGTCGGTGGTGCGCACGTTCCACGGCAGGTCGAGGACGGTGTCCAGCCAGGTCCGGATCCAGGACGCCTCCGGGTTCTGGTCGCCGGCGCGCTCCAGCTTCGCGGCCTCCCGCAGCGCCGCCTCCCGGACGGCCTCCGGCAGATCGGCGGCCTCGATCCGAGCCCGGTAGTCGTCGGTGCCGTCCGGCTCGCCCTCGCCGAGCTCCTTGCGGATCGCCTTGAGCTGCTCACGCAGCAGATATTCGCGGTTGCGCTTCTCGACCGACTCGCGGACGTCCTTCTCGATCGTCTCGCTGACCTCGGACTCGGCCAGGAAGTCCCGGGTCCACTCGATCAGCAGCCGCAGCCGGGTCTCGACGTCCGGCGTCTCCAGCAGCTCGCGTTTGCGGTCGTTGGACAGGTACGGCGCCCACCCTGCGGTGTCCGCCAGGTCACTGGGGTCGTCGATCGCGCTGACCGAGTCGATGACCTGCCACGCCTCACGGCGTTGCAGGACCGAGACGACCAGCTTCTTGTACGTCTCGGCGAGGTCGCGAACCTCCGCGGCCGGTGTGGTGGCGGGCACGGGTTCGGCCTCCACCCACAACGCCGCGCCGGGGCCGGTCACGCCGCTGCCGATGCGGGCCCGCGGGCCGGTGCGCAACACCGCGGCCGGGGAGCCGCCACGGATCTTGCCGACCTGTTCCAGGGTGGCGATCACGCCGTACGAGGCGTACCGGTCCTCCAGCCGCGGGGCGATCAGCAGCTCGGAGCCGGCCGAGGTCCGGGCCGCGTCCACGGCGGCCTGCGCGGCCTCGTCGAGAACGATCGGAACGACCATGCCCGGAAGCAGAACGGTGTCGTCGAGGAACAGCACGGGGAGTCGCTTGCTGGTCACGGTTACCTCCGGGAAGTTGAGTACGCACGACTCAACTCCGCCGGTGTTCCGGATCTTCCGCCCGGCGGCACGGGTTCACTCAGAGCGAACACGAGCCCTAAGATCGACGCTCATGAGACGACTCGCGGCCCTGTCGGCGCTCGTGATCACGGTCATGCTGCTGCCCGCCTCGCCGGCCGGCGCCGCGCTGCCCGACATGCTGTCCCACGTCGGCGACGCCCGGCAACTGATCGTGGTCACCGGGCAGAGCTGGACGTCCACCCAGGCGACCGTGCGCGCCTACCGCAAAGGCCCCGACGACCGCTGGCGGGAAGTGCTCACCGCCGTACCGGCCCGCATCGGGTACGGCGGATGGAAGTGGGCCGCCGACCGCCGCCAGGACACCGGGCAGACCCCGGCCGGGACGTTCACCCTCACCGAGGCGTTCGGGGTCCGGGCCGACCCGGGCGCCCGGCTGCCGTACCGCAAGGTCGACGGCAACGACTACTGGGCCGGCGACAACCAGGACGCGAAGACGTACAACACCTTCCAGGCGTGGGCGTCGCCGTACCGCACCTGGCGCACCTCCGAAGCCGAACGCCTCGCCGCCTACCCCACCCAGTACGCGCACGCCGTGGTGATCGACTTCAACAAGCCGCGCGGCGTCCGGTACGACACCGGCCGCGGCCAGACCGTCGCCGACCAGCCCGCCGACACCCGCCTCGGCTCGGCCATCTTCCTGCACGCCAGCGGCGCCGGCTCGACCGCCGGATGCGTGTCGGTCGGCCTGCCCACCATGGTCCGCCTGCTGACCTGGCTCGACCCGGCCGCCAAGCCCCGCATCGTGATGGCTCCCGCCGTCGCCATCAGAGCAGCCTGACCCCGCCCAGGTTCGCCGGGTGTGCCGGTGCTCGACGCGGGCCGGCGGCGGTCACGTCCCGCCTGCGGAACCGCCCGGGTTCAGGCGGAGATCAGGCGCTGGGCGATCCGCACGTCCGGGCCGAGGCCGGTCAGGTGGGTGATCAGGTCGTCGGCGGCGGCCTTCAAGGACTCGTCGGTCAGCGGGGCGAGGGCGTCCAGGATGAACAGGGCCGCCGTGGTGTCGTCGCGCAGCCGGGTGCGGCGGCCCTGACGCCAGTTCCAGCGGCGGCAGGTCACCCCCGCGTCGTCGCACCACACGACCTCGCCCTCGTCGGGGTGCTCGATGACGTCGGCACCGTCGGCGGTGGTGTCGAACGGTTCGGCGCCGGTGGCGCGGATCAGCCGGGGCGAACCGGAGTAGCGGGTGAGGTCCTCGCCGCCGAGGGGCAGGCCGTGCCGTACCGAGACGGCGTTGTAGACGTCGGTGAGCCGGTTCACCCGCGGCAGCCCGGCTGGGGCGCGGCGTAGCAGGGCCTCCAGGCTGTTGCGGGTGCGCTGCGGTTTGGCGCCGAACGCCCGGTAGGCGTCACGCCACGCCGCCACCTGCGGAACCTGCTCCACCGGCTGGGCGTCCAGCAGCTCACGGGCCGACTCCTCGGCGGACGTCAGCAGCGCGTCGCTCGCGGTGTCGCTCGGGCCGGGGACGATGCCGTCGACCGCGATCAGCAGCGCGCGGTAGTCGGGACGCAGCGCGAACACGTCGGCGCCGACGTGGGCGCCGGCCAGGAACTGATCGAGCACGGGTGGTCTCCGAGGCAGCGCGGGCAGGGCCTACGCAGAGTACGACATGGCTGCGCCGCGGCGGGCACGACGGGACTTTCGGCCTTCACCCGCGGTGGCCCGACGGCATTGACTGGACGGATACGCCGCCGCGTCGAGGAGGAGCCGTGTTCCCCACTGTCGAAACGCTCGCCGACCAGCCGTTCCTGTCCGGCCTCACCGACCACCAGCTGAGCCTGCTCGCCCCGCTGACCAGCCGTTCCATGTTCCACGCCGGGAACCGGATCTTTCGGGAGGGCGCGCCCGCCGAACAGTTCTGGCTGCTCACCCAGGGTCAGGTCTATCTGGACACCGAAGTGCCGGGGCACGACAACTTCGTGCTGGAGAAGCTGCGAGCGCCGACGGTCCTGGGCTGTTCGTGGCTGTTCGCGCCGTACCGCTGGACGTTCGGGGCCGTCGCCATCGACACCACGCACGCGCTGACGTTCAACGGGCCGCTCGTCCGCGCCCTGTTCCAGTCCGATCCGGGGCTGGGCAGCGAACTCACCACCCGGTTCCTGAGCGTGATGGGCCGGCGGCTGCACGCCGCCCGGCGCCGCATGGCCGACTGCCAGCGGGCCACCGGCCACCGCCGGGACCTTTGACCCGCACCGGGCGGGACCGACGGACCTGCTCGGCGGCGCCGCCCGCGCATAGCGTCGAAGGCGACCGAGGAGGACGCCATGAGGACGTGGACAGTCGACGATGTGATGACAGAGGCGGTCACGACCGTGGGCCCGGAGGCCTCCTACCGGGAGGTCGTCGACCTGTTGATCGGCCGGCGGATCAGTGCGATGCCGGTCGTCGACGATTCGTTGCGGGTGATCGGCGTGGTGTCCGAGACGGACCTGCTTCGCAAGATCGAGTACGCCGGGGACGAGCGGCCGCGACTCTTCGACGGCCGCCGGCGTCGCGGCGAACGCGCCAAGGCGACCGGCGGCACGGTCGCCGGCCTGATGACCGCCCCGCCGGTGCTCGCCGTCTCCGGGACGCCGATCGCGGCGGCGGCCCGGCTGATGGACGCCGGGAACGTGAAACGGCTGCCGGTGGTCGACGCGGCCGACCGGCTGATCGGCATCGTCACCCGCAGCGACCTGCTGAAGACCCACCTGCGGCCGGACGACGAGATCCGCGACGACGTACGGAGCGGTGTGACCGGCGTGGACGTCGAGGTGCGCGACGGGGTGGTGACGCTGTCCGGCCGGGTCGACCGGGCCTCGACCGCGGACGCCGCCGATCTGCTGGCCCGGCGGGTGCCCGGCGTCGTCACCGTCGTCCAGGAGATCCACTGGGTGTGGGACGACCGCCGGCCGATCCTGCCGTACCCGATCGCCTGACCCGCGGCCGCGGAGGACCTCGATGAGCACGCACGACTTCACCGCCGGCCTGCCGGCCGACATCACCGGCCGGCTGGCGGACCACGGGCGGCCGGTGTTCCGCGCCAGCCGTACCCGCCTCTTCGCGGCCGGTTCCCCCGCCGACCGGTTCTGGCTGATCAACACCGGTCGGGTGGCGCTGGACCTGCCGGTTCGTGGCCGCGGTGACATCGTCATCGAACGGCTCGGCCCCGGGTCGGTCGTCGGCTGGTCGTGGCTGCTCCCCCCGTACCGATGGAGGTTCGGCGCCGTGGTCACCGAGGACGTCCGCGGCGTCGAGTTCGACGCCCGCGCCGTCCGCGCCCTGATCGCCGCCGACCCGGCGGTCGGCCGCGACCTGAACGCCCGCTTCCTGGCCATCCTCGCCGACCGTCTGCAGGCGGCCCGCAACCGGCTCGCCGAGCTCTACTCCTACCCGGACGTTCCGCCCCACGTGTTCCTCTGACCCCGCAGCACACCCCGCAGGAACCGGTCCGGGCGGGCCACCGTGACGCTGCCGTGCGGTCCGGTCGACAGGCCGTCGAGGTCGGTGAGCGGCAGGCAGCCCGGCGCGGGTTCCGGCAGGTTCAGGGCCAGCAGGACCGCGCCGGGGGAGAGGTCGTTCGGTGACCGGTTCGTCCCGTTAGGCTGAAGCCGCCGGCGGGAGGGGGATCGTGCGATCGCCGATCGAACGGATCAAAGCATGCCTCAACGGCGGGCGGCGTCCCGGCGAGCACCCGGCGGTGCCCGTCACGCCCGCCGAACTGGCTGTCCAGGCGGCCGGTGCGGTGGCCGCCGGCGCCGAGGCGCTGCACCTGCATCCCCGCGATCACACCGGTGCGGAAACCCTGCACGCCGACGACGTGGGCGCGGCCGTGGCCGCCGTGCGCCGGTCCTGCCCGGGCGTGCCGGTCGGAGTGACGACCGGCCTCTGGATCAGCGACGACGTCGCCGGCCGGCCGGCGACGGTGGCCCGCTGGGCCGGCCTGCCACCGGCGGCCCGGCCCGACTTCGCCTCGGTCAACGTGGGCGAGCCGGGCTTCACCGACCTCACCGGCCTGCTGCACCGGGCGGGCATCGAGGTGGAGGCCGGGGTGTGGTCGGTCGCCGACGCCCGGACGCTGGCCGGCATGACGTCCGCCGGCCCGGACCGCATCCTGGTGGAGATCGTCGACGGCACGGCGGAGACCGCCGTCGCCACCGCCGACGCCGTCCTCACCTGCCTGGACGAACACCGGGTCCCCGGCCCGCGTCTGCTGCACGGCGAGAACGCGACGTGCTGGCCGCTGATCACCCATGCCGGCCGTCGCGGTCTGCCCACCCGCATCGGCCTGGAGGACACCCTCACCGGCCCGGACGGCGAACCCGTCCCCGACAACGCCGCCCTGGTCCGGGCGGCGCTGGAGATCTGGACCGCTGGGCACGGATGACGGGCCGCGGCATGATCCGGTGATGTGAGGTGATCCATTCCGCTCTTGCGGGGCGGCGTCGCCGCCGGTTGGCTCAGGGCATGGCGCTCATTCCGTACGGCAGAGCCGAGGCCGCCGCGTTCGAGCAGACCCGTCATCTGCGGGATGAGGACCTGGCCGGCTGGCGCGCGGCGATCAGCCGCTACTTCCACCCGCGGCCGGGGATGCGTCTGCTCGACCTGGGTTGTGGCACCGGCAGTTGGACACGGGCGTTCCGCGACTGGTGGCCGGAACTCGACGTCGTCGCGGTGGATCCCTCCGCGGCGATGCGCGAGCGCGCGGTGATCCAGCCGGTCCTGCCGGGCGCCGCCGACGACATCCCCGCCGCGGACGCGAGCCTCGACGGGATCTGGATCTCCACCGTCATCCATCACATCGCCGACCTGCAGGCGGCGGCCAGGGAGATCCGGCGGGTGCTGAAACCGGGCGCCCCGGTGCTGATCCGGTCCGCGTTCGCCGGCCGGCACGAGGCCATCAGCCTGTTCCACTGGTTCCCGGAAGCCGTCGAGGTGCTCGATCGCTATCCGAGCATCGCCGGTGTCGAGGCCGCGTTCGCCACCGCCGGTTTCACCACCGCGGGCTGCGAACCCGTTCCCCAGGTCACCGCCGCCTCGCTGGCCGAGGCCGCCGCCGGGCTCCGCCGCGAGGCGCACACTCCGCTGCGGCTGATCAGCGACGAGGCGTACGCGGCAGGCGTCGCCAGGTTGAACGAGGCCGCCCGTACACAGTCCGGCGCGGTCGTGGACGCCCTCGATCTGCTGGTGCTGCGGTGAGCCGTACCCGGCCGGCAGCGGTCACCGGCGCCGGCCGGGTGCTGCGGTGGGAGGGGCGTGCATGACGGGATTCGACACGGCGGCGGAACTGCGGGCCGGGCTCGGTGACGCGCCGGGAACGCGGGAGTTCCTCCGCCGGTTCGCACGTGCCGCCCAGACCGAGAACGATCTGGCCGCGGTGGACGCCGCCATCCCTGACGCACAATGGAGCACCTGACCGCAGCGTCCACGGCGGGCTCAGGCGGTGAGGGCGGCGGCGCCGAAGGAGACCGCGAAGCGGGCGCACCAGATGCTGACGCTGGGGAAGGCGGCCGGGTCGACGCCGGCCGGGATCTTGTAGACCTGGTCGCCGTGGTTGCCCTTCAGCTTGCCGAGCTCGCGGTACGCGCCGTCGTCGAACACCTTCCAGCCGGCGGTTCCGGAGCGGACCGGCTGGTCGGACAGCCACACCCGCAGGTCGGGGCCGTCGCTGGTGTCCAAGCCGACCAGTTCGAGCTGGTGGCTGCCGTCGGGGTTGCGGACGATTCGGGCCTTGCCGGTGGTGTCGTGTTCGTGGGTGATGAAGGAGCCTTGCGACACCACGGTGGCCATCGCCGGGGGCGTGGCCGGCGACGACGGTGAACCGGGCGGCGCCGCAGGCACAGCGGACGGTGGTGTGGACGGGACCGCGGCCAGGGTCTCCGTGACGGTCGTGTCGGTGAACAGGCGCCAGGGCTGGAACCAGTACAGCGCTCCGGCGCCGGCCAGGCCGAGCACCCCGACGATGATCCAGATGAGAGGTCTGCGGGTCACGGTGTCCAGTCAACCGGCGGGCGGCCGGCGGGGACAGACGGCGGGCGCTTACGAAGTGCTTACGGCGTACGGACCGGGCCCTCTGGCGGGCGATCGTGTGCGCCTTGGTTGTTCGGGTGCGCCTCCGGTCGGCACCGTCTGACCGGCCGGGCCGTCCGATGGCATTGACACGTGATGATGGGGCTGTCATGGTTTCCTGACAGGGGGCGTCATGGAAAACTGACACCCTCGTGGAGAGGACGGTTCCGGATGAGTGACGGCGACGACCTGGTCGCGCTGCTGGCCGCGCTGGCCAGCCCGCATCGGCTGCGGATCCTCGCCGCCCTGGCGGCGGGCCGGACCTATGTCAGCGAGCTCGCCCGCCGTCTCGGCATGAACCGGCCGCTGCTCTACATGCACCTGCAGAGACTCGAGGCGGCCGGCCTGGTGACCGGCGAGCTGGTGACGGCGCCGGACGGCAGCTCGGTGAAGTACGTGGAGGCCGTCCCGTTCGCCCTCGCCCTCGACCTGGACGCGATCACCCGGGCCGCGCAGACCCTGACCGACAAGGAGAGATAGACGATGACCGAGCAGCTGGCGCTGGACATGGCGCAGACGTCGACGATCGCGGTGGCGGTGATCGGGCTGGCGGTGATCCTGGTCGCCGGTCTCGTCGGCACCGCCTTCTTCCGTGCCCGGGACGCGGCCGTCCGCGAGGAGGGCTACCGGGAGCTGGCCGAGCGGAGCGCCGACAGCGCCCGGGCCGCGGCGGATCAGCTCAGCGGCGTGCGGACCGAGCTCGGCGAGGTCCGGGAGCGGCTGGCCGCCCTGGAGAAGCTGCTCAGCCAGATCGGCTGACACGATGCGAGCGACGCGAGTGCTGAGCGGGATCCTGGCCGCGGTCACCGTGGCGGTGACGGCCGCCGGCCCGGCCGCCGCCGACGGGTCGACGGCGGGCGAGAGTTACCTGCGCACCTACATGGAGCAGATCAAGAGCCCAGGCCTGGCGTACGCGGTGATCCGCGGAGACGCCGTGATCGAGCGCGGCGCCTGGGGCCGTGACGGCGACGGGCGGCCGATGACGACGCGGACGCCGTTCCTGCTCGGTTCGACGAGCAAGTCGTTCACCGCCCTCGCCGTGGCCCAGCTGGCCGAGGGCGGCAGGGTCGATCTGGACGCGGCGGCGTCGCGGTACCTGCCGTGGCTGCGACTCGACGACGCGGTCACCGTGCGGCGGCTGCTCAACCACACCAGCGGGCTGCCGCAGGTGTGGAGCACCGGCTTGACCGACCGCTACGACGACGAGCCCGGCGGCCTGACGCGTTCGGTGCGGGATCTGGCCGGTGTGCGGCCGGTCGCCGCGCCCGGGCAGGCCTACGAGTACAGCGACGCCAACTACATGATCCTCGGCGCGATCGTGGAGAGCGTCACCGGCGACACCTTCGGCGCCTACCTGCGCGGTCATGTCCTCGGCCCGCTCGGCATGACACACGCGGCCGCCACCGCCGGCGAGGCCCGCGCTGCCGGGGTTCCACCCGGTCACCGCTACTACCTCGGCCGGCCGCAACGTTTCGAGGCGCCGTTCGACACGGCCGGGGTTCCGTACGGGTTCCTCGCCGCCAGCCTCGACGACCTCACCCACTATGCGATCGCGCAGCTCAACGACGGCCGTTACGGCAGCGCCCGGATCCTCGGCCCGGACGCGATGCGGCAGATGCACACCGGTGCCGTGGCGACCGGGCACGGCACCTACGGCTTCGGCTGGCAGAACAGCACCCTCGACGGCACCGGCCGCCGCATCGTCTGGCACGCCGGCGCCACCCCGGACTATTTCCCCCACATCGTGCTCGTGCCCGACTCCGACCTGGCCGTGATCATCATGGCGAACGTCTACGGCCTGCCGATGGACCCGGTGCTCAGCGCCGGAGCGTTCAACCTGGCCCGGATCCTGCACGGCGCCGCCCCGGCGGCCGCGGCCGCGGCCCCGATGCACGTCCAGGCGCTCGCGGGCCTCCTCGGCATCGCGGCGATCCTGCTGATCGTGCTGTCCCGGTCGGTGTTCCGGTTACTGCGCGGCGCTCCCCGGAAGGCGCGCTCGCGTGGCCGTACCATCGCGGCTCTCGCCACTTGGATCACCGGATGCGCCGCGCTCGCCGCCTGCGCCGCCTGGCTGGTCCCCAGCTTCTGAAAGGGCGCCGGCCTGGCCAAGCTCACACTGTGGGCGCCCGATGTCGGCCACGCCATCGTCGCCGTGGTCGTCCTGTCGGCAGCACTCGCCCTGACCCGGATCGCGCTGCTCGTGCCGTTCCGAGCCGTCCGTGCCGTTTCGCCGGCGGAACCGTCACGATCAGCAGCAGGATGAGGCACCCGGCGGTGCTGGGCTCATCCGATGTCCGCACACCTGGCGCGACGGGGACCCATCGGCGTACGACCCGCGGCCGGCGTCGCGTCGAACGCCCGCCGGGCTTGACCGCGCGAGCTTTCAGCCGATGGGAAGGTCAGTCCCTTTCCGAGGAGTCCGGATCATGCCTGCTCAGGTGAGCGCTCTGACGATCGACGAGGTTGTGGCACGGCGGCTGGTCAGGTCGCGCTATCAGCCGATCGTCAATCTGTCCACCCGTACCGTCGTGGGGGTCGAGGCCCTGGCCCGTGGCCCGGCCGGGACGGAGCTGGAGTTCCCGGACCGGCTGTTCGCGGCGGCCCGGTCGGCGGGGCGGCTCGGTGAGCTGGACATGCTCTGCTTCGAACGGGCGCTGGAGGGCGCGATCGCGGCGCCTGTCGTCCTGCCGCTGCTGTTCGCGAACGGGGAACCGGAGGTGATGGGCCAGCCGCTGTCTCCGCGGCTGCTCGAGCTGCTGGCCTCCGGGCCGGCGTTCCGGTCGATCCTGGAGTACACCGAACGGGCGCTGCCCGCCGTGCCGGGGAGCCTGCTGCGGCTCACCGCCACGATCCAGGTCAACGGTAACGGGATCGCGCTCGACGACGTCGGGGTGGACCCGATGTCGCTGGCCTTCCTGCCGATCCTCGAACCCGAGGTGATCAAGCTGGACATGAGCCTGATCCGCGATCCGGACGCCGAGCACACTCGGGCGGTGACCGCGGCCGTGCGGGCGGAGGCGCGGCGTACCGGCGCGATCGTGATCGCCGAGGGCATCGAGACCGAGGAGGACCTGCACACCGCCGGACGGCTCGGGGCGCGGTGGGGGCAGGGCTGGCTGTTCGGGCGGCCCGGTCAGATCGGCCGCGACTTCGATGCGGAGGCGGCACGGGCGCTGCGCAAGCCGCGGCCCGGTTTCCACCGGCCTGCCGGGACCCCGTTCGAGATCGCCGCCCGGCATCGGTCGCCGGCCGCGGCGACCGAGGACGCCGTCGCGGGGGCCCTGGACCGGCTGCGGGACATCGCCGGTGCCGCGGAGATCGCGGTGTCGGTGGCCTCGCAGCCGGACGTCGCCCGGCCGGTCCGGGCGACGTCCACGATCGTGCTGGACGAGGGGCTGCCCGGCGAGTACGCGATCGCGGTGGTCGGCCCCGGCTACGGCCACGCCGTGTGCGTGCGAGCGGCCGAGATGGTCGTCGTGGACGATCTGCCGACCGCCGCCGCCGTCAGCCGGGCTCTCCTGCACCGGTCCGCATGACGGTGTGGCCGGGACCGGCCGTGTCCCGGACGAGGGCGACGAGGCGGTCGGCGATCTCGGCGCGGCGTTCGGCCGGGACCAGGCCGAAGGCGAGGGCGCGGACACGGTTCGCCTGGGTGCGCATGCCGGTGTCGAGGAACCCGGTCCGCCAGGCGTCGCGGATCCGCACGGCGATCTCGGCGTACGGCGTTCCCGCGATCCCCCGTTCGCCGGCGATCGTGGCGAGGGTGCTGACCGACCGGTACAGGTAGGCGGTGCCGACCTCGCCCTTGTCGGCCGTGAACCAGGCGATCGGGTCCCCGGCCGGGCCCGGTTCGCCGGGCTCGCACCATTCGCCCCAGTGGAACGACCCGTCCCACAGGACGTCCCTGCTCACCGCCCTGCCCCGCTGACCTCACCCCACCCGGGACACCAGCCTCGTCCGGTCGGCCGGGCTCCCGTGGATCCTGTCCGGCAGGTCTCACGGCTGTCTCGACGCGGCCGTGAGACCTGCAGGACGCCGCGCCGACTGAGGACGAAACGGGTTGCGGGAGGCCGGGTGGTGTGGTGATCTCGGGCGTGCTGAGACTGATCGATCCGACGGTGGAGTTGCGTCAGGCGTGGCTGGCGTCGCGCGACGAGTGGGGTGCCGGCGTCCACCAGCCCGGAAGCGGCCTGCGTTCCGGTGACGACGTCGACTCGCCGGCCGGATTCGCGGCCTGGCTGGAGCGGCTGCGCCGGGAAGGCGACGAGAGCCTGCCGCCGGTGCCGGGCCTGGTGCACGCCCGGTACTGGTGGATCGCCGACGCGGACGACACCGTTCTGGGCGCGATCACGCTGCGGTACGCCCTCGACGACTTCCTGCTGGAGGCCGCCGGCCACATCGGCTACGGGGTCCGCCGGTCGGCGCGCGGCCGTGGCGTCGCGACGTGGGCGCTCGGCGAGGTGCTGGCCGTCGCCCGGCGACGGCACCTCGACACCGTCCTCATTACCTGCGAGAGCGAGAACACCGGCTCGGTACGGGTGATCGAGAGGCACGGCGGGATCCTCGAGGACGTACGCGAGACCGCGCTCGGTCTGACCCGCCGCTACTGGATCACGCTGTAGTGCTCAGTTCGCCGTTCAACCTCCGGCCGTGCTCCCGTGCCGCGCCACCACAGCGACGAGCAACGAGTCGCTCGTCACGCGGGAGCCGTCCGGTCGGCACTTGCGGTGTCGAGCAAAGGCCCGGTCAGCTCGAGTGATTCGGCACCGTCAGGAGACCATGCGCCATGCAGAAGGGCTGCGGCGTAATTTCCTAGTGCCCACCCCGTTCCAGGGTGGCCACCGCCTCACATCGCCCCATCCGTGCACGTCGGGTCCACCGTCGATCTGATGCCGTCGCGGGGGCTATTTCGTGTGCAGCCCCTCTGTTTGCTGACTGCCGACTTCGGTGGTGAGCCGCAGGTAGCGCTCGATCACGGCGAGTTCCTCGTCGGTGAAGCCTTCGAGCGCTTGTGCGAAGGCGCTGCCGGGCACACGCCATGCCGCCTCCAGTTCCGCGTCGCGCTGTGTGGTCAGCGAGACCCGTGCTTTCCTGCGGTCCTGCGGGTCCGGTCTTCTTTCGACGAGGTTGGCCCGCTCCAGCCGATCAACCAGCCGGGTCGCTGATCCCGAGGTCAGACCGGTCAACTTCGCGATCTTGCCGGTGGTGAGCGGTTCCGGTTCGAGGGCGAGCAGGCTTACGCACTGCACGTCCGTCGGGTGCAGGCCCAGCCGGTCGGCGAGTGCCTGGTTGAACAGCGTGTAGGCGGCATGATGCCGCCGGGCGGCGGCGGTGACGGCCGACAGTAGTTCGGCGCGATTTTCGGTTGACACCCTTCGACCTCCTCCCTAGAAATTATCTGCGTCACGCAGATAATGCGCGGCGCAGACATCTGCTTCGTCGACAGGAGATCATTGTGAACACCTCGTCCGATGTCCAGATCCGCGACCTGTACGGCCGCTGGGCCGAGATGTGGCGCGGCGACTTCAGTCATGCCGACGAGATCCTCGACCCTGACTTCGTCGTCCACCAGGCGCGGCCGGACGGCACCGACTCCACCGCGACGACCGGTCCCGCACGGCTGCTTCCCGAGATCGAGCAGACCATGGCAGCGTTCGGCGACATCACCATCACCGTCGACGTCGGACCCATCGTCGAGGAAGACCTGATCTCCGCACGGTGGACCATGCACGCCACGTTCGCGGGGGGACTTCCGCAGGCGACCGCGCCGATCGGCACCAGGATCGCCTTCAGCGGCCATGACATCCTGCGCGTGTCCGGCGGCAGATTCGTCGAGTACTGGACCTGCACCGATGTCCTGGACGGCCTTACTCAACTCGGGGCGATCGCCGGTCCCAACGGGCCGGCCGCCGGCCCTGACCCGATCTTGACGTAGCGGCCATAGGTGTGGCAGAACGAGCGCTGCGGACTGCAGTCACCGTCCGGGCGCAGCCACGGCGAGACATCCACCGCGAGGACCAGGCGGCCGTCCGCCGCCCGCGGCGACGGTAAGCCGGCCGGCTGCCGGCGCAGCGATTCGACGTCGATGCGGCCGTGGTTGAGCGCGTCGTGCATGGCGCCGTGGCCACTGCCTGCCACGACGGAGGCGGCACCGTCGGCCCCTCGGCGCCGTCCGGCGAGGCCTTGAATTGCTCGTACGCGTTCATCGGCCTGTGGCATGGGCGCGGATCTCGTTGACCACGGTGGGCCAGATCTCCCGGGGCAGGTCGTGACCGGTGCCGGGAAGTTCGACGTAGCGGGCGCCCGGCACCGACGCGGCGATGCGGCGGCCGGCGGCGGGGCGGCCCAGCGGGTCCTTCTCCCCGTGCAGCACCAGGGTGGGCACGCGCATCTCGCGCAGGCGCGGACCGTGCCAGGAGGCACCGACCTGCCGGGCCTGGGCACGGCTGTCGCGGACCCCGCTGGGCAGCCCGGCGTCGAGTTCGCGCTCCACCCGGAGGCGGGCGTCCTTCTCGTCGAACGGGTAGCCGGGTGAGGCGATCGCCCGCAACAGGTCCAGGCCGGCTGCCACGTCGCCGTCGCGGCCGGCGGGGTGGCGCATGCGTGCCAGGCGGGCCAGGAACGGCAGGCGCACGTAGCGCAGGACGGCGGCGCCACGGACGTCGCTGGGTATGGCGGCGAACGAGGTCACGGTGTGCACCCGGTCCGGGTGGCGCAGAGCGGTGCGCTGAGCGACCAGGCCGCCCTGGGAGACGCCGAAGAGGTGGGCGCGCTGCCAGCCGAGCGCGTCGAGCACGGCGACGGTGTCGTCGGCCATGTCCTCGGCGGTGTAGGCGGGCGGTCGCCGGCGCAACAACGCGGACAGCGGGTTGCCGACCGGGACGTCGTCGAAGTGGGTGGAGCCGCCGGCGTCGCGGCCGTCGAACGAGGCTACGTGGAAGCCGGCTTCGATCAGCGCGGTGACCAGGCCGTCGGGCCAATGGAAGCGGGAGACGCCGAGCCCCGTGATGAGTAGCAGCGGGTCACCGCCGGCGCTGCCGAGGTCATCGACGGCGAGATGCACGTCGCCGTTGCGTGCGGTGTAGGGAATTCTGGTCATCGCCGCCTCGCTTGTTCGGGAACGCTGTTCGCGAACAACGTAGTCGGAACGGTAGAGTGGGCGCAATCGAGAGGGGTGACATGGAGGCGGTGCCGGTATGGCTTCGGGAACGGCGTACGGGAGTGGGCCGGCCTGCCGAGCGGTCCCGAGCGGAGGTGACCGCTGCGGCGATCGCGCTGGCCGACCGCGAGGGTCTGGCCGCGGTCTCGATGCGCCGCGTCGCCGCCGAGTTGGGCACCGGCGCGGCGTCGCTGTATCGCTATGTCGACAGCCGGGACGACCTGCTCGACCTGATGAGCGATGAGGTGGCGGCCGGATATGAGTTGCCGGCACCGGAAGGTCCCTGGCTGCCGGGCCTGCTGGAGGTGTGTCGGCAGGGACGCGAGCTGATGCTGCGGCACGGCTGGCTGCCGGAGCTGGTGCTGACCCGCTCGGCACTCGGCCCACACGGCACCGACCTGCTGGAACACACGCTGGCGGTCCTCGCCGGGCACCCCGCGGACGTGGGCCGCAAGTTGGAGACCTTCGCGGTGATGAACACGCTCACTGCTGCCTTCGCCCTCAACGAGCTCAACGGTGACTCCGGTGCTTGCCGGAGGCAGGGCGCATACCTGGCACACGCGATCACGGCCGGCCGACACCCCCACCTGGCGGCGGCGCTGACCAGCGCTCCGCTGGTGCCGGCGCCACGCTTCGAGGACACAGTGTCGCGAGTCCTCGTCGGCCTGCTGGGGCAGTGACCAGCCGGCGGCACGCAGGACACCCGTCGTCGCGCCGAACAGCACCGACAAGTCGGCCCCGAGGCGCGAGTTCAGACCCCGTCGGCTACCCGTGGCCGGGGCTTTCCCGGACCTCCCGCAGTCGCCGGGCGAGGAAGTCCCGTTCCACGTCGTTGCCGGTCAGCGCGATGGCCTCGGTGTACGCGACAGCGGCTTCCGCTCGCCGGCCGAGGCGGCGCAGGAAGTCGGCGCGGGCGGCGCTCAGATATCCGTAGGTGGCCAGGGCCGGCTCGCCGAGCAACGGCTCCAGCGCCGCCAGCCCCGCCTCCGGGCCGTCCCGCATGCCGATCGCCGCGGCCCGGTTCAACGCGACCACCGGCGATCCCGGCCACATCCGCCGCAACGCCGTGTACAGGCCGACGATCTCGTCCCAGTCCGTCGCCTCCCAGGCCGGGGCCTCGGCGTGCACGGCGGCGATGGCGGCCTCCACCGCGTACCGGCTCGGCGCCCGCCGCAACGCCTCCGACAACAGCGCCACCCCCTCGGCGATCATCGCGGCGTCCCAGCGGGACCGGTCCTGCTCGGACAGCAGCAGCATCCGCCCGTCCGGGCCCACCCGGCCCGCCGCCCGCGCCTGGTTCAGCAGCAGCAACGCTAGCAGCGCGCCGGTCTCCGGGTCGGTCGGCATCAGCAGCCGCAGCAGCCGGGCCAGATCGACCGCGCAGGCCGCCAGATCACGGCGCATCAGCTCGGGGCCGTCCGGGGCGGTGTGCCCGGTCGTGAAGATCAGGTGCACCACCTGCAGGACCGCGCCGACCCGCTCGCCGAGCTGCTCCGCCGACGGCACCCGATAGGGGATCCGCGCCGTCTCGATCTTCCGCTTCGCCCGGGTGACACGGGCCGCCATCGTCGCCTTCGGCACCAGCAGCGCCCGCGCCACCTCACCGGTGGACAACCCGCAGACCAGCCGCAAGGTCAGCGCCACCTGGGTCTCCCTGCCGAGCGCCGGATGACAGCAGGTGAAGATCAGCCGCAGCCGGTCGTCGGCGCCCTCGTCCGGTCCCGGCGTCGTCTCGCCGTCCACCAGCAGCGGCAGCCTGCGGCGCAGCCCGGTCTCCCGGCGCAGCACGTCCAGGGCCCGGTTGCGGGCTACCCGGGTCAGCCAGGCGCCCGGCCGGTCCGGCACACCGGCCTCCGGCCAGACCCGGAGCGCCTGCTCGTACGCCTCCTGCGTGCACTCCTCCGCCAGATCCAGATCCCGGGTGAACCGCGCGGTCGTCGCCAGCACCAGCGCCCACTCCCGCCGGTGCGCCTCTGCCACCGCTGCCGCGACCGTCTCATCCACCGCCCGTACCTCCCCGTCGTTTATCCCACGACGAACGGCGACCAGCCCCGATCGACAACCGGCGTCAGCCGTGCACGATCCACCGGGCGTGTGGTTGGAACTCGCCGAGACGGATGGTGAGCCGGGCGGGGCGGGCGTGTTCCGGAATCGTGAAGGTGAGCACGAAGCCCGATCCGGTGCCGGGACGATCGTGGCCGGAGGGCGCCCTCGTCGGCCCGTACCGCCGGGAAATACTGCCCGCCGTCGTCGGTGCCCAGCCTCGCGAAGCGTCCGTCAGCGGGCCGCGCCATCGTCGGGCCGGCGGGAACCTGAGGTGCGGGCACGGTGGCCATCACCTCATGGGACGAGACGAACGCGGGTCCTGCAGGATGGTCCGTCCCGGATGCGGGAGACCGGGCGTCAGCGGCGGCCGGTGGCCAGCGCGACCAGGAACTGCCCGCCACCCGGTTCGACGCTGGTGGTCACCGGGAGGCCGGGCACCAGCCGGGAGAACCGGTCGGCCAGCCAGTCCGCCGCCTCCTGGGCGTCCCGGCGGCTCGGGCAGCGGCCCACCAGCTCCCGGCCGCCCTTGCGTTCGAGGCGTTCGGCGACGGTGATCAGCGGGGCGGGTTCGATCACGTTCAGCCGGTCCGGCCAGGCGATCACCACTTTGACCGCGCCCTTGCGGGAGTTGCAGGCCCGGTGGGCGAGCCGTTCGGCGAGCCGGGCCTTCCGGTCGGCGGTGCGGCTGTCGACGCTGGGGCCACGCGGATCGTTGACCGACATGCCGGCGTCGACCGGTTCGTCGCACACCCAGCAGCGCCAGCCGTCGCGTTCGGCGACTTCTTCAAGAGAGCTCATCAGCGACGACTCTATTAGCCCCGGCCGTGCCTCCTCCCGCCGGCATCGGCCTCGGCGGGCTGCTCGGGAGCCCAGGACATGCCGCGAGTCGATGCGGTTGTCGCTACGCCTGTGGCCTCGATCCGGCGCGACGGGACCACCCGGACGGTCAGGGGGTTCAGGTCAGCGCGCGGCTTGCGGCTGCGATCACGACCCCGATCAGTACGGCCAGAAGCACCGGGGCCCGCAGCAGCCGGGAGCGACCACGACACCGGCCAGCGCGGCGACGACCGTCACGTCGACGGCGCTCCAGCGGCGGCCCAGCACCTCGGTCACCACCAGCGCGGCGAGCAGCGCGGGAGCCAGCAGACCGATCACGCCGCGGCTCCACGACGGCAGTTCCCGGTCACCGAGCAGCGCCGGCCCCGCGGCCTTGAGCAGGAAGCTTCCCGCCGCCACCACGAGGATCACCAGCCAGATCGTCATCCCGGCACTCTTCCCATCGTCATTCCGGCACTGTGGTGGAGCGGAGACCGACCAGGGCGCCGGCGGTGGCGCCGACCAGGGCGATGCCGGCCGGGACCCACCACAGCAGACCCGCCGCGACGGCGGCGCCGAGAGCGGCGGCGATCAGTGGGAGCCGGCCCTCCCGGAGTTCGTCCAGTAGCAGGGCCAGGAAGAACGCTGGGAAGACCACGTCCAGGCCGAGTGTCTCGACCAGTTCGGGGGAGGGGGCGCCGAACACCCCGACGACGGTTCCGGCCACCCATGCGGGCCACTGCACGATCGTCGCGCCGAACATCCGCCACCTGTCGAAACGGCCCCCGCCCAGATGCGCGGCCACCCACGAGCCGTCGACCACGGCCTGCCCCTGCAACGCCCGGCGGAACCGGCCGCCGGACAGGCTCGGCCCGACCGCCAGCCCCATCGGCAGGAAACGCCCGTTGATCAGCAACGCCGCCGCGACGGCCGGTCCCGCCGCGCCACCGGAGGCGAGCGCCGTCATCAACGCGAACTGCGCCGAGCCGGAGAAGATCAGCACCGAGGCGACGATCGCGGCGAGCGCACTCCAGCCCTGCTCACGGGCGCTCGCCCCGAACGTCACGGCCAGCACGAAGCCGGCCGTGGCCAGCCCCACCCCGACCCGCATGCCTGCGAGGAAACTGTCCCGCCGCCCGTCCACGCCCACCCCCGGCAGCCGTCTTACCCGGTCGGCGGCCACCGGACACCGCCGGTCGACGGGGCCGGCGGTTCACCCGTACCGCCGCGGTCGTCGTCGGGCGGCCGCAAGCGGTGATCGCCGCCTGAACCGCCGCCGGGCCGCGCGCCTACCCCGCCGGGGTCGGCGCGCGACCGCCGGCTCAGGCGGCCTGGTACTGCAGCAGCATGTCGCCCCAGCCGGCCTGGATCATGTGGGTGAATCGCCATTCGCCGCCGACCTTGGCCATCACGTCGGCGTAGCGCATGTGGTGGGTCCCGTCCTCCCCGGTCACCGTCGAGTCGGTGATCACGACGGCGAGGTCGCTGTCGAGGAAGAACGGCCGGCGCTCGTTGTCGATCTTCGCGGTGGACCCGTTCATGCTCATGCTCTGCACGAACGTGTCCCGGTCCCACTCCTGGGTCACGCACTCGCCGCGGGAGTCGTTGGTGGTCACCGTCAGCGGGAACCGGGCCACGTCGGCCATCGCGCCGGTGTCGTTGCGGCGGGCGTACTCGTCGTACCGGTCGAACCAGTCCAGCAGCGTCCGGGTCTCCTCCGGTGTGGGCGTGAACGGGGTGGTGGTGAACGGGCTCTGTTCGGTCAAGGCAACCTCCCGATAGAAACTCCGTACATTATACCGAGTTTCTGAGCGGCCTACCGCCCCCGGTTGCGAGGATGGTTGCGGGCGGTCCGCTCATTGCCGTGCCGGTAGTTCCCGGTGACCCGCGCCATCAGCTCCTGCGGATCCCCGTTGTCCACGTCGACCAGGAACCGGGCAGCCGCGGCGCCACGCAGCACGCTGGCGGAACGACCATGATGCAGAACTTCGACGTCCCCGTTCTTGCGGAGACGATAGGTGAAACCTTCAGGTACGCCAGACATCGCCGTATCCTCATCGCCCGCGCGGCCCGGCGTCACCTGATTATCGCGGCTGTCGATTCGGGGTGCGTGCCGATCGTCGTACGGTTGAGGCCCACTTCCGGGCCGTGATCTGGAGGGAGACGACGTGGCGAAGTACATGCTGTTGCTCTATGGCGACCCGGCGCGGTGGGAGGCGATGACCGCGGAGGAGCAGGCGGCGCACATGGCGGCGCACGAGGCGTTCAGCAAGGCCGCGGGGGAGCGGATCCTCGGTGGGGAGGAGCTGGAGTTGCCGCAGACCGCGACGACTCTGCGGGGGGCTGCGGGCGGGGAGCCGCTGACCACGGACGGGCCGTTCCTGGAGACCAAGGAGTCGCTCGGCGGGTTCTACGTGATCGAGGCGGCGGATCTGGACGAGGCGATCGCGCTGGCGTCGCTGCTGCCGGAGGCGCGGGCGTCGCACAGCGGCGTGGAGATCCGGCCGGCGGTGTTCCACGGGTGAGCAGGACGGCCGGACCGCGGCGGGCATGCCCGCCGCGGTCCGGCCGTGCGATCAGGCGCCGGGGCGGGCGATGTCGCCGCGCCACGAGCCGGTCTCGCCACCGCGGTTCTCGATGAACTCCTTGAACCGCTTGGCGTCGGCCTTCACCTGGAAACTGTCGGCGCCGATGACGCTGCCGACCTTCTCGGCGATACCCTCGGGCTCCCAGTCCAGCTGGATGGTCACCCGGGTCTCCGCGTCGGCGAGGCGGTGGAACGTGACGACGCCGGCGTGCTTGGTGTCGCCGCCGGTGCTGCGCCACGCGACCCGCTCGTCCGGGTGCTGCTCGGTGATCTCCGCGTCGAACTCACGGGTCTGCCCCGCCACCTTGGTCACCCAGTGGGTACGGGTGTCATTGATCTGCGTGATCGACTCGACGCCGTCCATGAACTTCGGGAAGTCCTCGAACTGGGTCCACTGGTTGTAGGCCGTGCTGATCGGCACGTTGACGTCCACGGACTCGGTCACGGTGCTCACGATCTTCTCCTTCGTTCCGGGTGACCCTGACCTACCCGGCCCGCAGCGCCCCAAACAAGTTGCGTCGATTCGCGCGTCGAAGAATACGGCGGCCCGTCGGCCGTCCGGCTATCGCGCGGCGTCGGCGACAGCGCGACCGAAGGCGGCCATGCCCCTGGCGTTGGGGTGCAGCGGCGCGGCGGGGCTGACCGGGACGAGCCCTTCCACGTATCGCTGCGCGGCCGGGGCGCAGGTGTCGTGGCCGACGCTGACCGCGGCGAGATCGACGTAGGTGGCCCCGTGCTCCCGGGCCTTCCGCTGGATGGCCGTGTTGAGGCCGGCCACCAGCGACTGAAGGTAGTCGCCGTCCCGGGCCCAGATCGGCTGGGCCGGGAAACAGCCACCCGGCCGGATGTACGTCGGATACCCCGTGACGACCAGCTTCGCCCGCGGCGCCCGCCGGTGGATCTCGTCGAGGGTCGAGCCCAGCGCGGAGGCGAACGCGTCGATCCTCGCCCTGGCCGGGTTCCCCTGTTGCTGCTGCCGGTCGGCGCACGAGGCGCCGAAGGGCTCGCGCAGCAGGTTGATGCAGCCCAGCGCGAGGGACACCAGTTCACTGTCGTTGCCGCCGACGGTCAGGGTCACCAGGTCGGTCGTGGTCCGCAGCGCGTCGAGCTGCGGCGCGATGATCCCGTACTGGCGGGCGGAGAGGTCGGGCACCTTCGCCGCCGAGCACGTCACGTCGGTCAGCCGTGCACCGAGGAGGCCGGCCACGACGGCCGGGTAGTTCTGACTGCGCGATCGCAGGCAGAGCAGGTTCCCGTCCTGCCCGCCGACCAGCGGGCCGGCGGCAGCCGAGTCACCGAGCGCGACGTAGTGGACCGTGTCGGCCGCAGCGGCCACTCCGCTGCCGAGGAGCAACACGGTGGCCGTGGCGAACACGGCGGCGATCCGGCTGAGTGGGCGTAGGCGCATGGCGGCTCCCTCGACGAGTATTACCAGCGTGTTACCGGCCCATTCATGATGGATTCCAAGTCAGGAGGTCCGGCCTGGCAAGGGGACCTGGTTCCGACACTGCGCCTCTACCTCGAGGCGGACCTGAACCGGCGCAAGGTCGCCACCCAGCTCCACGTCCACCCCAACACGGTCGACTACCGGATCCGGCGTGTCGCCGTCCTGACCGGCCTGGACACCACCGCACATCGCGACCTTCTGACGCTCAGCGCGGCGCTGGCGGCACACGACGCGGCGACCGCCACTCCGCACCGGGACGGAGCGGGTGTTCCTGAACAGGCGCCCACCGTCCCGCAGCTGTGACCGGCGATCGGTCAGGCGACTCGCGGAATGCCGATCGCCGGAAGCGCCGAGCGGGAGACGTCGCCGGTCTGATCCGGTGACGGCGACGGTGCGGGAAGACCGGCCGGCTCCGGCTGCGGGACGGCCCCGGCCGGCGGCTCGATCCGGGACAGCAGGTCGGCCAGGCGGCCCACCTCGTCCGCGGGCAGCTGGAAGGAGCCGCGGCACAGCGCGTCCGCCCACAGGGAGATCACCACCACCTGGCGGTTCTCGTGGTAGCTGACCCGCATCGTTCGACCACCGCCGCGTACGTCGCTGAACACGTCACCGACCGTCGGCATCGGATAGACCTCGCCCATTCCCGCAGTCTCTCCCGAACGCGCCCGTCAGTAAAGATCGTGGCGCCGATGAGCGCGGCGTGCCGGGGGCTGACCGTCAGTCGACGCAGAACTCGTTGCCCTCGATGTCCTGCATCGGGATGCACGACTCGTTCACGCCGTCGGCGTACAGCACCTGCACGCGTTTCGCGCCGAGCGCCTCGAGGCGTTCCGCTTCGGCCAGCAGCGCGGCCAGCCGCTCGTCGCCGACGAGACCGGTGCCCACCCGTACGTCCAGATGCACCCGGTTCTTCGCGACCCGGCCCTCGGGCACCTTCTGGAAGTAGAGCCGCGGCCCCTCCCCGGACGGGTCCACGCAGGCCGCCCACGTGCCCTGGTTCTCGGCCGGCTGCTTGACATAGCCCAGGACCTCGGCCCAGAAACGGGCGACCCGGTCGGGGTCCGCGCAGTCGAAGGTCACCTGGAACCTCCTGATCGACGCCATGCCGTCACCCTGACCACGTGCGGCGCCGTAGGCCGCGAGGGCGTGGAAGGCGGCCTTCGGCGTCCATGAGCCGTCCGGCAGCACCCGCACGATGCCGCGCGCGGCCAGGTCGAAGTCGCGGTCCGGGTCGTCGGTGGTGGGCAGGTGCCGGTTGGCGAACGTGTAGACGAACGCCGCCTCCACCCCGCCCGCCTCGTAGTCGCGCAGCAGATCCACCAGGTAGCGGGCCTGCTCCTGCTCGTCGCGTTCCAGACCGGCGGTGAGGGTCGCGGCGCGGCCGTGGTCGTCGAACGTCACCGGCTCCCGGCCGCCGGCGACGTCGGCCGCGCCGCGGAAGGTGCAGCAGCCGAACTCGGTCGCCGCGTACGGCTTGCCCTGCGCGACCGCCGCCGCCAGGCTCTGCGGGAAGGTCGCCGCGTTGCTCGCGTCCCGGTATCCGGCGTCGCTGGCGATGATGTCGAACAGCGACCAGTCCACGTCCTCGAAGGGCAGCGACGCGTACCCGATCGGCCCGCCGAACCGCTTGCGCACCTCGGGCGCCACGTCGGCGAAGAACGCGCGCACCGCCGCCCGCGCGGCCGTGAAGGTCTCCCTGATCCGTAGCGGATCGCTGATCGCCGCCAGCCTCTCGGTCAGGTCGCGGCCGGGCAGGAACCCGTCGGTGAACAGAGAGATCTCCGACCCGGCGAGGTAGACGACCGAGGCTCCGGAACGCCGCAGCCGCTCGGCCCGCTCGGCGCCGTCGAGCAGGAAGCTCCGGAGCCGATCCTGGTCGAGCTCGTTGGTGAACGGGCAATACCAGACTTCGAGGCCCTCCTCGGCGGCGATGCGGGCGGCCGTCTCGAGCCGGTCCTGGACGCCGCCGCTGATCCGCACCGCGTCGCAGTGCAGTTCCTGCCGGATGACGCGCAGGTCGCGCCGCACGGTCTCCGGATCGAACGGCTCGTGGGTGGTCGATCCGGCGCTGACGAAGCCGGTGTCGTAGTTCATGCCGAAGACGCGCATCAACGAAACCCCTCTCTTAAGGTACGGCGTGTACCCTATGAGACGTGACGACGAGGCGCCGTGGCAAGGACCTGGAGGACGCGATCCTGTCGGCGGCCGCCGAGGAGCTGCGCGAGTCCGGATATCCGGGGATGACCATGGACCGGGTCGCCGCCCGTGCCGGCACGAACAAGAACGCCATCTACCGCCGCTGGCCGCACCGGGCCGCCCTGGGCATCGCGGCCTACCGGCATCTCGCCGACGCCGCGATGCCCGACCCGGACACCGGCACCCTGCGCGGCGACGCCCTGGAGATGCTGCGGCGGGCCAACGAGACCTGGTCGTCGCCGTTCGGCGCGATCCTGCGCGGCCTGCTCGCCGCCGCGGCCGACGACCCGGAGCTGCTCACCCTGATGCGGGAGCGGTCCGGCGCGGACACCATGGACCGCGCCTGGCTGGCCATGATCCAGCGGGCGGTGGCGCGGGGCGAGGCGCCGGGGGAGGCCGCGCACCCGCGGGTCGCGGCCACCCCGATGACGCTGCTGCGCGGGGAGTACGCGACCCGCGGCATCCCGTCGGTTCCGGACGAGATCCTGGTCGAGATCGTCGACGAGGTCTTCCTGCCGCTGGTCCGCGGCCGGGCGGGTTAGCCGGCGGCGCAGGCCGTGCCGTTGAGGGTGAAGGTGGACGGCGCCGGGTTGGCGCCGGTGTGCGTGCCGTTGAAGCCGAAGCTGACCGTCGCGCCCGCGGGCAGGCCCGGGTTCCAGGCGGCGTTCCGTGCCGTCACCTGGCTGCCCGACTGGCTGACCTCGGCGGACCAGGCTTGCGACACCTTCTGACCGGCCGCGTACGGGAACGTCAGCGTCCACCCGCTCGCCGCCACCGGCCCGTTCGTGACCGTCACGGTCGCGGTGAATCCGGAACCCCAGTCGCTGGTGGTGTACGCGACCCGGCACCCGGCCGGCGGCGGCGGGGTCACCGACACCGACGGGGACGGCGACGGCGAGTCGGACGGCGACGGCGACGGCGAGGGTGACGTGCCGTCCGGCACCGCGCCCCACACCAGCGTGGTCCCGTCGAACAGCGGCACGCGGGCGTTCGGCCCGGCCGCCGCCTGGTAGGACGGGTCGTTCGCCGGGTTCCACACACCACCCTCTCCGACACCGATCTTGAGCTGGACCTCCATCCGGTGCGCCGACTGCCCGGCCGGGGCGATGGTGTGGCCGGAGCAGTCCACCTCGACGTACCAGACGTCGCCGGAGTGCTGCCGCGCCGACGTGGGCCCGGGGCAGCCCTGCGTGTACGGCGAACCGACCTGCACCGGTGTGGCGTCGTCGCGGGTGAAGTAGTACCGGAACCTCCCGGCGGTCAGCGCGCGGGCCGGGAACGCGGACTTGTTGTAGACGACCACCTTCACCCCGGTCGACCGGGTCTCGTTCTGCATGACCGTCGTCTCGACCGACAGCTCCGGGATGTCCGGCTTCTCCGCCACCGGGAAGCCGGCCTGCGGCGCCCCGCCGTACTCGCCGTACAGCCGGGCCAGCGCCGACGTGAACCCGGCGTTGTAGTCGGTGGCCACCTCGTTCATCACGTAGTCGCCACGGCTGTCGCTGTACTTGTCGTCCGGCGCCGACGGGCCGCCGACGAGCGCGCCGTACAGCACGTGCCGGGTCTCGGCCGGCACCTGCTGGCTGTCCCACCAGGAGCCGTGGGCCGTACGGTGGTGGGGGTTCTTCGGCGAGTCCGCGCCGAACCCGATCACGTAGCTGGCGTTGCGCGGGTTGTCGCCGAGGGCGTAGTCGATCTGCCGGACCGCGAAGTCGTGGTAACGCTGCTTCCGGGTGGCGTCGCTGAGATGGTCGCTGTGCACCAGGGCGACGAACGCGGTGTTGGCGGCGTACCGCAGCGCGCCCCACGAGTCGACGACCACCATGCCGCCCGGCGAGGTGCGCACCTTCTCGCCGGCGACGCCGACGGTGAACCAGTCCAGCCACCGGTTCGCGTCGTCGAGGTACTTCTGCTTGCCGGTCAGCCGGGCCAGCAGCACGTAGTTGCCGTACTGCTTGTTGTCCCAGGAGATCGTCCACTTGTACATCTTGGTGCTGGTCTGGTTCTCGTTGCCCTGCGCGTCGTAGCCCGCCTCGGCCTTCGCCAGATAGGCGGCGTCACCGGTGGCCCGGTGCAGCCAGATCGCCCCCCACACCAGCTCGTCGGCGTACCCGCTCCACGACCGGTAGAACGACGTCGCGTCGGTGATGCACTCGTGATAGTTGCGGCGCACCCGGTCGGCGAACGAGTAGAGCTGCTCGGCGTGGCCGACCAGCTCGTCCGCGTACGCCGGGTCGGTCGGGCGGAAGACCAGAGAGCTCGCGGCCATCGCGGCGGCGGTCTCCGCGGCGAGTTCGCTTCCCCCGCAGGTGGCATCGATCTTGTACGCCGGGCGCGCCATCGGCATCACCTCGGCCGGCCCCCACCACTTGTGGTCGTCGTCGCCCTTGCCGACCTGCCCGTACAGCACGTCTGGCGCCGGGTGCGCCTTGATGAAGTAGTCGTTGGGTACCCGCAGGTTGTCGAGCAGGTGGGTCAACTGCCCGGAGTCCGCGTACGCCTGCCGGTTCTCCACCGCGCCCCACGCCAGCATCGTGGTGGTGAACGCCATCGGCAGGCCGAACTTGACGTGGTCGCCGGCGTCGTACCAGCCGCCGGTCAGGTCGAGACCCACGTCCGCGCCGTCGGTCATCGCCGAGTCGCCGCGCCAGGAGACCCGGTTCCAGTCCGGCTTCTTCCCGGACACCTGGGCCTCGTAGAACAGCAGCGACTTCTGCAGCGCCGCACCGTAACCGCGGTCCGGCGCGGCGGCCGCCCCGGACGATGCGGCGACCCCGAGCAGGCCGGCCCCCAGCAGGGCGGCCGTCACGGCACCGGCGAACTTCTTCAACATGGCGACCACCTCGTGAGACAGTGACCGTCATCGTTGCATGGGAGCGCTCCCAGTTCAATGGTGTTGCGGACGTGTTACTTCCACGGTGGTGGTGATCCGGACGAGGGCGGGGGAGCGGGGCGCCGAACCGAACCCGAACCGCACCGGCGGATGCACGTCGGCGAGCGGGCCCAGGTCCAGCCCGTCCAGGGTGGCGGCGGCGGTGGTGATCACGTGCAGGTCCTGGACGGCGTACCACTCGCGCCTGCCGTTGCCGGCGCTGCCGTACGTGCGGACGCCGCGCAGCAGACGGGCCGGCCGGTCGATCAGCCGCACCCACCACAGCCGCCGAGCCAGCGTCGGCGGGACCGCTCTCAGCAGCCGGCCGAGCAGGCCGCGGCCGCCGGTGGTGAACCGCAGTGTGAGCGGCCCGGCGGTCACCGTCCACGCCGACGCCGTGCGTTCCACGGTGACGGGCTCCACCCGTACCTCGTCGAAGGTGTAGGTCTTCGCGACGAAGTCGGCGAGCTCGGCGGTCTCGGCCAGCAGCAGCCGATGGCCGTCCGGAAGCTCCACCATCACGTCGGTGACCGGCCCCAGCGGGGAGCGGGGCCAGTGACCGACGACGAGACGGGTGCCGCCCGCCGTGCCGAGCCCGGCGATCCACCCGTCGAAACGCAGACGCACATGATCCATTCCGGTGTCATACCCGGGAGTCGGCGCCGGTCCACCTGGGTACCGTGACGGCATGGCCCGGTTCACCGTCACCCGCGATCTGCGCGCAAGCGCCACCGACACCTGGAACATGCTCGTCGACTGGCCGCGGCACGGTGACTGGGTGCCGCTGACCACGGTGCGCGTGCTCGGCGGCCGGCCGGACGGGGTCGGCGCCCGGTTCGTCGCCCGCACCGGGCTGGGACCGCTGGGGTTCGACGATCCGATGGAGATCGTCGTGTGGGAGCCGCCGTCCGGTGACCGGCCCGGCCGGTGCGAGATCACCAAGCACGGGCGGGTGGTGCACGGGCGCGCCTGGTTCTCGGTGGCCGCGCTGCCGGGCGGCCGGAGCCGGGTGACGTGGGTCGAGGACGTGACGGTGTCCCCCCGCCGGATCACCCGGTTTCTCGGGCCGGTGGTGACGCTGATCGGGCGGGCCGGGTTCACGGCCACCCTGCGCGGGCTGGCCCGCGACCTGGAGCGGGCGGCCTGATCACGCCTCGCCCGCGACGTCGAGAGGGCGAGGCGTGATCAGGCGCCGGTGATGAGCACGATCTTGCCGGTGGCCCGGCCGGTCTCGCTCAGCTCGTGCGCCTTCGTGGCGTCGGCGAGGGGGAACTCCGCCTCGACCAGCACCCGCAGCCGGCCGGCCCGCACCAGGTCGGCCAGCGCGAGCAGGCCGGACCGGTCCGGTTCGACGAGCAGGAACCCGGCCCGCACCCCCAGCTCCTCGGCCTGCGGCGCCAGCCGTTGCTCGGCCGGGGAGTTGATCGACACCAGAACGCCGCCCCGGCGCAGGGTGCGCAGACTGCGCGGCCCGTTCTCGCCACCGATCGGGTCGAGGACCACGTCGACCGGTTCGATCGCCTCGGCGACGTCCACCGCGGTGTAGTCGATCACCTCGTCCGCGCCCAGGTCGCGCAGCAGGTCGTGCTTGCCGGCGCGAGCGGTGCCGATCACGTACGCGCCCAGGTTCTTGGCGATCTGCACCGCGAGGTGCCCGACCCCGCCGGCCGCCGCGTGGACGAGGACCCGCTGGCCGGGCCGCACCCGGGCGCGGTCCACCAGGGCCTGCCAGGCGGTGAGCCCGGCGAGCGGGAGACCCGCCGCGTGTACGTGATCGATGTCGCCGGGTTTGGCGGCGAAGTGCCGTGACGGCGCCGTCACGTAGTCGGCGTAGGCGCCCGCCTGCCGGGGGAACCACGGCATCCCGAACACCTCGTCACCCGGGCCGAACAGGGTCACCCCGGTGCCGACCTCCTCGACGACGCCGGAGACGTCCCAGCCGAGGATGAACGGCGGCTGCCCGAGGAAGCCGCCGAACTGCCGCGATTTGACGTCCACCGGATTGAGCCCGGCGGCGTGCACCCGCACCAGGATCTCGGTGGGCCCGGGCGACGGCCGGTCCACTGTCGTCGCGGTGAGCACCTCGGGTCCACCGAGCGTCTCCTGCGTGATCGCGCGCATCTCGTACGGTCCTCTCGTGATCTCTCCGGCTGGTCGTCAGTGCTGTCTCACGCGGGTCGAGACAGCAC